>JBEKCT010000097.1:0-13052 GCA_050014715.1 Anaerolineales bacterium | reverse complement strand
CATCTCATCCAAATATTGAAATCTTCCGCACAGAAATTTCAAAAATACCACAAGGCCCTGCTATTATTGCAACCGGTCCACTAACCTCCGACAAGTTATCCCAATCCATTGCTACCTTAACCGGTGAAAATCAATTATATTTCTTTGACGCAATTGCCCCAATTGTGACTGCGGATTCGATAAATATGAAAGTCGCCTTTCGTGGCTCACGGTATAACGCCATGGAGAACGATGATGGCGACTATATTAACTGTCCTTTAACAGAGGAAGAATATGATTCATTTGTGGAAGGGCTGTTATCCGGTGAACGGATCTTGTTGCATTCATTCGAAACAGAAATTGAGCAAGGAATTAACGCAGGAACAAAACAATTTTTTGAAGGTTGCCTGCCTGTGGAAATTATTGCCCACCGTGGCCGCCAGGCACTGGCCTTTGGACCAATGCGACCAACCGGCCTGGTTGACCCAAACACAGGCCGTTGGCCGCATGCAATTGTCCAATTGCGACAGGACAATCTCGCAGGTAGTCTTTATAATTTGGTGGGTTTTCAGACTAACCTCACTTTTAGCGAGCAGACGCGTATTTTTCGCAAGGTTCCTGGATTGGAAATGGCCGAATTCGCAAGATACGGACAAATGCATAGGAACACCTTCCTGGCAGCCCCCATTTTGCTTCTCCCCACCTTGCAATTTCGCGGTCGGCCGGATTTGTTCTTTGCTGGCCAATTAACCGGCGTGGAAGGCTATATGGGTAATATCGCCACCGGTCTCTTGGCAGGGATAAACGCTGCACATCTTTTGCATGGAACAGAATCAATTGTTTTTCCAGAAACAACGATGATTGGGGCGCTAATTCATTATATTACTCATGCTGCCATGAGGGATTTTCAGCCAATGAAGGCTAATTTCGGCATCCTGCCCACCCTCTCTTCGGCCAAACGCATGGATAAACGCGAACGCGCCGGGCATTTTATGGAACGCGCCCAAAATGATATGGAAGTATTCTTATCCAGGACCGGAATTTTATGATGGTTATACGCAAATACCGTATACCTGTTTTGATCATTCTCGGCGCTCTTTCGATCAGCTTGGCCTTTTGGGAAGTTTTGTTACTAATCCCCCACTCCTTCCAATATAATGGCCAGCGTGCTTATCAAGACGTGCTTGCTCAGGTCGCTTTTGGCCCGAGGGTTCCAGATTCACTTGCTCACGCCGAGACAATCACATATATCCAGAATCAGCTTCACAAAGCAGGATGGCAATCCCAGGTACAGTCTACCCACTGGCAGGGATTCGCCATTCAAAATATTATCGCTTCGCGCTCTGATCAAACACCACAAATCATCCTGGGAGCTCACTATGACAGTCGCATGCTCGCCGACCAGGATCCAGGTCCGGGGCGCAATGCGCCGGTGCCAGGCGCAAACGATGGAGCCTCTGGAGTGGCAGTGTTACTGGAATTGGCACGAACCCTGCCAAAAAACAGCTTGCCGACCTGGCTGGTTTTTTTTGATGCAGAAGATGATGGTGGGATTGCTGGACGTGATTGGATCATGGGTTCCCAGGCCTTTGTCGCCTCTTTGACTTTTCGCCCAAGGGCAGCGATTATTTTGGATATGGTCGGTGATGCAAATCTTGATATTTACATGGAACAGAACTCCAATATAGCCCTTATGTCCGAAATATGGGGACAGGCAGCCCAGCTCGGATTTGGCCAGGAGTTTATCCCTTCTATCAAGTACAGCATGGAGGACGACCATACACCCTTTCTGAAAGACGGCATCCCGGCGGTGGATATAATAGACTTCGATTATCCTTATTGGCATACTGCTGGCGATACTCCAGACAAGGTCTCGCCTAAAAGCCTTGAAATCGTCGGAAAGACATTGGGTACTTGGTTGACGAAACTGAAATAGATTACTCTCGCTAATCTAATTACGTAATTGTGGTAACCACGCTTACATTTTTTCGCGTTGATCAGATATTACGAAATCCGAAGCGTTCATATTCAGCCTTCCGAAATATCGTAAACAATGCCATCAAATTTACACCAGATGGGGGTAAAATCAAGCTGTCGTTGTATTCGAGTGGAAAGATCAAGTTCAAGGTTGGTGGGCCGAGACTGGTTTAACCATTTGCAAAAGGCATCTTTGGGGAACGCATACGAGTCTTTTAGGTGGAATCCAATCGGCACCATGAAAAGTACCATTCATGCTCAACTGCTCCTTACCATAAATGTTTCGCTCCTCCCCGATTGAAATTTTGCCAAACTCCTTGAATTGAAATATAAATCTGAAAAGAAATAGAATAAACCTATATGCCTCAAAAAAATCCTAAACCGACCGCCTCGCCACGAGAACGTACGTTTCTGGTCGGAGTAGAAGTATTTGGTCACTCTCAGCTGCTAACTCTTGAGGATTCTCTGGCAGAACTCTCCCTTTTGGCTGACACGGCCGGCCTGGAAGTGGTTGGCGAAACGACTCAGAAAATGGCCCGTCCGAATGCTGTAACGTTTATCGGTTCAGGAAAGGTGGAGGAACTCAAAGCATTAGCTGAGGAAACACTGGCACAGGTGATCATATTCGACGATGAACTTTCTCCTCGTCACCAGCGGGAATTACAGGAGCACCTGGGCGAATCAGTCCGCATTCTCGACCGTACTGCGCTTATCCTGGATATTTTCGCGCAGCATGCTCGCACCCGCGAAGGCCAATTGCAAGTCAAATTGGCACAGTATGAATACTATCTTCCTCGCCTGACCGGTCAATGGACTCATCTCGAACGGCAAGCAGGTGGCGGCGGAGGACGATCTGGTTCGGTGGGCGGTGTAGGTTTGCGTGGTCCAGGTGAAACACAATTGGAAGTGGATCGACGCTCTATTCGCCATGAGATTGCCCACATTAAAGAGGAACTCGAAAAAGTCCGCGCGCATAGAATGAGATACCGCGCCCAAAGGAAACGCAGCCGCATCCCAACTATATCCCTGGTTGGGTATACCAATGCCGGAAAATCCACCTTGCTAAACCGTGTGACGAATGCAGATGTTTATGTGGCAGACCAATTATTTGCGACGCTTGATCCTACCACACGACGTGTAGAGTTGCCGGGTGGTTATCAGGCACTCTTAACAGATACGGTAGGCTTTATTCAAAAACTACCTACCACGCTGGTTGCCGCTTTTCATGCAACCTTGGAAGAAATCGCGGAGTCCGATTTGCTGCTTCATGTGGTGGATATTTCCCATCCAAATGCCATGAACCAGGCAGAATCTGTCCAACAAACATTGGAAGAAATAAACGCAAGTCATGTCCCCATTATCACTGTACTGAATAAGATTGATCGCCTCTCGGATCCTGAATCTGCTCGCCGTGTGGTGGAACATTTTCCGCAAGCCGTCGCCATATCTGCTCGAACCGGCGATGGGATTGGCGATCTTCTCGTACGGATACACAACGGCCTCTATGAGACGCTCACCCCAACGCTGGTTCGTTTGCCCTACCAGCAGGGACAACTCATATCTTTATTCCACGAGTTTGGCCAGGTGGATCGGCTCGAGAATGAACGTAAAGGGGTCTTGATCCAGGGGCGCATTCCCGGGCGGCTTGTCGCCCAGTTCAAGCCATGGCAGGTAAAAACAGACAAGGAAGAGAAAGAGCCGGAAGATGTTCCAAAGGATGAATAAAATTCTTTGTTTATGCCCATTATTTCATTCTGCCTTGTAAATCGCAATTTTCGAATGGTGCTCACACAGCCTTATTAATAGATCAAACTCGGGGTGTTCTCCTCTATGTTTAGCGGGGGCATCTTAATACCAATCGGAAAGAATATGATTATTCCCTTCCTCCGGGCTGATCACATACCTGGCCCCCCACAATCGGCTGGATCGTTGCCAGCATGCCCACATCTATTGCCATCATCTGATAGGTTGTTCTCAAAGACAATCTGTAATAATGCAAACTGGCGGCCATTCGACCGCCAGTTTTATATGTTCTTAATAATATTTTCTTTCTCTTTTTAAGGTTTATTAACCCCTTTTATCTTGCGGATGCAACAGCCTCGGTTCCATCCAGGATGGATGCCTTAACCGGATCAATTGTTTCTTTCTTCTTCAAGATGATCCTTGCATCCACAACCTTGACTCCTTTGCCTTCTTCGTAGACAAGGATTGGGTTGGCATCTGTCTCCGAGACTTCATCGGACAGATCAGAAATCATTATCGCATATTGGTAGAGCACGTCCACCAAAGCTTTACGGTCACGGGGCAATTCGCCTCGTACACCTTTCAACATAGGGGCGCCACGGATTTCTGTCAACATCTGCTCGATCTGGGATTTATTAACCGGGGCAACTCGGAAAGTGACATCCTTGAGCACCTCAACGAAAATGCCGCCTAGGCCAAACATGACCGTCGGGCCAAAGGTGGGATCGTTAACTGAGCCAACAATCACTTCGGTGCCCGAGGGGGCCATTTCCTGAACGGCAATACCGTGAATTTTCGCATCAGCCTTATAGACCTTTGCATTCTCAAGGATGGTCTTATAGGCTTCACGTACACCGGCAGCATCCTTAATATTTACCTTTACTCCCTTAGCATCTGATTTATGAACGATATCCGGGGAGATGATTTTCATTACTACAGGGAATCCGATCTTTTTGGCGAGATCAACTGCCTCATCTTCAGATTTCGCCAGGCTGGTCTGGGCAATCGGTAAACCGTAGGCAGCGAAAATCTGTTTCGCCTCGGTTTCCGTTAGAGCGGTCCGGCCCTCTGTGCGTGCAACCAAGATGATCGCGGCTGCCTTGGCAGCCCGAACCGGGTCTGAGGCCACTACGGTCTTATCCAGCATGGATTGGATGCGATAAAGCTCGCTCAACGCAGCCATTGCGTTCATAGCCTGGTCTGGGGGTCCGTAGGCCGGTATGCCATTCTCCACCAACCAGGCCATCGCTTTTTCGCAGCGCGTGCCTCCCACCATGGAAACAGCCACAGGTTTCCCCTTCACACCGCTTTCGTCGATCGCACGCTTGACAGCCTGAGCGATTTCAACGGGATTCGTGATGGCTGTCTCGCAATATAACGCCACCAAGCCATCCGTCCAGGGGTGGGCATAGGCGTATTTGACGGTTTCATAATACCAATCGTTCCCGGCCATACCGGTCATGTCAACCGGGTTCTTGGCCGAACCAAAATCTGGCATGTGCTTCCTGAGCTCCTCTTGTACATCTGGTGGAGCAAATTTCAACGGGATGCCAAATTTTTCTGCCGCATCCGTGGCCAGCACGCCCACACCGCCGCCATTGGTGACCAGCAATACGTTGGTGCCTTTTAACGGGGGCATGAGCGAGAGCGCCAGGGTTCGATCAAACAGGTTATTCAGATCTGAAGCCTGAACAACACCGGCCTGCTGGAACGCCGCATTATAGACCTTGGCGGATCCAGCCAGCGAACCGGTATGCGAAGCGGCTGCCGCCGCGCCGTGCGTCGAAGTGCCCGCTTTGAGGGCAATGACTGGTTTCTTCGCCTTACGGCAGGCCTCGATGAACTTGCGGCCATCCTTTATTCCTTCAATATAGAGGCAGGTACAGGCCGTATTCTCATCCTCTTCCAACCAATCAATCAGGTCGGCGAAGTCCACATCCGCCATATTGCCAATAGAAATCATCTTGTCGAACCCAACCTTGCGGGTATATGTGATGGCATCCATGGCAATCAACAACGCGCCAGACTGGGTAATCAAGGTTGCCGAACCTTTAAATGGAAGAAATGGTCCGAAGGAAGCATTCAACTTATCCGAATTGGACAGTGAACCAACAATGTTCGGACCTAGAACGCACATCCCATATTTGTGTGCAATGGCGATTAATTCATCTTCCAGGTCATGGCGCCCTACTTCGCTGTAACCTGAAGTAATGACGCTGAGTGCCTTAATACCTTTTTGTCCGCATTCCTCGGCAACCTGGTTCGCAAATTTGACCGGGACGGTAATGATGGCTAGATCAACCGATTCGGGCAAAACCGACACAGACGGGAACACTGGTAGGCTTAATATTTCAGTTGCTGTTGGATTGATCGGATAAATCTTTCCTTTGTATCCACCTTTTAATAGATTTTCAAGTACGGTATAACCAATTTTCCCCGGTTGAGACGACGCTCCCACTACTGCAACCGATTTGGGTCGCATAAGCTTGTTGATCGCTTCTCTGTTCACTATCATACTCCTGAATTAAGATTGATTTCCACGCCAAGAGCGTACAAGTTCACAATTTCACAAATCAAGCTGCTATTATATCCATAAATGGGATTTCAGCTAGGCACAATCTGCTCTATTCCTCATGACAAAGCTCCCGTTTAATTCCATGCATACGGTATTCTCAATGAATCATTCTTTTTCAATAGAAAAGCCCCCGGCATTTTTTGGAAAGCCGGGGGAGCAATCGTCTAACGCTCTTAATAAAAACCTGTTCTCTAAATTTTCGGTCCTCCCGCAATGACTTCCTTTGGAGTATCCTCTTCGAATTTCTTCATATTATTTATAAATCGGAATGCCAATTGCATGTATTTCTTCCAGTAGTCATCTTCATTTTGCCAGGCACGCGCCGGGTAGAGCACATCTTCAGGCACACCCGGGCAGGTCTTAGGGACCTGGAAGCCAAACACCGGGTCAGTGTAATATTCAACATCTTTCAACGCACCATTCAAAATGGCGTTCAATAAATTGCGGGTGTGCTTGATGCTGATGCGCTGGCCAACCCCATACGGGCCGCCCACCCAGCCAGTATTGACCAGCCAGCACTTGGCTTCGAAACGTTCGATCTTCCGGCGCAATAGCTCGGCATAAAAAGCCGGGCGATGCACCATGAACGGTCCTCCGAAGCAGGCGCTGAACGTGATCTCTGGTTCATCCCGCAGGCCGATCTCCGTTCCCGCAATTTTGGAGGTATAACCGGAGATAAAATGGTACATGGCCTGTTCAACGCTCAACCTGGAGAGCGGAGGCATCACACCGGAGGCGTCACAGGTCAGGAAAATTACATTCCTGGGGTGCCCGCCGCGTTTATCCAATATTGCATTATCGATAAAATCGAGCGGATAGGATGCACGCGTATTCTCGGTCAAGGAATCATCATCCAGGTCGATCGCCCGGCTGACCGGATCCCAGATGACATTTTCCAGGATGGTACCAAAGCGATGAGTACAGGCATAGATTTGCGGTTCGGCCGTTGCAGACAGTTCAATTACTTTGGCGTAGCAACCATCTTCAAAATTGAAGACCCCGGTATCGTTCCAGCCGTGCTCATCATCACCGATCAGACCGCGATCTGGGTCTGCAGAAAGCGTCGTTTTGCCTGTTCCGGATAGGCCAAAGAACAAAGCCACATCACCCTGCTTGCCTGTATTCGCCGAACAATGCATGGTCATCACTCCATTCAAAGGCAACAGGTAATTCAACAAGGTAAATATGGACTTCTTGATCTCTCCTGCATACGCGGTATTGCCAATAATGCACATTTTCTTGGCAAAATTGAGCACGATGTAGGTCTCGGAGGGTGTCTGATCGATCTGTGGTGAAGCCTTGAACCCGGGCGCACAGATGATCGTGAACTCCGGCACATGCCGGCGGTATTCCTCCGCAGTTTGTGGCTTAATGAACATGTTCCGGACAAACAGGCTGTGCCAGGCCAGTTCGGTAATGATCCGGATGGGCAGACGGTTGCCCGGATCCGCCCCCCCGAAGCAATCCTGAACAAAAACATCCCGTCCTTGAAAATATCCCTGCATCCTGGCGAACAATGCATCGAATTTCTCCGCTTCGAAAGGCTTGTTATACTGCCCCCACCAGATGTTTTCTTCTGTTGTGGCTTCACGGACCACAAACTTGTCGCTGGCAGCCCTGGCGGTGTGTTTTCCGGTATTAACGACCAGGGGACCCATGCGGGAGATGTTCGCTTCGCCACGGAAGATACTCTCTTCGTACAGAGCTTCCATGGGTAGATTCCAGTAGGCCATGCGTAAATTGGTAAATCCCAGGTTATCCAGTCCATAATCCCCTCGAATGGAAGCAGCCTGTCCTTCAGCAGGAGTCTTAATGTTATAGATATTGCTCATGGCCATCTCCTTGGGCAATTAAATCCAATCTCGAACGATCTTGCGGTCCCCGATATAGATCTCAGGTGGAGCTTTGGGATCAAGCGCCCATTTCATCCTGTCCAGGCCTTCTGTTAATTCATTGGCAGTCCCGGAATAGCTCAGGCGCAGATATCCTTCCATGCCAAATTCCTTACCAGGTACCGTAACGACCAGCGCCTTCTTTAACAAAAACTTTGCAAGCTCCACTGAATTTTTTACCAACCCATTGCCGCAATAGGCACGGAAATCCGGCATGGCATAAAAAGTCCCTTGTGGCTTAAAGCAGCGCACACCGTTAAATGAGCGCAATTCCTGCATCAAAACGTCACGGTTGTTCTGCATGCTCAATCGTAATGCTTCAACATTGGACTGTATGCCGGTCAAAGCCCCTTCCGCAGCCGCCTGCATGACCGGGGATACACAGGTCGTCGTCTGGGATTGGATATTGGTCAGGATTTCCACCAGCTTTCGCTGGGCGACCACCCAACCGATCCGGAAACCTGTCATCCCATACAACTTTGCCACGCCATTGATCGCTACAATCTTGGAATTTTCAACATCCTTGTTGGAAAATCGATATGCCGGAATTGCCACTTTCCCATCAAAGACCAACCTGTGATAAATATCATCACAGATCATATAGATGCCCTTGCTTTCACACAGCTCTACTATCCTGGCGATCAGTTCTTCTGGGTAAACCGCACCGGAAGGGTTGTTTGGGCTGTTGACAATGATTCCTTTTGTATTGGAGCTGACAGCGCGTTCGATCTCTTCGAAGGATGGGACAAATGAGCCGTCTTCAGGAGTAACTATGACCGGGATCCCCCCTACCATACGGATCATTTCAGGATAACTGACCCAGTACGGTGCCAGGACGATCACTTCCTCTTGTGGATTCAATAGCGCGAAAAGAACGTTCCAGAGCGACTGCTTGGCCCCATCAGAAATGATGACATTCTGCGGACCAACCACCCGGTCATAATTCTCCTCTGTATAGAGAATAACTGCTTTCTTAAGCGATGGAGTACCATCCGTAGGCTCATATTTCACATCCCCGCTGTTTAGTTTGGCGGCCGATCCTAGAATGGCCGCGATCGGCGTTTTGTTTTTTGGCTCACCGATGCCGAGGTGGATGACCGGTTCCCCCTTTTCATGTAATAGACGAGCTTCCTCATTCAAGGCTACCGTTGGTGAAGAAGGGATGGAACACGCTATTTGACTCAAATTCATCGGAACCTCCCGCACAGCTTGTTGAGGCAGTAATCAGCTGAGTAAATGGTCACCAAAAAAGCTTCCAAATTCCTCAAAGAATGTCACGCCAGTGTTCTGTATTTGAATTCCTGAAAAAACTACGGGCTGTTTCCACAGCCCGTCAGTGTGTTCCTCTATTTTTTCTTGTCAGCTTTCTTTACCGCAATGACCTCCCGGCCCTTGTAGAAGCCACAGTTGGGACAAACGATATGCGGTAGGATCATGGTACCACAATTGGTGCATGCTACCAGATTGGCGGCTTCCAGGGCATCGTGCGCGCGGCGCCGGTCACGCCGGCCTTTGGAAAGTTTTCGCTTTGGTTGAGGGGGCATTCTTACTCCTTCGAAAGTGTAATAACGCATCAATCGTTATTACCATAATTATTATAATATCTCAACCAGGCGGAAGATTGAGATAAACAATATTTTTGGGTTAAGCGGGCTGATTATAGCATGAAGTGTAGGAGCGTCAAGCCTATATTGACAGCCTATATTGACAGACCTATAGTGACAGACTATAGTGCAGCTACGGCAGGAATGACGTCCTTGCCGAAAGCCTCCAGGGGCGATATATCGTGGACATTGGGCATGTTGAAAATCGCGTGCTGAATGCCGGCGTCGGCCAGGCTGCGGCACATGGCGATTACCTCCCCTGTGCTCATATGCCCTGGCGCCAGCCAGGCTGTGCCAAGTGTTGTCTTTTCGATCGTGGCATAGTCCCTTCCCAGCAACTCGCAGTGCCGTTTCAAGACATCCAGTTTTTGACTTACCACATCGACACCTGCTCCCGCAAACAGGTTGCAGGCATCACCATATTGGGCAACCATACGGAGTGTTTTCTTTTCGCCAGAACCACCGATCAATATTGGCGGGTGAGGCCGGGTCAGTGGCTGTGGACTGTTCAGAGTCTCGACGAGCTTGTAATACTTACCTTGGTAAGGTGTGCGCTGGCCGGACCACATTTGGAGAACGATCTGCAATGTTTCTTCCAGACGCTCGAACCTCTCGGCCACCGGTGGGAAGGGAATGCCCAGTCCCAATGCTTCTCGCTCATTCCAGGCCGCACCGATACCCAGATAGGCACGCCCTTTGGAAATCACATCCAAAGTTGTCACCGTCTTTACCAAAACTCCCGGATGTCTGTAAACCACTCCGGTGACCATGGTGCCCAGCTTTACGTTTTTTGTGATGCCTGCCAGATAAGAAAGGACACTGTAACCTTCCAACATTTCATCTTCAGCCGGGCCCAGGCCAGACTGAGGGTTGCGACCGCCAATCTGGAAGAAGTGGTCCATCACCCAAAGGCTGGCGAAGTTCCCTTCGTCTGCAGCTTTTGCGATTTCCGCCAGTTTGGCGGCGATACCACCCGGTCCGCCAGGCCAGGTAAAATTAGGAATTTGCAATCCAATTTTCATAGGTCCTCTTTGTTTAAATCATAGGATATGGCGTTTTATTCAAGTTGAGCACGCTTGACTGTCTCTTTTCCGCGCCTCAAATAAGCGTTCATGAAATCGCCCAGATCGCCGTCAAGTACCGCTTGGGTATTGCCAGTCTCGTATTCAGTTCGGTGATCTTTAACCATCTGATAGGGATGCAGCACATACGATCGGATCTGGCTGCCCCATTCAGCTTTGGTATATTCACCACGCAGTAAGGCTATTTCCTCATCCTTTTCTGCTTTCTTTATCTCCAATAAGCGCCCGCGTAAAATCCGCATGGCGAATTCGCGGTTTTGCGTTTGAGAACGTTCATTCTGGCATGTAACGACGATCCCGGTCGGAATGTGGGTTATCCGGATGGCAGTGGCATTCTTCTGGACATTTTGACCTCCTGCCCCGGATGATCTGAATACATCCACCTTAATATCCGCTGGATCAATTGGCACTTCGGGATTATCAAAGGCGATTTGCGGAAGCACCTCCACCAGTGCAAAAGAGGTATGCCGTCGGTGGGCCGAGTCAAATGGGGAAAGTCGCACCA
The DNA here is from genome assembly GCA_050014715.1 of Anaerolineales bacterium. Lineage (GTDB taxonomy): Bacteria > Chloroflexota > Anaerolineae > Anaerolineales > Villigracilaceae > UBA877. The sequence goes on along the minus strand of JBEKCT010000097.1, from coordinate 1,695 downwards.
ACCGGTGGACGCCTTTTTCCGAGCGCAAATAGCCGAATGCATATTTACCGTTAATTGCCACAGTGACAGATTTAATCCCGGCCTCTTCGCCCTCGGTCATATCCCAAATCTCCGTGCTATAACCCTGCTGTTCGGCCCAACGTAGATACATGCGCAGGAGCATGGCAGCCCAATCCTGCGAATCTGTGCCACCCGCTCCGGCATGGATGGCCAGTAGGGCATCCTCAGCGTCGTAAGGCTCTGAGAGCATCGCCGTGAACGAGCTTCTATTCAATTCGGATTCGATAGAAGCGATTTCTGTTTCTAATTCATTGCGCAAGGTTTCGTCGTCCAGGCTGGCTAGTTCTATGGCATCCTTCAAGCCGCGTTCAAAATCTTGCCAGCTTTCTATCTGTTCGCGCAGTCCGGCTGCTTCCTTGCTCACTTGCTGTGCATGGCTTGGATCATTCCAAAATTCCGGGGTATTTATTTCTTTTTCGAGTGCAGCGAGTTGAAATTCTTTGCCGGGTAAGTCAAAGACGCTCCATGAGCTGTCGAAGTAAGTCCCCGGCTGTTTGTAACCGTTCAAGCAAATCCTGCATTTCAGTCGTCCCTTCTATTCATCATTTTCCTGCGGTGTTCGCTTAATCCGCAAGGATTCCTTTTATGAAAGCATTCGGATCAAATGGAGTCAGATCTTCAGCCTTTTCGCCCAAGCCGGCAAAAAGGATGGGAAGACCCAGTTCGCGTTGTATTGCAAAAGCCATCCCACCGCGCGCCGAAGAATCCAGCTTTGCCAGGATCACACCTGTCACCCCAACCGCCTCTTTGAAAGCGCGCGCTTGTACCAGGGCATTTTGCCCGGTGGTGGCATCTAGCACCAGCCAGACTGCGTGGGGAGCGCCGGCCAGTGCTTTACCGGCCACGCGTTGCACTTTCTTGAGTTCTTCCATCAAATTATAACGTGTGTGCAAACGCCCGGCAGTATCCACCAATACCACATCGGCTCCCTTAGCCAGCGCAGATTGTATCCCATCATAGACTACGGCGCCCGGATCGGAACCCATCTGACCAGCTAGGATCGGGATATCCAGTCGTTCTGCCCAGACCTGCAACTGGTCCACTGCAGCCGCTCGGAAGGTATCCGCTGCCACCAGAAGCACACGCTTGCCTTGGTCGGCAAAATGACGGCCCAGCTTGGCAGCCGTGGTGGTCTTGCCGGAACCGTTTACGCCAACCAGTAAGATTACACTCGGTCGAACCCGCCATTCCAGCGATGGAACGACATCCAGGCGGGAAAGCAGCTCAGCTTCCATTAAATCGCGCAGATCAGCCGATCTTGTCAGACCTTGGCTCCGGACTTCTTGCTTAAGTGATTCAATCACTGCTTCAGTAGTCTCGAGTCCCAAATCAGCCTGGATTAACAGGGCTTCTAGCTGGTCCCAAGTATTTGTGGTAATGTCCGTCGCCCCAAAAATACCGGCCAGCCGGCCAAACGCGGCTTTGCTGCTGCGGGCAAGCCCGGTTTTCCAACGCGAAAAAATATCTACCATAACGGGCAGATTATACTGCATCGAGCGCTTGTTCCGTACGACCCGCATTGCATCAAATAGAATCTTACCCTAAGTCAAGTCGTTGCATCAAAAAGGATGTTACCCTACGGCAGAGATTTCTGGCTGCCGGAGGAGAACATGATGAGTCAACGAAGCAAGAGAG
>JBEKCT010000096.1:0-13173 GCA_050014715.1 Anaerolineales bacterium | reverse complement strand
ATTGAAAACAGACCAACAGCTCAAGACAAGACCACCTTTCCATCGCTGCCTAATATTGTAATGACCTGACCGCTGCGGATTTTGCGCGTGGCATTGCCTGTGCCCATCACGGCTGGAAGGCCCACCTCGCGTGCGACAATGCTGCCATGCGCCAGCGGCCCACCCAGGTCGGTGACCAGCCCAGCGGCGCGTGCGAAAAGCGGAGTCCAGGCGGGGGTAGTGGTTCGGGTTACCAGGATCTCACCAGGGTTAAGTTGCTGCATATCGGCTAGCGAATGGATGACGCGAGCAACGGCTGTCACTTTGCCGGGGCTGACTCCCAGCCCGATCAGTGTGTGGGCATCAGGGTGACGCTGTAGTTCAGGAGTAGGGAAAATCCACCTCCACCAGAAGACTGGTTTGCTGCCCACCGGCAGCAAATAGGGGGCATCCACCTGGTTCCAGACATCACCATTGGCCTGACGTTCGATGACTCTGGCAGCCAGTGATGATGTCGTGGATAATGCAGCGCTGATTTCATCAATCTTCAGCCAAAAAACATCTGTGCTTTTGGTAATCACGTTTACCTGCTCCAGACGGCGGCCCAATTCCAGCGCGCAGTGGCGCATGGGCGTCCAGGCCAGGCCGACGTCGAACAGAGCGTCCTCCCGAAGCCGGGCAGCGTTTTGGGCGATGGACAACAGCCTCTTGAAGGTTTCCTGGTCGCGAGTCGAAAGCCGGTTCATGGTTGTCGCAATTGCGTGTTCTCGTTCGGCAGCCATACGCTCCTGGCGTATATAGGGTGACTCTTTTCCGTTTAGAAAAGCCTGGATGGCGGTCAACACCGGGCGCGGGTCGTCGGCCAGGGTGGGCAGGGACAAATCAAACGATGCGAGTTGGTGCCCGTGTCGGGCCAGGTGCGTTTCCAGGGCGGACAGAAATTCCCTCCCTCGCGGCAGAGTGCTCAGCGCGGCGAGAGCAGTCTCAGGGTTGGTGCGCAGCGCATCTTCAACGGCCCCGCCATTTTTGTGGGCCAATTGTGCCAGGTCAAAGGTAGAGCACTCCGCCTCCCATGATTTGATTTTCTGCCCACGCAGAAAAATTTCCGGCTCAGGGTCGCCCAAACGGAATACCCGCCGGGTATAGAAATCGGTAAAGGCTTTTTCCTGGCGATAAATTACCTGCACCAGCTTCATGATCTGCAGCCAGTAGCGCATCCCGGCTTCCCCGAGTGAATGCATCCGCGCCAGGATCTGCTCGCTAGTATGCCCGGAGACCGCCGATTGGCACAGTGCCATGACCGTTTCGCGGTACAGCGTTTGCTCCCTTTCCTGGTCCTGCATCGAGTTCAAGTGCAGAGCAAAATCCTTGATCACGCCCGCCAGATGCCAGGGACGCAGGCGCAGTTGCATGTGCAGGTAAATATGGCCGTTAACCACCCGGAAGGGCACCTCCGGAAGCGCATCATCCAGACCGATTTCTGCAAGCATGCGAATGATCGCTTCGACAAATATTGGCAGCAGAAAAGTCTCGAACAGCGGGCTGATTGGCTCGGTAATCATCTCGAATGTGCCACCGCCGTGCAGCCACTGGCCCTGGCCAGGCGCATCCCAAATGACTGGACTCGCGGGCAGGGTAGTGATCGAACGTGCCTGTACGATGTAGATTTTGCCACCCGCCAGGCACCATTCCAGGTCCTGCGGATGGCCATAGACTTTTTCGATCGCCTGCCCCAACCGGCACAAGGCATCGATTTGTCGGTTGCCCAACACCCGCGCCCGTCGCTTTGGCCAGGGCACGGACTGTTCGCGCGTACCATTTTCCGTGGCGACAATCATGTCGTTTTTTTCAGAGACAGAATAGGACAGCACCTTGCCTGTGCGTTTATCCACGACGATATGGTCGGGTGTGACCAGACCGCTGACAATGGCTTCGCCCAACCCGTAAGCGGCATCAACGACAAATTGGTTCGAATCTCCACTGAGGGGGTTGGCAGTGAAAGCCACACCCGCAGCTTCTGCAAAAACCATCTGCTGGATTACCACTGCCAGTTGAGCGGAAAGCGGCTCCAACCCCTGACGGGCGCGGTAATCGATGGCTCGTTCACTCCACAGGCTGCTAAAACAGCTCCGCACAGCATCCAGCAGGTCTTTTTCGCCGCGGATGTTCAGGAAAGTATCCTGCTGCCCGGCGAAACTGGCCTCGGCCAGGTCTTCGGCAGTGGCCGAGGAACGCACCGCGACCGGGATCGCATCTTTGCCCAGCTCTCGATATGCAGCCGTGATTTGCCCGGACAGTTCAGGCTGGAATTCGCCGGCTGCGAACGCGTTGCGGATACTAGCGGAGACTTCCGCCAATGGCTGCCCACGCTTTAGTGCCTCAAAAGCCGTCGAAAGGACAGTCTCCAGCTGGTTGAATTTCAGAAAAGACTGGTAGGCAAGCGTCGAGACAACAAACCCGGGCGGTACGGGCATCCCAGCCTGGGTCAGGCGCACCAGGTTTAAGCCTTTTCCGCCGACAGTTTCCAGCGCGGCGGGATGATGAAACGGGAAGATAAAATTCAATTCGTTCATGGCATCACCTCGGGATGGGTTGCAATCCGTCCAGCAAGACCCGTGCCATGTTTTCGGCCAGGTCAGCGGGGTTCTTCCAAGCCTCACGCACTGTCTCATCACCCAGGATGTGCAGCATCTCCATCCCCAGCATGGCAGCCATAAAAATCCGCACCGCCATGGGGATGTTAGCGATGTTTACTTCACCGCGTTCCTGGCGGATTTGCAAGTGGCCAGCCAGACCTTCCAGTCCGGGGACAACCAGGCGCTGGTAATACTGCGGGCGCAAGAATGGGTCGGCCAGCACTTCAGGCAAAATTGCCAGCAGCACATCAAAGTTGGGACCGAGTTGCGCCAGGTCTTCTTCCAGGCGTTTGGTGAGCAGGGCGCGCGGGCTCATCTCCAATCCAGCATTCAAATCGGGTGTCTGGGTGGTAGCCTGGTCAAGATGCTCCATCAGTGCGATCAATAGTTCGGACTTGTTTTCGAAATACAGATAGATGGTGCCTTCGGCCATGCCAGCCGCCCGGGCAATATCCTTGGTCGTGGCGCGGTGATAGCCTTTTTCTGCAAAAACACGTGTGGCGGCTTCCAGGATTTGTGTGCGGCGCAGATTGGTGCGTAGTTCATCAAGGCTGGGGTTGGCAGGCATAGATTGTTCTCCTTATGAGCGAATACTCATCATAATGAGCGAACACTCATTTTACTCCTATTCACCTGCTTGTCAAGTGAAAACAAATCCGCCCTGGTCCAGGGCGGATTGTATGGAACATATAGACCATATGGTGCCCTCAAGGGGATGTGAACCCCTTAGGGTGTTCACTCCTTATTGGCTGACCTATCTCCTTTTCCTGATCCTAATATATGAGTTGGATCAGTTTTTGGGGGGCAGGTCAGTTTCCGGATCATCAAAGAGAGACTCAGTAGATTCCATTCTAACTTACCACCCGCAGCTTCCGAGTGGAAGGCCACCCAATAACTTATTGAAGCCGACTCGATATTCGGTCAAATTAACCATCATTTTATAGAACGTTAACCTTAATTAATATACGATACTGTTGCGTATTTAATTTGTTTGTGCTAGAATACGGTACGATAACGATTTACTCAATTATTCTAAATGATGGACCGTTTCAATTTAGGAGAAGACTATGACAAAAGTAGAACCGGAAGAAGTTGTGAAAAAATACATTGCTGCTAAGGATCGCAATGACTGGGATGCACTTGTAAAGCTGTTAGACCCAGACTTTATAAGCAGTGATCCGTCTATTCCCGAGCCGGTTAAGGGAATTGAGCCGATTCGTCAATATCTTGACATGCTCACTGACGTAGAGATGAAGACCAGGATCCTGAGTATGATGTCCAAGGGTGACACGGTAGGAGCCGAACTCGAGGTGACCTGCCTGATTAAAATTAAACACCCGGGCGAAAAAGGCGAGTTTGCCGGACATACTATTATTCCTTCGGGCCGCCCCTTTAAGGTTACATTTGCCAAATTCTACCGGGTGAACTCTAAAGGTCTGCTCGCGGAGGAACGCGAATACTCAGATACCATCACTAAAATGCGGGCGCTCGGGGCGCAGGAATACGCCGATAGTGACGAGCAGGCAGTTACATCGACAGCAACGAGTGACTTTTCGCCAAAGATCATTCTTGAGGAGAAGGTCGCTCGAAATCTCAAGGCTCACCCTGAGCTTGCACAGAAACTGCACGGTGTTTGCCAATTTGATATTACCGGTCCGAAAGGCGGCAAATGGTATATTGACTTTGACCAGGCGGGGGATGTCGTGGCTGGCGGTAACAATCCTGACGCCACTTGTACCATCTCAATGAAAGATGATAACTTGGTAGCTTTCTTTACTGGCAAGCTAAGTGCAGAGATGGCTTTTGTCACGGGCAAGCTAAAGATTAAGGGCGATATGGCAATGGCTTCAGCTTTGCGAGAGGTGTTGAAAGGAGAAAGCTAAATGAACCAGGTTGATGACTTAAAAGCTCAGGAGGTAGTTAGGAAGTTTTTTGAAGCCGGGAATAAGCAGGATCTGGAGACTCTGGCCAGCCTGGTAGCTCCTAGTCTTATAGTGAATAACCCACTATTCGGACAAGGCAATGTTGCATCGAGAGAGGTTTTCAAAGCCTCACTCAATAATATGAGCAAGGCTTTTCCAGATATAAATATGCATGTTGTCAACATGATTACGCAGGGCGATACAGTGGTTACCGAAGAGCTGGAAATAGGCACTCTGTTGGCCAATGGTCGATCGTATAAAATGCCCGTCTGCGTTGTTATGCGGGTCAACGACCAAGGGCAAATATACGAAACTCACAACTATTGGGACACCAGGACTTTATTTGATCAATTGCAGATTGATCTCGAAACCTATAGTAAAATTTTGGGGAAGGCAGTCTGAATATTCTTTCGCAGAATGAGAGCTGCGGGAAAACGAAAGGAACCCATGGAAAACGATGGCAGTACGGGGCGAAGCGGCAAGGTGGGGAGGCCGCGCAGTGAGAAATCGCGCCGGGCTATCCTGGACGCCACACTGGAGCTGCTGGCGGAGCAGGGGTTCGATGGTCTGTCCATCGAAGGGGTAGCCGATCGCGCCGGGGTGGGCAAGACGACCATCTACCGGCGTTGGATTAATAAAGAAGCACTGGTGTCAGCGGCTCTGCAAGACATGCGCTCATCCCTCGAGGTGCCCCAGCCCGGAAGGGATCTGCGCGAGACGGTAGTCAGGTTTTTTAACGAGTTTTTCGCCATATTACAAGAACGCCCGGTAACTTGGACTATCCTCATGCGGCTCCTCGGCGAGGCACAAGAGCACCCCGAGATGGTACGGGATTTTTACAGCCAGATATATGCACGCGTTGGCCTGTCCAGGGAGTACGTCGATTACCTGAAGGCTACCGGGGAGATCGACCCTGACTTGGATTGGCCCATGGCAGCCAGCCTGATCGCCGGCCCTCTGCTATACCTTCTTGTTTTAAACAGGCTGATGGGAGAGCCAGAGATCACACAGGAGACGATAGAAAAGTACACCGATATCATCATGCGCGCCGTCCGCAAGCCGGTGGGGAGATAATCGTGCGGATTGGCGTTCGGGCGACCCTCATTCGAAAGGCGCTATGGAACCATTAGTGCTATTCCTACTCACATTAATCCCGTTTATATTCTGTTAATGGAATTGGATTATCTTTGCTTTGCTACAGCTGAGGAGTTCCGGATGATCGATTAGCGGTGCTATAAATGGATTTAGAAATCAATGAGCAAAATATTGATAGTAGATGATGATCCGCATATTCGCGAACTTGCCGGCGTATTTTTACGCAACGCCGGGCATGAAACCTATCAAGCCTGTGATGGGGTGGACGCGCTCGCAAAGCTGGATACGCTCAAAGTAGACCTGTTTATTATTGACATCATGATGCCTAAAATGGACGGATGGGAGCTTTGCCGGGAGCTTCGCCTAACGTACGATCTGCCCATCCTGATGCTGACGGCCCGGGGCGAGACCAGCCAAAAGCTCAAGGGGTTCGAGCTCGGAACGGATGATTACCTAGTTAAACCGTTCGAGCCGCTGGAACTGGTGGCGCGCGTCGATGCCCTGCTGAAACGGTACCGGATTGTTGCATCGCAAACTGTCCAGGTAGGGCAACTGCTGATGAACCGCAAGACATTCCATGTGGCCGCCAACGGACAAGAAATGACCCTGCCGCTCAAGGAGTTCGAGCTGCTCTTCAAACTGGCCAGTTACCCTGGCCGGACCTTTGCGCGTGAGCAGTTGATCGAGGACATCTGGGGCTATGATTTTCATGGCAACGACCGCACCCTGGATGTGCATATCAACCGGCTGCGGGAGCGTTTCCCGGAAGAGCAGCATGCCTTCAAAATCACAACGATACGCGGGTTGGGCTATCGCCTGGAGTTGAAGCCATGGTAAAAAACTATCCAAAGCTTTTTAGAGTCTTTGTTTTGGCCCTGGTCGCAGCTATGTTTGCTGTGGCCTTCTATCTGACCGGGTTCCTTTACCGGGTGGCGCACCTGAATCCGCCCGCACTGTTGGTTCAGATCGTCAACTCCTTTTTAGGCCTGATCTTCACTAGTTTAATTAGTCGTCTCTTCATCCGTTTTTTTAAGGCGCAACAGGCAAAAGCTTATGCTCCGATCATCCAGGCCATGGAAAGGATGTCCAGGGGGGACTTCAGTATCCGGCTCGAAAGCAAACCTGAGGACGACATAGTCAGTGGATTGGCGGTCGGTGTCAATAAAATGGCCACGGAACTGGGCCAGATGGAAAATATGCGCCAGGAGTTCGTCTCCAATGTGTCCCACGAGATCCAGTCGCCTTTGACATCCATCCGTGGCTTTGCCCTGGCATTAAAGAGCGCTTCACTGAGCGAACAGGAGAGACTGCATTATCTCGAAATCATTGAAATGGAGAGCATGCGTCTCTCCAGGCTGGCGGATAATCTGTTGAAACTAGCTTCGCTGGAGGCGGAGCAGGTCAAGTTCAAACCACGCAGTTACCGGCTGGATAAGCAGGTCCGCAGCCTCATTTTGACTTGCGAGCCGCAGTGGTCAGAGAAGAAGATCGAGCTGGATGTGGCCCTCAAGGAGGTTTTCGTCACCGCAGACGAGGACCTGTTGAGCCAGGTCTGGCTCAATTTGCTTCATAACGCCATCAAATTCACACCTCCGGGTGGATTGATTAAAGTGGCGCTGCGTCTGCGTGGCGACAAAATCGAATGCAGCATTGCCGACAGCGGCATCGGGATCAAGCCGGAAGATCAGATCCATGTCTTTGAGCGCTTTTACAAAGCTGATAAAGCGCGTACGCATGCAACGGAAGGCAGCGGCCTGGGTCTTTCGATCGTCAAAAAGATTGTAGACCTGCACAGGGGCACGATCGCTCTCGAAAGCAAATTAGGCGAAGGGACCACCTTCACCGTTTGCCTGCCGGTGGAATAAAGGGGGAAAGCGATGACAAATTGGGAAGATACCCATTTGTCCGTCCATTAACACTGAGTTTACACAACTAATTTATCCTTGCATATAGAAAAGACAGTCCAACATTGATCTTCCCCCGGTTCGAGCGCGCCTCGCTGCGCTCAGGGAGGGGCTGCCAATGCGGGCGGCCGGATGACCTGCGCTGGTTTTCCATCCTGCCTTGATACTCAGTTCACCACTGCTTTTTATACTGTGCAAAAAGGATAACTTATGAATACACTACGCGATCAAATACACCCATTATGTGTTGAACAAGAGACCCTTGCCGACATCTGGCTAAAATACCATATGAACTTCGTCATTCCCAATTGCATACTTAGGATGGAAAACTTATGAACACGTGTGCTATCCGAACCGAATCTCTGAGCCGCCGGTTCGGTGCGGTCCAGGCCGTGGACAACCTCTCATTCGAAGTCCCTGTTGGCACAATCTTCGGCTTTCTGGGTCCAAATGGGGCTGGAAAGACCACCACGATCCGCTTGCTGCTCGGCCTGATCGAGCTATCGGCCGGACATGCCGAAGTTTTGGGTTTTGACACGCGCACCCACGCCGATGCGATCCGCGCCAGGTCAGGGGCGCTGCTCGAGTTTAACGGACTATACGAGCGTCTGTCGGCCGAAGACAACCTGGATTTCTATGGGCAGGTCTGGCACATGCCAAAAGCCGATCGAAAGGTGCGCATTCAGGCTCTTCTTACTGATATGGGGTTGTGGGAGCGCCGCAAGGAGGCTGTTGGGCTGTGGAGCCGCGGCATGAAACAAAAACTGGCTGTAGCACGCACCCTCTTCCACCGGCCGGAACTGGTCTTCCTGGACGAACCAACCGCAGGCCTCGATCCGATCGCAGCGGCAGCGCTGCGGGACGATCTGTCCGCCCTGGCCTCCCGCGAGGGTGTGACCATCTTCCTGAACACGCACAACCTGTCCGATGCCGAGAAGCTCTGCCAAAGGGTGGGAGTGATCAATAAAGGCAAGCTCGTGGCGGTCGGTACGCTGGATGAGCTGCGCGCACAAAACGAGGCACCGCTCCTGGAGATAACAGGAAAGAGCTTCGGCGCAGGAGTGCTGTCGGATCTGCGCAGCCGGCCGGAAGTCCAGAAAGTGGCCGAGGAAGACGGGAAACTTGTCCTTGAACTCCGTCCTGGCGTCCGCTGCGCGCCGCTGATCCGCCTGCTGGTGGAATCCGGCGCAGATGTCGAAGAAGCCCGTAAAAGTCAAGCCAGCCTGGAGGACTTGTTCCTTACACTGATTGAAGAAGAAGGAAATTCAAAATGATCACCGATATACTCACCGTCGCCATGAAGGAAATCAAGGAGCTTCCCTACCTGCGCAAAGATCAATCCCGCACCAATCTGTTCACACTGATCATCTTGCTGTCAGTGTTCGGGATCCTTCTGCCCTGGCATGCCGGCAAGGAATGGGTCCAGTCACTTTTGAGCATGCTCCCCTGTGTGGGGCTGCCGTTCATGCTGGTCGGCACGATCATGGTGGATTCGTTCGCCGGGGAACGCGAGCGCCATACACTCGAAACCCTGCTTGCCAGTCGCCTTTCGGATCGGGCCATACTGTTCGGTAAGATCCTGGCCGGGATCCTTTACGGTGCTGGAATCACCTTCCTTTGTATGCTCGTGAGCCTGGTGACGGTCAACCTGGTTGATGGACAGGCTGGCCTGCTGCTCTTTCCGATACCGAACGCCCTGGGGCTTGTGATTTTAGTGCTTCTCATCTCGACTCTGTCTTCCTCGCTGGGTGCGCTGGTCTCGCTGCGGGCCGCCTCGGTACGGCAGGCCATGCAAACTTTTACTATTGCCAATGCCGTCCTGCTCATCCCGATCCTGGTTATCTCACTGCTGGATCCCGCGTTGCTTGCAACGATTACCCCTTTCATCCTCAAAACTTCTTTGATCAGTCTGGCGATCAGTGCGGGGGTCGGTCTGACGCTCCTGGATGTGATCCTGATCCTGGTCACGCTGGCGCGCTTCAAGCGGGCCAAGCTGATCCTGGATTGATGCTCAATCCCCGGGTCGAATAGGCCCGGGGATCAGGTTTCTCTAGCTCGATACGGAAGAAACCCAGTTCACTAGATGCATCCTTCAACATGGCTTGATTCGACGGTAAGTCTAGCTTTCATTTGAGGTTTCCCCTGCATCTCCATAACTCAATGCAATATGCTCCTTTTGTTCATCCACCATCCCTATTTCCCACCTCCATATGTAAATGAGTATTCTTAATGCTATCTTTCTAAGCGATATGACATTGCATCATGAAAAAACGTACGCGGCAGAGGCTCCATTGCAATTTCTGGGTGAACTATTGTGTGGTCGCTATTTTGTCGAACGGGTGATCCAGGATAGCAAAGATGAAGTCGGCGCAGATGAGTTCCAGGCCCAAAAATACATCGCCTGGGAGCACCATACCGCTTTGACCGTAATCGGAAAACCGGAAAGTGCTTTCCGATTCGTGAAATGATCCGCGTGGCGAAACCGGGAACCAAGTTTGTCATTGGCGATGAAAATGAAGATCTGGCGCAACGCATGAAAACATTCCGGTCATGGATGGGTGGTATGGCAACCGCGCACACGCAATCACTGCACCAGTTGATCTATTGCCGCCAGAAATGTAGGAAGCGTGCGTGAAAGACATTTCGGGCGGCGATTTATATTGTTTGTCTTTTAGAAAACCAAAAGAATAAATCGAATCTGATCGGAGATTTTATGACTCAATCAACTATTCAACCTGTTGTTTCTAATCCAATGAAACGCGTGTTTGGGATTCGCGATTTCCTTCTTCTTTGGATTGGGCAAAGCACATCCTTGCTGGGCGATCAATTCTATTTTATTGCCATGTCGTGGCTGGTTTTGAAAATGACAGGCGATCCATTTGCCCTCGGCGCAGTCTTGGCAATTGGTGGGATTCCGCGCGCGATCTTTACGTTGATTGGCGGCGCGATCACGGATCGGATTTCCCCGCGCCAGGTGATGTTGATTTCTGATCTCATTCGACTGCTCGTTTCGGCTTTGCTCGCGGCTCAAGTGTTGACCGGCACTCTGCAGGTTTGGATGATCTATGTTTATAGCGTCATCGGGGGAATTGTTTCGGGTGCATTCGAACCGGCTGCACTGTCCATGACGCCGCATCTTGTTCCATCGGAAGATCTCCAAGCGGGAAACTCAGTGATGCAGGGAAGTATAGGACTGATCAGTTTTGTAGGACCCGCCGCGGCTGGCGTCATGATTGCCGCGTTTCATGATGTAAAAATCGGCGTGACTTTGGCGATGGCATTTGATGCCTTCACCTTCGCTGTTTCTGTAATCACATTGTGGATGATGAGAACCGGAGGAGAACTGATTGCCTCGGCTCAAAAATCTGGAGCAGTTGGCGTGCTTGAATCTATTCGTGAGGGAATCGTTTTTACGTTCAAAGATCCGGCTTTGCGCGCCATGTTTATTTTGATCGCGGTTGCCAACTTTGCATTTGGCGGACCGATTATTGTTGGCGTGCCATACCTTGCCAATACGCGCTTCCCTGAAGGCGCCGCGGCGTATGGTTTGATCATCTCCGGTTATGCGGGCGGCAGTCTTCTGGGTATCATACTTTCTGGCGTGCTACCGAAGTTGTCGCAAAAACTGATGAAAGTCTTAATGGTGGTAATGTATGCTTTCTTTGGTATGGGACTTGGCGCTATGGTATGGATTCATGTCACTGGAGTTGCGGTTGTGGATATGTTCATCTTAGGAGTGCTTAATGGCTTCATCGGCATTTTATTGATCACAGGTTTGCAGCGTAGTACTCCAAAAGAAATGCTCGGACGCCTGATGAGCATGATGCTGCTTGCCAGCTTGGGATTGATGCCGCTCTCGCAAGCGATTTCAGGCGCGATGTTGCATTGGAGTGTGACGCCATTGTTCCTACTGGCGGGTGTGATGCTGTTGGCTTGCGCTGTCTATATTGCAATTCCAAGCGTTGGTTCGTTATTAGCCGTTCGATTTATCGGCGAATCTTCTGAAGATGCATAAGCGAATTACTTTATAAAATAATTCAACCCATTCATGCTGTATTGCCGCAAAGATTTGAGCTCAAACTTTCCCCCTTTATCCTTGCGGCAACTTCAACGATATGCATGAGATTTGGGATTTGTCAAATCTGTGATCCAAACGGGACAAAATGAAAAAGATTTATCTCGTGAAATCAGATATCAACTGTTTGAAGCGAGAATCTTGTCGGATAAAATCAAGGTCGGGATCACGCAATACCCAATCTACATAGGTCTGCTTCTTTTCCAGAGCGACTTGAAGCCGTTGGATCGCCTGGTCCGCATGACCGCAAATGGCTTTGAGACATGCACGGTTGTATTCATTTTCACTGTCATATATGTTTTTCATAGCTTTACCAATGTGTTTTTGTGCAAGTTCATCCAGTCCCATCTTTCGATAGTATCCACCGAGCGTTGCGTGTGCAAGGCTGTGGCCGAGGTCTAGTTCAACCACCTTCTGGAGGGCGCTGACCGGATCATCATCGCGGCCGTCTGCGGCATAGGCAAGTCCCAAATGATGATAATAGAATGTCTTTGTGCTATCGGTTGATATTGCCTGCTGGTACGCAAGGATGGCCTCTTTAAACCGGTTAACTGATTTATAGAGGGTTCCTAACGTATCCCTTGCAAACCCGTTGTGTGGATTTAATTGGACAACCCGTCTCATCCTTTCGATCTCGATTTCCACTTTTCCAATATCTGCCACGTCCAGTCCTCGTAAAGGCAGGGAATCTGCATTAGTAGAATTATCTCAAGCACTTAAATAATAAAAGACTTGGTTTTACAAATAAGATCGAAGGGTAGCCTATCTTACCAGGCTACCCTTCTGACCAACAGCAAACTCAATCCTGCAATTCTGCGTGTTTCTTGCTCAGGCGGTATTCTTCCCGGATCGTCTGTTTGCCCGGTCCATAAACAATATGCTCCTAAAACCTGCGTCCGATTCTTTCCCCCAGCTCTTCGGTATGAAACATATCCAAAACCACGGGTCTAAAAGCAAGTGGATTTGGATTTATATTTGGCATACCCGGAAAAAACCAGCCCAATAGAAAGGCCGCGTATTATGGAAACTGCCTAATGCCTCTTCTAGCCCGCTTGTTCATCAGAGCTTCCTTCGTTTACATTTACGGTAATGAGTATGATTTTTAATGTTGGGTTGTTTATGCTCCTGGGAAGGACATTTGAGGTTGTCAATGTTCTGGCATTTCTATTGGTGGCTTGACGGCGGGTTAGATCATCCAGGTAATTCCTTCTCTCGAATTATGAGCCCTCTTCTCGTATATTGGCAGTGACTGTCACATAAACGGTGGCTCGCATTTTAATTCATGGGCGATTTCTAGCTCGTCCCAGCCATCCGCTCTTTGGGGAGGGCAGAGTGATTTAATATGTGAGCAATAAAATGATCGAGCCATATAATAACTTGCTTAACGCAAGCAAATATGTTATGATCCGGCTTATGCAACCCAGTCAAGAAGACGTAATCCAAATGGTTGGAGCTCTCTTCGGGCTGATCGGGAGTATCCAACGAGCCCAGAAAGGCAATGGACCAGCCAACCGGCTGGCTCTGCTGCAGATGATCGCCGCCCACGGGCAAATCCACCCATC
>JBEKCT010000095.1:0-13392 GCA_050014715.1 Anaerolineales bacterium | reverse complement strand
GCACCACCTTCGGTAATGTACCCCTGAACCTGGAGTGCAAGCTGGAAGTGTGGGACAGCCCCAACTCGGCCGGTGTGGTTATCGACGCGTTACGCTGCGCCAAGCTGGCCATGGATCGCGGCCTGTCTGGTGCCCTGCTGGCCCCATCTTCCTACTTCATGAAGTCCCCGGCCGAGCAGTACACGGACGATATCGCCCGCCTGAAGACCGAAGATTTTATCGCCGGAAAATAGTCTTTATCTCACACTCCTGCCCTTCTCCCAACGGGAGAGGGTTCGGGGTGAGGGGAAATAATATAAACAGGACTCTTCAGATGGATAAACTCTTGCAAGATCGTATCGCCCTGGTGACCGGTGGGGCGCAGGGGCTGGGACAGGCCATCTGCGCCCGGCTGGCGGAAGAGGGCTGCCATGTAGTTGTGGCCGACGTGAACGAGCCGAAGGCGGTTGAGACTGCTCAGAGCATCATCACTGCCACCGTCCGGCGTGCCATCGCTGTCAAGGTAGACGTGACCGATGAAGCCCAGGTTGAGGCAATGGTGAACCGCTGTGTGCAAGAATTCGGACGTCTGGATATCCTGGTCTCGAACGCCGGCATCCTGATTGCCGAGGAGATCACCAAATTCCCGGCCGAGAAATGGCGCTCAGTCATGAATGTCAACCTGTTTGGCTATTTCCTGTGCGCCAAGTACGCTGCCCGGGTCATGAAGGCCCAGAAGAGCGGTGTGATCCTGGAGATCAACTCGAAATCCGGAAAGAAGGGTAGTTACAAGAATTCGGCATACGCTGCTTCCAAGTTTGGCGGAATCGGCCTCACCCAGAGCATTGCCCTTGATTTGGCCGAATACGGCGTGCGTGTCAACGCCATTTGCCCGGGTAACCTGCTAGACTCGCCGCTCTGGACGGAAGGCCCAAATGCCCTGTTCAAACAGTACGCCCGCAACCGGGGCATCACCGAAGAGCAAGTCCGCCAGACCTATATCGATCAGGTGCCGATGAAACGCGGTTGCACCTATACGGATGTGTGTAATGTCGTGACTTTCCTGGCCTCCGATCAGGCCAGCTACATGACCGGTCAGGCGATCAACGTGACTGGCGGCCAGGAGATGCGTTGAGCAACCTGCACATCTCAAAATGCTGCTTTATTGGCCACGTCTTTAACCTGGACGGGATGGTCACCTTGGGGCAGCCTGGCATCCTACGAGATGGTCGCCCTTCCACCCCACCTGCGCTCTGAGCAATTTGGGCGACCTACTGCCGTGACATAACCTTTTGAACCAGGGCAATCAGCCAGACCTAATCTACAAGTATGCCGGCCTCGATCCGCTCTTTACGCCGGATAGATACCGGGATTTTGCCGCCGATCTGCCCGAACGCATGACCAACCCATTCCTGGTGGACATGATTGAGCATGTCACGCGTGACAACGAACGTAAACTGGACTGGAACGATCGGCTGGTTGGTACAATGCACATGGCGTTTGAGCACAGGGGGTTGTACTCAAGCGCTACGCCCTGGGCACCGCGGCTGCGCTTGCCTGGCTCGATCCGGCCACCTTGGAAGGCCAGAGGCTGGCCGGAAGTGTCCTGGAGGCTTTATGGCGAGAAGTTTTCCCTCGCCAGGCCGAGCAGGACCGGATGGTGATTCTAATTGATACCGCACTGGTTGAATTGCGCGCCAGGCGCGCGCATGTCTTCCCAAATTGGAGACCTTTTACAAACACAACCATGCCTGACCAAACAGACTCCGCACCTATTGCAAATCTCCTTCAATGTGGGAGACTAGAAGAATCGGAAAGTCAATAATAAACTCACTAGAGTCACTCGCAGGCCGTAGTCTGGGACGATCTTTTAATGTACCAATCATGATCAGGGGCTGTTGAAGAGCTTGGCGACCGAAGATCAAACCCTGCCCGCCAGTTCGCTCTTCTCATATGCTTTGATCTCAACCATGTAGTCCATCCCCAAGGGTACGTCCTTGCGGGTGCAATAGGCGTCCCAGACCGCGCTGAACGGCATGGACTTCATTTCTTCCTGCAAGCCCAGACGGCTGGAGAAATCTCCTTCCTTCTCATAGGCAGCGAGCTTCTCGACCGGCTCAAGCAACGCCAGTAGCAGCGCACGCAAGGTGCTGCGCGCTCCTATCGTCCAGGCTGCGATACGGTTAATACTGGCATCAAAGTAATCCAAACCAAAATGAATGCGTTCCAGGGCCTGGCTGCGGACCGCCTCGCGTGCGATAGCTTGCAAGTCATCCGTCAAGGTTACGACGTGGTCGCTATCCCAGCGCACACCACGGCTGACATGTAGCATCAGTCCTTCCAAGAAGAGCATGAGAGCAGAAATCTTATCTCCAATGGTCTCGGTGGGATGGAAATGCCCGGCGTCCAGGGTCAATAGAATTTTCCGGGTGACCGCATAGGCTACATAGAACTCCATTGAACCGGTCGTGTAACTCTCCAGCCCCATGCCAAAAAGTTTGGGTTCGACCGAATCCAGGTTGAGGCGTGGGTCGATCTTCTCGGCCAGGATGGCATCCAGGGATTCGAGCAGCCGGAGACGCGGCGCCATGCGGTCAGCCGGGGTGTCCTTAAAGCCATCCGGGATCCAAATATTCGTCACAGCCGGAGTGCCAAGCTGTTGCCCAAAATAGGCCCCGATCTTGCGGCAGGCTATGCAATGTTCCACCCAGAAACGCCGGATGGCCGGATCCTGGTGAGAAAGTGTAAAACCGTCCGCTGCCAGGGGATGGGAAAAGCAAGTCGGGTTGAAATCCAGGCCATGCTTATTCGCTTTGGCCCAGTCGACCCAGGCTGAGAAGTGCTCCGGCTCGATCCGGTTCCGTTCGATCTTCCTATTCGCCTCCAGATAAATGGCATGCAGGTTCAGGCGGTGTTTACCGGGCAGCAGCCGGTAAACCAGATCCAGGTCACGGCGCAGTTCGTCGGCATTGCGGGCTTTGCCGGGATAATTCCCGGTGACGGCGATGCCACCAGTCAGTTCACCCGCACTGTTTTCGAAACCGCCCACGTCATCCCCCTGCCAGCAGTGCAGACTGATGGGGATTGACTCCAGCCTGGAGAGGGCTCCCTCTGTATCAATACCCAGGGCGGCATAGCGTCCTTTGGCTATTGTATAAGCAGATTGAACTTGAGGTTCGGTTTTTTGGCTCATAAAAGGGTTCCTTATTAATTATATGAGAGGTTGACACTCTTTATTTTTACAAGGTCCGAATCCTTATCTCGCCTACTGCAATGAGTATTCCAACCTTGCCCACGGATATGAACAGTTTTGATTAATTGTACCAGATTGTTATTTTGATCGGCAGTATTGAAGAAATTTTTTGGTACTTGACAAAACATTAGATAAATTATATTATATTGTTATCAAAACAACAATAATCCCCAAGTATCCACAATAGGCAAATTCGTTGACTGTCTATAATCGCCGGAAAGCCCTTTTAGAACTGCTTCGCAAACAATCCGATTTGCACATGCCGGAGTTGGCTGCTACGCTATCGGTTTCGGAGGGGACGGTTCGCAACGATTTGAATGCTTTGGAAGCTGAAGGGCAATTGATCCGAGTGCATGGGGGAGCCGTACTGAATGGGCACATCCACTTTCTCGATACGAAATACCCGGCACGGTTCCAGGACAATGTTGAAGCCAAGAAAATCATCGGCAGGCGGGCGGTGGAATTAGTCAGTGATGGGGATTCGATCTTGTTGGATGCCAGTTCGACCATTTATTATTTTGCCCAGACCCTTCAAGAGCGCAGACAACTCCGCATTGTGACGAATGGAATCGATGTGGCCCGTTTGTTAGCCCGCGAGCCGACCAATACCGTCATCCTGTTGGGTGGTGTAATAAACCTGGAAGGCTCTTCCATTACCGGGCTATTTAACGAACAGATCATCCAGGAGCTCCATATCCAAAAAGCATTTGTCTCCTGCAGCGGTTTTACGATTGAACACGGTATGACGGAAGTTCACTTGGCTGAAGCACAGATCAAACGTAAAGCCATCGAATCCGCCAACCAGGTTATCGCACTGATCGACTCAAGCAAATTTGGGAAAGAAGACCTTACGTCTTTTGCACGCCCCGAGCAGATCAGTTGCTTGTATACTGACACTGGTTTATCCCCTGAATGGAATGCCCGGCTTCATAAGGCCGGGATTCCAATCATCCTTTGTGGGGAGGGTGAGTTTTCTACACCAACTTCGTGAGAGGTCAATCTGTGAGTGAATATATTCTTGAACTATCCAACATTACAAAACGGTTTGGTGGAGTGGAGGTTCTGCACGGGGTGTCGTTTACCCTTCGTCCGGGAGAAGTGCATGCTCTCCTGGGTGAGAACGGCGCGGGAAAGTCTACTTTGATCAAAGTGATTACCGGTATCCACCAACCGGATGGGGGGGAAATCCTTCTGGATGGAAAGCAAGTTCATTTCAATAACCCGCTCGAATCACGTCATGCCGGGATAGCAGCCATTTACCAGGAGCTCAGCCTCTGCCCGGATTTAAATGTTGCGGAAAACATATTTCTCGGAAGACAACCGACTACATTTGGAGGGCGAATTGATTGGCGCAAGTTGTACAGCGAGGCGGGCCGATTGCTCACCTCCCTGGGTGTGCATTTAGATCTGAAAACCAAAGCGCGCAACCTGAGCATCGCACAGATGCAAAGCGTTGAAATTGCGCGCGCCTTTTCCCTGAATGCACGCATTCTTATCATGGATGAACCAACTTCATCCCTGACGCTCAACGAGGTCGCAGAATTATTTGGATTGGTGCGCCGCCTACGGGACGAAGGGGCCGCGATCATTTTCATTTCACACCGCCTGGAAGAGCTTTTCGAAGTGGCCGACCGCGTTACTGTTTTGAGAGATGGTTCCTATGTGGATACGCGGGCGGTAAAGGATGTCACTCGCGACGAGTTGATCCGCTTGATGGTAGGGCGCACCATCTCCAACCTTTTCCCCAAGCAAGAAGTCGAACCGGGTGAAGTTGCCCTCAAGGTGGAACATCTGACCTGCGCCGGTATCTTTGAGGATATCAGTTTCGAATTACATAAAGGAGAAATTTTTGGCATGGCCGGCCTGGTCGGCGCAGGGCGGACGGATGTGGCACGCGCGCTTTTCGGTGTAGAACCTCCTACCGGCGGCACGATCCAGATCGATGGCCGGACGGTAAATATTACCTCACCTCAGCAGGCTATCAGTCTGGGATTGGCCTACGTCCCGGAAGATCGCCAGCTACATGGCCTGATCCCGGCCATGAATATCACCTCAAATATCAGCCTGCCAATTTTAAAAGAATATGCCAGCCGGGGTTGGCTGCAGGAAAATACCGAACGCGCGGCTGCCTTCAGTGCCGCCCGGCAGATGGAAGTTCGCGCCAATTCAATCTGGCAACTCGCCCGCACCCTTTCGGGTGGCAACCAGCAGAAAGTGGTGTTGGCAAAATGGCTTTCCACCAAGCCGCGCATACTTATTCTGGATGAGCCGACCCGCGGTATTGACGTGGGCACCAAGGCTGCAGTGCATGCCTTGATGAGCAAACTGGCTGCGGAAGGGATCGCCATTTTGATGATTTCATCCGAACTTCCCGAAGTGCTGGGGATGAGTGATCGCATTCTTGTGATGCATGAAGGTCATATGACTGCTCTATTTAGCCGCGCCGAAGCCACCCAAGAGAAAATCATTAACGCTGCAACACAGACCATAGCAACAGGAAGTGCAATGTGACCGTAAAGAATCTCGCCGCTACCCGTTCAAACTTGTTTAGGAACCTGACACGCTTCCGCGAGTTTGGGATTATCATTTTTATACTGATCCTTGCCGTCATTGTCAGCCTGCGTGCGCCTGTCTTTTTTACACTCGGAAATTTTAGAGACATCCTACTGGATATCTCCATCCTTGTGATCGTGGCACTGGCACAAACGATGGTTATCCTTACCCACGGCATTGACCTGTCGGTTGGCTCGAGCATCAGCCTGGTAGCCATGATGGTGACCTATACAATCAAGACCTATCCGAATATTTCCCTGGTAGTGATCATATTGCTCGGCATGGCACTCGGCGCTGTCCTAGGGATGTTCAACGGTTTGATTATTGCAGTTGGAAAGGTACCTCCCATTATCGCAACCCTCGGCACGTTGAGTATTTACCGTGGGATGGTTTTCTTATATAGCGAGGGGAAATGGATTTCCCCCTACCAATTGCCGGATGCCTTCAAAATGCTGGCCAAAGGGACACCGCTGGGGATTCCCAATATCATTATTTTTGCGATCGTTGTCGCCATTGTTGTTTATTATTTCCTTAACTATACTCATACCGGGCGGGACATTTATGCTGTTGGCAGCAATCCGGATGCTGCCCAATACGTGGGGATTCGCAAGCAACGCATTATCTTTCTGGTGTATGTTTTGACAGGCGTGGCTGCCGGACTAGCCGGTGTGCTGTGGGCCTCCCGATTTGAATCCGCCCAAACTAATACTGCCCTTGGCTTCGAGCTTCAAACCGTCGCCGCTTCCATAGTAGGGGGCGTCAGCATCAGCGGAGGCGTCGGAACCGTCCCCGGGGTGCTACTGGGAGCTCTTGCGTTAGGCATCATCAACAACTCGGTTACCCTGGTGCGCATTTCGCCCTTCTGGGAACAAGCCGCCCAGGGTTTGCTCATCCTGGTCGCGGTC
Organism: Anaerolineales bacterium; assembly: GCA_050014715.1. Taxonomy (GTDB): domain Bacteria; phylum Chloroflexota; class Anaerolineae; order Anaerolineales; family Villigracilaceae; genus UBA877. Next base: position 6,702 of record JBEKCT010000095.1, on the reverse strand, counting down.
GTTTCCGATATCCTGATAACGCGCCGTGTGCAGAGGAATAAAGCCAAATGAAAGAGTCGACCGTCCCACCCACTGCCGGACCTCAGCCGGTCAATCAAATCAGTGCAAGCGCGCCTCAAAAATCATTCCTGGCTCGATTCCAGCGTTGGGAATGGATGTTGGTGGCGCTGGTTTTGATCGCAATTGTGATCAACAGCCGGTTGACCCCTTATTTCTTGAATGCCCAAAACCTGTCGCGCACTTCCGCTGACTTTATGGAACTGGGCTTGATGATGCTGCCGATGGTGTTCATTATCATCACCGGGAATATCGATCTTTCGGTGGCGTCCAACCTGGGCATGTGCGCCTCGTTGATGGCCGTTTTGTGGAACCTGCATGTAAATATCTGGGTTGCCGCGGCTGCAGGCCTGGTCCTGGGGACACTGGGTGGATTGCTCAACGGTTTCCTGATTGCCCGGATTAAATTGCCTGCCCTGGTGGCGACCCTAGGTACCTATGCATTCTTTAGAGGCATTGCGTATGTTTTATTAGGGGACCAGGCGGGCGTTGGCTATCCGGCCTCGTTTACCTATCTCGGACAGGGAATGGTTCCTGGCACACTGATCCCATTTTCTGTGGCTTTATTTGCTGTCCTGGCAGTTGTCTTTGGCCTGGTATTGCACCGCACAACTTTCGGACGGTATTTATTTGCGATTGGAAACAACGAGAACGCAGCTATTTTTGCAGGCGTGCCAGTGGTAAGTATCAAAATGATCATCTATACCATATCAGGATTAATGTCAGCCCTGGCCGGTCTGGTTTTGGCGGCTCGTTTTGGAAGTACTCGCCCGGACATTGGCACTGGCCTGGAGCTTTCCGTGATCACGGCGGCGGTTCTCGGCGGTGTGGACATCAATGGCGGTATTGGAACGATGCCGGGTGCAGTTCTGTCGCTGGTGTTGATTGGCTTGATGCAGTTTGGCATGGGGCTCAAGAACATTCAGGACCAGGTGCAAACCATTGCCATCGGTGGGTTGCTCATTTTATCGATCCTGCTTGCCTCCATAGCCCGTACCATTTCCGCTGGCGGCATGAAACTGAACTGGCGGAATGTCGGCCTGGCCGCAGGAATAATAATTATTTTTGCTGCCTTTTTCATTTTCTTTTACTGGTCGCGCGCGCCGGTGCTTAAGTCGGTATCGTTCTGACCCGGTGCGATTATCCCTCGCAAGTTACAACAGGTATGTGCCTGTTGGCTTGAAATATCCTTTGAAGGAGGAAGTTATGAAGCGAAATACAGTTTATGTAATCCTGTCGGCAGTCGTAATGCTGAGCATGTTCTTGAGTGCCTGCGGCGCGGCTGCCACCACTGCGGCACCTGCCACTGCGGCACCTGCAACTGCGGCACCTGCCACTGCAGCACCCGCCACTGCGGCACCTGCCACTGCGGCACCCGCCACTATGGCACCCGCCACTGCGGCACCGGCTACTTCGGCGGCAACCGCGATCCCCACGGCAGCAACACAAACGGGCAGAGTCTATGCATTTGTGCCTAAGAACTTGGGTAACCCTTACTTTGATGCTGCCAATTCAGGAGCGCAATTGGCCGCGGCTGAACTAGGCGTGAAGGTTCTCTATCAAGGTCCAACAACGGCGGATGCCACGGCGCAGATCACCCTGCTTGACTCTCTCATTGCCCAGAAGGTCAACGGCATGGCGATTTCAGCCGATGATGCTGATGCCCTGGTGCCGACCGGCAAGTCTGCGATGGCTGCAGGCATTCCTGTTGTTTGCTTCGACTCACCTATTTCTGCTGGCGGTCGTTTGACCTTCGTCAACCAAGCCTCCACGCAGGGCATTGGCGATGTCGAAGTGAAGATGGCTTTGGATCTGACCGGCCCCACTGGCGGTGAGATCGCCATCCTCAGCGCCACCGCTCAGGCCCCTAACCAGAATCTCTGGATTGGTGTTATGAAGGCTGACCTGGCCACACCGGCTTATTCCATGCTCAAACTCGACACGGTCGTTTATGGAAATGACGATGACACTACCAGTTACAACCAGGCCCTGGCCCTGTTCAAAACCTACCCGAACCTGAAGGTCATCATCGCGCCCACCACCGTTGGCATCGCAGCCTCAGCTCGTGCAGTTAAAGATCAAAACCTGATCGGCAAGATATTCGTCACCGGTTTGGGTCTGCCGAACCAGATGCGTGATTATGTCAAAGGTGGCGAATCACCTGAATTCGCACTCTGGAATGTGCCAAACATTGGCTATCTGACCATCTACATGCTCGATGCCATCGTTACGGGCAAGATTAAAGGCAATCCTGGTGATACCTTTACCGCTGGCAAGCTCGGCTCGTATACGGTTCAGTCGGATGGTTCCGTGCTGCTTGGCCCTCCGCAAATCTTTGACAAGACCAACATCGATAATTTCAACTACTAAAGCATCAATCCTTAAGTACTGAGCAAGACTAGACTGTCACTTCGGCGGTCGGCTGAACCATGGTTGGCTGCCGAAGTGACAGATTAATTATTTTGGATTTGTTGCCATGAAACGTGTAGGTTTTCAATTTAAAGTCAGGCCAGACCGCCTTACAGAATATAAGGCACATCATAAGAAAGTCTGGCCGGAAATGCTGGATGCATTGCGCGAGACTGGCTGGCACAACTACACACTATTCTTGCGTGCAGATGGTTTAATATTCGGTTATTTTGAAACCGATCAAAGCCTGCAAGTTGCACAGGCAAAGATGTCGGCGAAGGAAATCAACACACGCTGGCAGGAATTTATGTCCGCGTTTGTAGATTCCGATGCGCGCCCGGATGAAACATTCGACGAACTCGAAGAATATTTCCACCTGGATTAATACATGACGATTAATCGCAATTACCTGGCTGTTGACCTAGGGGCTGAAAGCGGTCGGGTGATGATAGGAACACTCGGTGATGATCACTTATCCCTGACAGAAGTACACCGTTTTGCGAATATTCCGGTGCGCCTCCCGGACGGGCTCCATTGGGACGTTCTGCGGATATGGTCGGAGATCAAATCCGGCATTTCCGCAGCGGTTTTAAAAAATGATGGGCAATTAGACTCGATCGGGTTGGACACCTGGGGTGTTGACTTTGCCTTGCTGGATCAAAAGGGGGCCATGCTCGGTAATCCTTTTCACTACCGTGACAGCCGGACCGATGGCATGCTTGCTCAAGCCTTCCAGCGCATGCCGCCTGAACGCATCTTTGAATATACTGGTGTTCAGTTAATGGGGATCAACACGCTCTACCAGTTGCTGGCAATGGTTGTACAAAAATCGCCGCAGCTGGAAATAGCCCGAACCCTGCTGATGATACCTGACCTTTTTAATTATTGGCTGACCGGAAAAATTGTTAACGAGTTCACCCACGCCACCACCACGCAATGCTTCGACCCGCATACACGCACTTGGGCTCATCCACTGCTCGCAGTAATGGGCATCCCGGAACGCCTTTTCCAGCCGACCATCGAGCCGGGCACAGTGATTGACAACCTAGCCCCTGCGGTTGCAAACGAGGTCGGCGCAGGCCGGATTCCGGTGGTTGCCCCGGCCTGCCACGACACCGGTTCTGCCGTGGTGGCCATCCCGGCCGAGGGGAAGAACTTTGCCTGGATAAGTTCCGGCACTTGGTCGATCCTGGGTGTCGAGGCCGACCACCCCGTTGTGAATGAACAGACCTTCAAATACAACTTCACCAACGAGGGCGGTGTGTTCGGTACGTGGCGATTATCCAAGAATGTCATGGGGTTGTGGATTCTGCAGGAGTGCCGCCGCGCCTGGGCGCGCCACGGGGAAAACTTTTCTCACGGTGAGCTCACCCATATGGCTGTAGATGCCAGACCCTTCCAATTTATAATCGATCCCGATTTCGACGGATTCCTGCATCCAGAGGATATGCCTGAACAGATCCGGCAGTATTGTAGGAATACCAGGCAGCCTGTACCCCAGGACAAGGGCGTACTCATCCGCTCGGTATTGGAAAGCATCGCCCTCAAGTACCGTTGGTTGCTGGAACGATTGGAAGAGATTACCGCTTCCCGCTTCGAGCGGGTGCATATTATCGGCGGAGGCACCCAGAATCACCTCTTGAATCAATTTACCGCCGATTCCACCCAGCGCCCCTGTCTCACTGGACCGGTGGAAGCGACCGCCCTCGGTAACACCTTGATGCAAGGGATCGCGCTGGGGCACATCCAGTCGTTGGAATATGCCCGGCACCTGGTGAGTACATCTTTCCCGCCTTCCGTCTACCAGCCCGGTGCACCCGAGGCATGGGATCAGACTTATATTCGTTTTTTGGAAATAGTAAATAGTTAACCAGGGATTCTTTTTCTTAGATAGAATACCCACGCTTTCCAGCGAATTGAGCTAGTACAAATGACTTTACATTGGGAGTAATTCACAATGAAACAAACTGAAAAGTATTCTGCTGAGGTGGTGGAATTTTTAGCGGTTTGTCGCAAATTGGCCTCCAGCCTTTTTGTGGCCAGTTGCGGCGGAAATTTAGCCTGGAAACTGGAAGAAGACCTGCTGCTGACTACACCTACCAAAATGAACAAGGCCGACATCCTTCCGAAGGATCTGGTTTTTATTGATATGGATGGACAGGTGATAGAAGGGAGTCGCCGGCCTACCGGTGAAACCCCCATGTATCTCAAATTCTTCCACATGCGTAAAGATATCGTATCTGTTATTCATTCCCATCCGCCCGCGGTTTGCGCATTTGCAATTACCAAAGGCAAGAACTGGTTGATGCGGCCCATCTATCCGGAAACATCCATCGAGGTGGGTCCAGTGCCCCTGGTGCCATATGGGGAGCCATTGACCAAGGAACTGGCTAACAACTTTGAGCCGTTCCTGCCCCGCTATGACAGTTTTATCATGCAAAATCATGGCCTGGTGAATATGACCCGGAATGGAATAAAAGAGACCTTGCTGAAACTCGAATTATTGGAGATGAGTGCCCAATCCATATTGCTGGCGCTGCAGGCCGGAGAGATCAATGAGCTTGACCGCGCAGCAGTCAGAGATCTAAGTAACACCATGCGAACGCGTGACCTGCCTTTATTCGGCGCGCCCGGTGTGAACAAGTCGTTGGAAGATTTATACTTCTAGCCTTGGATTTGCTTGCAAAATATATATTTGTGCCGCGCTGCCGATGCATCCGCATCCCGGAGAATGACTCCTCAAAAGTTATATCATGTTTGACCAGTCGCTGCCCCCCTGCCTAATGACCTCCGATCCCGGCTCTTTTGCGCGCAATACCATCCTCGAACGCAAACCGCAAATTATCCGCCAGGTGTTGGCCGATAACGACTACCCACCTAGCGTTTTCACTGCCTTGGAGGCCTTTCGCGCTGAGATTGCATCCCGGCCAATTCAGCCCTTGCTCGAGTCTGCCCCGGATGTCCCGGATTGGAACCGCGCACAGGCGCACTATGCTGGCAAAACCTGGCTCGAAATCCCCTGGTACTTTGCCGAGAGTTATTTCTATCGCCGGCTGCTGGAGGCAATCGGTTACTTCCAGCCCGGGGAAGGTCAGGGGCGTGATCCGTTCGGGCAGCCAAAAGCCCTGCAGCTGGCTGGCGATGTTCAGCGCCTTTCATCTAATTGGGAACAGTTTGTCACTCTGGAAACCGGGGCGCGCTTCGAAGCTTTGCTGCACTCCAGCCTGTGGGGCAACCGCTCCGATCTTAGCAATTTCACCGTGCAGGTGAAAGCCCGCAGCGGGCTGGCGGCGGCTGCAGAACGCCACATGATCCTGATCGATCACACCCGGCAGATCCAGGACCTGCTGGCAGGCGGCCTGACACGAGTCGATTTTATCTGCGATAACGTGGGCAGCGACTTGCTCTTCGATCTAGCCCTGGCAGACTTCCTGTTGTGCCAGGGCTGGGTACAGGCAATCCACCTCAACTTAAAAAAGCAGCCTTTCTTCGTCTCGGACGCTATGCCGGCGGACGCCCATAGCACCATCGATCTCTTGAAAGCGGCACCCGCTTCTGGATCACAAGCCCTGGGTACGCGTCTGGATGAAGATCTGTCGTCCGGTCGCCTGTTCTTCGACAACGACTCTTTTTGGACAACCTGGCGTATGTTTCGCGATATGCCAACACACCTGCGGCAGGAGCTGGCTTCCGCCGGGCTAGTGCTGGTCAAAGGCGACGTCAACTATCGCCGGCTGCTGGATGACCGCCACTGGCCTTCCACCACCCGCATGGAAGCCGTCTGTGCCTATTTCCCGGCCCCTTTTGTGGCGCTGCGAACGCTCAAGGGCGAGATCATGGCGGGTTTGCAGCCTGGGCAGGCTCAGACGCTCCAAATGGAAGACCCGACCTGGCTGATCAATGGCAAAAGAGGCGTCATTCAACTGGTTCTCCCGACCGGCACCCCTGGTGATTCCTACCCAGCCTCAAGAAATTCGTGAAGTTCGTGTTTAAAATGTTCGGTAACGAAATTCTATATATATCTTGTCGGCGCTTTCGAATAATGTTAAAACCTGAGTTTATCATCCTAGCCTAAGTTTTGTGCAATCAGTGGTCGAACCATAAAAAGTAGCTGAAAAAAGTAATATTTTTGAACCTTACCAACTGAATCCGGATAAAGTAAGCTCGAGGTCATTTCAGAAACCACGAGGAATGGCCATGAGCAACGAAGAAACATCGGTACAACGGACACAACAC
>JBEKCT010000094.1:0-13638 GCA_050014715.1 Anaerolineales bacterium | reverse complement strand
TCTCTCTTGCTTCGTTGACTCATCATGTTCTCCTCCGGCAGCCAGAAATCTCTGCCGTAGGGTAACATCCTTTTTGATGCAACGACTTGACTTAGGGTAAGATTCTATTTGATGCAATGCGGAAGCATTCTATTTTTAGGGGCCAATGTTATAATTCCTTTCCCCCGAAATAAGAAAGGCAGGTCCCATGGTTCCTGTATCCAAAACTCCCCAGCATCCCAACCCGCCGCCGCTGGTCCAGGTCTCCGGGACACACCGCGAGATGGGACGCCAGATCGGTGAGGCTTGCCGGAAACAGGTTCAACACGGCATTGAGAACAGCCGCAAACTTGTTTCCGATGCCTATGTCCAACTGGAGTTGACCTGGGAGGGCGCCCAGATCCAGGCACGCAAATACATCCCATTTGCCCAGGAACGCTACCAGCAATATGTGGATGAAATGATGGGTATTGCCGAAGGAGCCAATGCCACTTTTGAAGATGTGGCTGTTGTCAACTCGATGGAAGCGGTGACTTCCGACGCGTTGCATCTTACCCGCTGCACCAGTATGGCGGTCAATGATGAACGCACTGCCGATGGTCACGTTTTGCTTGCCCACAATGAAGACTGGGTGCCGGAGGATGAAGATGATGTATTCATCGTCCATGCCAGGCCCAAGAACGAACCACCCTTCCTGGCAATGACCTATGGCGGTTTGTTGCCCAATATTGGCTTCAATGCTTATGGCATTGCCCAGTTATGTGATTCGGTTTACCCCAACGATTCGCGCATCGGCACCCCGCGCCTGGTGGTTTCGCGGGCGGTATTGGCTTCCGAAACGCCGGATGAAGCCATTCGGCATATGCTTTCGCCCCAGCGCGCGGCCGGATATAACCATTTGTTGGTCCATGAGAGCGGCGAATTATATTCTGTGGAAGTTTCGGCGCGCCACTTTGGTATCCTGTATGGCGAGGATGGCTACATTGTCCATACCAACCATTACCTTTCCCCGAATATGCAGCCGGTGGAACGCGAGCCGGAGGATTTGATCGCCTCGCGCGTGCGCTATTTCCGGGCTCTGCGGTTGGTCAAACGCGAAGGTAAGCATACCATCAAGACATTGCAGACCATCCAGCGTGACCACGTTAATTTCTCCAACTCGATTTGCAACCACGCCGTGGATGTCAATGACCCGCTTGACCGCGAGAAAACGGTTAATGCCATGGTGATTGACCTGACCGCCCGCGAGATGCACATTGCCTGGGGAAATCCCTGCGAGAACCCATACCATACCTACCATTTGGATGCCTGATGGTTTAGATTAAACGAGCGTGATGGACAGGCTTTACCCGTCCATCACTATTGGATTTTATTACAAAATTGGATTACCCGGTAATCCGACAACTTTTTCAGAAATGCTGCGTAAACATACTCAAGAGGTAAAAATGACAATCACGCATCGCAGGCATATCCCCTGGTATCTCTGGCCGTTCTGGGCCATCTGGAAATTGGTGGCTGGCATCGTCACTGCCACTGGCCGTTTAGTGGCGGTCATCCTTGGCTTGGTCTTCCTGATCGTTGGTGTTGTACTCACGGTCACCGTGGTCGGGGCGATCATCGGGATTCCGTTCATTATCTTTGGACTATTTCTATTGCTCCGGGGGTTGTTCTAGAACCGCCTTCAGCCCTTTTTCCGGGTAAAAATATCCAGCCACTCCTCCACCTCGTTTGGGGCAAGAGTGGCATTTTGGTCTGGTTTGGCAGCCGCCCTGGCTTGTACTTTGGACATCTCACGGGCAAAATCTTCCGAGGAAAGTACACCTGCATGAGCCGCGCCTGCTGCCCGTTGCACCCGTCTGTCTGAGCTGACCACTATCCAGTTCCTGGCTGCCTTCCCCAGCCGGGCCAGCCGTGCTTCAATTTCGGCATCCGCGCTCGATCCCTTGCGAACAAAATGGGCAGTTACCGCGCCGGCCTTGCGTGTGGAAGCATTTCCCGGCAGTGCGCCGTCGAAGTAAACCGCCACCTGTGAACGGCGCAGTCGGCAGAATTCCTGCAATCGTGGGATGAGCTGCTCTTCATCATCCAATGAATCGAGCCGCAGGCCGAGTTTTGGGATCAGGTTATGACCGTCGATCAGGTAAGGCATGGGACCATGTCCAAAGATTAATTTCTTGTAACCAGCACCGCCCCCACCAATCCGGGTCCGGTGTGGATGGACAGACCGGGGGTCATTTCCACGTGGCGGACCTCTGGTGGGCATGTCATGCCTGCGCGCAACTGCAGCTCAAACTGGCCGGCGGCTTCCGGCGCATTGACATGCAGGATGGCAAGTTCTTGCAGCGTGCTGCCACCGGTTGCTTCTTTTGCAAGGTCGATGAGGCGTGTCCAAGCTTTACCCTGTGTGCGGATACGTTCCAGCATTTCCAGCTTTTCATTGCGTAAAGTCAGGATCGGTTTAATTTCCAGCAGCGAACCAAAACCGGCAGCCACCTGCCCGACCCGACCGCTCATTGCCAGATATTTCAGAGTGGACAGGGCTGCAAAGAGGTGCGTTCGGTTACGCAAATCTACCGCCGCAGCGACTGCGTCATTCATGGAAGCACCGCCTGCAACGGCCTTGGCCGCTTCGATTGCCATTAAACCCTGTGCATAAGCCACTGTTCTTGAATCCACCACCTGGATGGTCTTACCGGGAAACAATTTTGCTGCGCTGAGTGCGGCCGTGTAAACGGCGCTCATCTCACCCGAAATGGTCAGACACAGGATTTGATCCGCGCCCGCCTCAAAGGCAGCACGATACGCATCGACAAAGTTGCCGGGGCTGGGGGCGGCTGTGCTGGGCAATTTGCCTTCGCGATCGACCCGAGCGAAAACCGCCGCATTGTCTATCTCATAAACATCCCGATAGCTTTCTTCCCCAAACTGGACAAGGATGGGTATTTCAACAATATTATATTGCTTTGCCAGATCGAGCGGCAGGCTGGAATCGGTATCTGTGATTATGGCGATAGGGGGCATAATGTTCCCTTCATGGATGGTTGTAAAAAGTTATAACACGGGGGAGCTTATCTGGATATGGCAAATGGCTACCTTGACAGTTCGTAAGGTCGAGGGATAGAATAATTCAACCTCCCCCCCCCGGGGGGGGGAGGTTGAGAAAGAAGGACCGCGATGAAGAACGAAGAAGCATTGCAAAGATTGAAGACTGCCGCAGGCCACCTGGGAGGCGTCACCCGGATGGTGGAGCAGGATGCCTATTGCATCGATGTCATTCGCCAGATCCAGGCCGTCCAGGCTGCGCTGAATAAAGTAAGCGCGGCCATTTTGGAAAACCACCTGAATTCTTGTGTAACGACAGCGATTCGGGGGGAGGACCCGTCCGAGCGGGAACGCGTCCTGAAGGAAATCACGGATGTGTTCGAAACAGCTACAAAAGTATAGAGAGCAGAGATAAGAGAGCTGAAAGCAGGCGTAGACCAAGGTATCCCTATTCCCTATTCTCTGTTCACCACTTATTCTTAAAGGAGTAAATCAATGAAAACCGTAACCTATTCTGTTCCCAATATTTCCTGCATGCACTGCGTCCACACTATCCAGACCGAAGTGGCGGAGGTACCGGGCGTCCAGTCGGTCAAGGCGGACCAGGCCAGCAAAATGGTTGAGATCACCTTCGAGGCACCGGCGGACGAGGTCAAGATCAAGGCGCGGCTGGCGGAGATCGAATACCCCGTAGCTGCCTGAAAGGTGACTATCTTGGAGGGCACGGCCCTGTCGTGCTCTCCTGCACTGCTAAATAAGCGACGAACTGGCAGCGTAGATACGAATGAAGTCGTTTCTTAGGTGAACGAGACCCCACCGGGGTGCTTCGCGAAGTCGTTACTACGCACTCATGAGCAGATGATTACAGGTAAATTATGCCCGAAACGAAACAGCTGACACTCCCGATCACCGGCATGACATGCGCCAACTGCGTGGCGACAATCGAACGCGGCCTGAAGAAGCAGACCGGGGTGCAAACGGCGGTGGTCAACCTGTCGTCCGAGCGCGCCACGGTGACGTTTGACCCGGCGGCGGTGGGGCTGCCGGACCTGCTGAGGCGCGTCGAACGAGCCGGGTACGGCATCGCCACGGGCACAGCCGACCTGGTCATCAAGCGCCTGGGCGACGATAATGACGCCCGGAGGCTGGAAAAGGCGCTGGGAAAAGAGGAAGGTGTGCTGGAAGCCTCTGTCAGCCTGGCGACGGAACGGGCACGCGTGAAGTACATCCCAACGGTGATCAGCCAGGCGGAGATACGGGCGACCGTTTCCATGTCTGGGTTCGAAGCGCTGGAGCTGGGCGGAGAGGCAGAAGATGGCGAGGCTAAGGCACGGGCGTCCGAGATTGCAGCCCAACGGCGCCTGCTCATCACCGGCCTGGCCTTCACCATCCCGCTGTTCCTGTTTGCGATGGTGCTGGACCTGGGTTCATTTGGTATGGGAGCGCAGCCGGCCTGGACGAACTGGCTGATGGGGGCAGTTGCGACGCCGGTGCAGTTCTACGTGGGCTGGCAGTATTACGTGGGTGCGTATAAAGCGCTGCGCAACCGCTCGGCCAACATGGATGTGCTGATCGCGATGGGGTCATCGGTCGCCTACTTCTATTCGATCATCATTACGCTGGGTATATTGCCCGGGCACGTGTATTTCGAGACAGCCGCGGTGATCATCACGCTAATCCGGCTGGGCAAGTTCCTGGAGGTGCGCGCCAAGGGCCGCACCAGCGATGCGATCAAGAAGCTGATGGGTCTGCGCCCCAGGACCGCGCGCATCACCCGGGACGGGGCGGAACTGGAAGTTCCGGTGGATGAAGTGGCGGTGGGCGACCTGGTGATGGTGCGACCGGGAGAGACCATCGCGGTGGACGGCGTGGTCGTGGAAGGACGTTCTTCGGTGGACGAAGCGATGCTGACCGGTGAATCGCTGCCGGTGGAGAAGGGGCCCGGCGACGCAGTGATCGGCGCGACGCTCAACAAGCTGGGCCTGCTCAAATTTGAGGCCACCAAAGTAGGCAAAGAAACCGCCCTGGCGCAGATCATCCGGCTGGTGGAGGAGGCCCAGGGCAGCAAAGCGCCGATCCAGAAACTGGCCGACCAGGTGTCGGCGATCTTTGTGCCGGCGGTGCTGGGGATCGCGGCGCTGACCTTCCTGGCGTGGTTCCTGCTCGCGCCGGTGAACCCGGCCGTCCCGCAGTTCACGCGGGCGCTGATCAACATGGTGGCGGTGCTGGTGATCGCCTGCCCGTGCGCGATGGGTTTGGCCACACCGACGGCGGTGATGGTGGGGACAGGCAGGGCGGCCGAATTGGGCATTCTGTTCCGAACCAGCGAGGCGCTGGAACGGGCCGGCAAAGTGACGGTGGTGGTGCTGGACAAGACCGGGACGATCACGCGGGGCCAGCCGGCCGTGACGGATATCGTAGTTAGCGAACAAGCGTCAGATTATAACGAGGAGGAATTGTTACGGTTAGCAGCATCGGTCGAAAAAGGCTCGGAGCACCCGCTGGGGGAGGCGATCTGGGCCGAAGCGACCACACGCGGCCTGGCGCTTTCCGAAGTGAGCGGCTTCAAAGCCGAAGCCGGGGCGGGGGTGGAAGCCGGGGTAGACGGTCACGGCGTGACGGTGGGCAACGTACGCATGATGATCTCCCGAAATTATTTAATGAATGGGATGGAAGCCAAAGTGGAGCAACTCCAAGCGGAGGCCAAGACGGTCATGCTGGTGGCGGTGGACGGATCGGTGCGGGGCGTGATCGCGGTGGCGGATACGCTCAAGGAGGGATCAAAGGTTGCCATCGCGGAGATCCAGCGGATGGGCCTGCAGGTGGCGATGATCACCGGGGATAACCGCAAGACTGCCGAAGCAATCGCCCGGCAGGTGGGGATCGAGCGGGTGCTGCCGGAGGTGCTGCCGGCGGGAAAATCCGAGCAGATCAAGCAGCTGCAAGGCTCAGGTCAAAATGGGCTACACGTAGTGGCGATGGTGGGGGACGGCGTGAACGACGCGCCGGCGCTGGCCCAGGCGGATGTGGGCATTGCGATCGGGACCGGCACGGACGTGGCGATGGCGGCGGCCCCGGTGACGCTGATCAGCGGCGACCTGCAGGGGGTGAGGCGGGCGATCGCACTGTCGCGCAAGACGCTCGGCACGATACGGCAAAACCTGTTCTGGGCGTTCTTCTACAACATCATCCTGATCCCGGCGGCGGCGCTGGGCTGGCTGAACCCGATGCTGGCGGCCGGGGCGATGGCGTTCAGCAGCGTGTTCGTGGTGACGAACAGCCTGCGGCTGAGGAAGGCGAGAATTGAATAAAAGATTTAACCCAAAGGACCCAAAGGAGAACTTAGGAAGGTAAAAAAACACAAACGGGATTCGGAATTCGATATTGGCGATTAGGAAGCAGGGGGGCGTTTTTAGCGGGTTTGCGCGATCGTTGGTTGAAAACAACGGAACAAAAAGGGGAAGGGAGAAGGTAATCAGGTAATAAGGTAATCAGGATTCGGAAAAAGGGCGATTTGGTGCAGAATTATGGGCAGTTTGAGTGGTTTCGTGCAGGGGGTGCCGGAGGGGTTGAGGGATGCGGCGAGCGGGGAGAGGGTCCAAGACGACGACCTGATGACCGGGGCGATGTGCACGCTGCTGGACCGGATGGAGTGGCGCAGCAGCCTGCCGACGACATGGACGAGGCCGAGGGATCCACTGGAGGAGATGGATAGGAAGTCTTAGGGGATAATTGAGTAGTTGGGTAGTTAGATAGTCGGTCTGCCTAATAGGCTAATAGATCAGACAGATTCAACTTTGGCAAGTGGCCGGCGTGCGCATGCTCAGAGGGAGATTTGCCTTGCCAGCCACTCCGAAATGAGCTGCAGCACGCGGCTGTCCAGCGGCTGGGCGATCTGGCGCTTATAGGTGGACAGGCTGGGCTGGCCGGGCTCCGAGCGCAGCAGGTGCGTCAGATTGGGGACGAGGTGCGACTCGAATTCAGTGCGGACGAGGGCGGCTATGCGATCCAGGTCGGCCGGATCGACCTGGATATCCTTGGTGCCGGTGATGGCCAGGATGGGCGCCTGGATCTTGGGCAGGTCTTCCGCCGGGTCGTAGGCCATGAATTCCCGGAACCACTTGGCATTTAACTTTGCCACCAGCTGGATACGAATCGAATTCCTGGTGGAGCGCTTGATCCGGTCAAGCTGGTTCTTTTGGGCCTTACGGGTGTCAATGTGGAAGAGATCGATCAGCCATTTGTTCAGGCCGCGCATGCCCTTCAGCACCTGGGCGGCCTGCCAGAGCAGTACCTGCTCGCCGGTTTGGGCCGGACCAGCCAGCAGGATGACGCCGGCCACCTGGCTGCCGGTGCCGGCCAGGCGCGTGGCGATCAGCGAGCCTTCGCTGTGACCCAGCACGAAGAGCTTGTCCGGCCGGACCTCTGGCTGTGCCTGGAGAAAACCCAGCGCGGCGGCGGCATCCGTGACATGGTCGAAGAAGCCGGTCTCCCAATAATCGCCGGCGCTCGCGCCAACGCCGCGTTTGTCGAAACGCAGGGATGCAATGCCCTGGTCGGAGAGAGCGACGGCAATATCGTGCAGCGCATTGATATGCGCCCGCGGGGCATTCTCGTCCCGGTCCACCTGGCCGGAGCCAGGGATCAACAGGACGGCCGGGCAGGGCAGCCCCGCCCCAGGCAAGCGCAGGCTGCCGGCCAGATGCAGGGGAACGAAAGGGAGGATGACCGCGCGTTCATTTGTCATTGTTTGGTTTCTTTCATTTAAATGTGCCATTTTTCCAATTCTCTTTCAAGATGAGATCTTGGATGAGGAGGAGGGTTTTCGCCTGGAACTCCGCTCAGATTTTATCTCCATCCATTTTTCCGGGTTTGACAAAGTTTTAAAACCGACTTTCCCATAAACACCCCGGGCCGTGCTGCTGACCAAAAACCACTGGTAGACCTGCTCGAGCTCGGGATGGAAAAGGATAAACTTCATCATGGCCTGTCCGATCCCCATTCTTTGCCAAGCCTCATCGACGATCACATCAAGAATGTATGCAAACCTGGTTTTGTCAGAAATTACGCGGGCAAAACCAATCTGGCTCCCGTTTTGCAGGAATGCGCCGACGACCAGGGCGGAATTCATGGCGCCTTTTTTGACTTCGTCGATCTGGATGCCTTTGCACCAATACGCATTGGTCAGCATCCCGGTTACTTTGACAAAATCCATCGCCTGCAGGGCGGTCTTCAAGGAATAGTCTGGAGTTTCCATGGTACCTCTTTCATCGCAATAAGCTCAGGAGCGTAAACACACCGAACCCGGTAATAATGATGCCAGCGATTCTATTGACCCAACCCAAACCGCGCTGGTTGAATTTCTCCCGGAAGAAACCCACCAGGCTGCATAGGCTGAACGACCACAAGAAGGAGCCCATGAAAACGCCCAAAACCAAAACACCCGCCGAGGCGTAGCTATTCCTGGCGCCCGCCAGGCCCAACCCCGCAAATACGGCCACGTAAGCGATGATCGTCATGGGATTGGTAAGCGTAAGAAAAAAAGTGGAAGCATAGTCGCTGATCAGACCGCTTTCCCTGGCCGGGGCGGCCGGCCCAGTTGGTTTTGCCAGGAAGGTCCGGATGCCCAAGTAGCACAGAAAAGTGCCGCCAGCCAGCCGGAGCCAGACCTGCTGGCTGACTAAGAAGTTGTAAATGAAAGCCAGGCCGAAGCCCGCTATGGAACCATAGATCGAATCGGCGGTAGCCGCGCCCAGCCCGGAGACATACCCGGACAACCGGCCGCGCGTCAAGGTGCGGCGGATGCACAATATGCTAATCGGTCCAACCGGCGCGGCGATCGAGAAACCGATCAAGAGGCCCCTGAGAAAAAAAGCGAGGTTCACCTGTCTCTATTTTCTCTCAAAATAATACCAGGCCGAGGGCCGGCCCCGGCCCTGCTCGTAATTTTGCAGGACAAATTTTTCCGCAAAGTACCCGATCATTTCGGCTTTCGATACGCCTTTCCTATCATCCGGGCTGGAAGGTTGAAAAGCATATACCATATATGTGCCATTTTGGTTGATCCATTTTTCCAGCCCCTGGACGTAGGCTTTGCGGTCCCGATCGGATAAGCTGTGAAAACAGCCAAGATCCAATGCAAGATGGAAAGGCCCCGGCAGGTCCAGAAACTGCAACCTGGCCACATCCGCGACCAGCAGGGTGGCCGGATGACCCTTTAATTTATTGCGGGCCTTGCGGATCGCCAGCGGGGCATAATCCAATCCGGTAACCGTCCATTGCTGCTGCGCCAGGGTTAGCAAGTTGGTGCCGGTGCCGCAGCCGATATCGATGGCTTTCCCGGGCGGCTTTGCCTGGATGAATCGAAGCAATTCCGGGGCGGGGATGCCACTGTCCCAGCGCGGATGAAACAAATAGCTGAGATTGAACACGATGGATCGGGTTACTTTCAACATGGCATTGCGGTTACGTAGCAGCAATCCCGTCTGCAACTCGTGCAACCGCCCTTACGTGAATTGCAGGCGGTGTGCTCTGCCTGCACTGGCATTACGGAAACGGGCGGCCAATGGTCAGGGCTTGCACAAGTGCAGGTTCAAGGTCCTTGTAGATCTCATCCGGTGCCGCAGCCAGGCTGTCGAGGGTCTTGCTGAAGAAATTGCGGGCCGTGCATGCCAGCACCACATCCAGAATTTCTTCGTCAGAAAGACCGAGGCCTTGCAGATCGTCCAGGTCTGGCTGGCCGATTTGATTAGCCCGTGTGCTGATCTTCTGCGCAAACGACATCAGTGCGACTTCTTCGGGAGTGAGACCGGCGTTGTGAAAATCCCTGGCAATTGCCACCAGTTGGCTGCCATCGAAACCATTTTTGCGGAGCACCGCTCCGTGGGCGAGCATTCAATAGGTACATTCAAGTGCCATGGCGGTGGCAAAGGTCACCAGCTCATAGCGGCGCAGCCTCATCCTGGAGCGGATCGCGCCAATGAGTTTCGTCCAGGCGTCATACACTTCGGGGTGAAGGCTTAATGCTTTGATATAGTTGGGTACATAGCCCAGGCTGTCCCGGGCGGTCTGATACTGATCCTTCAGCAGGCCTTCGGCCTGTTCTTCGGCAATCGTTTTGATGAATGCCATGGTTTTCTCCTACTTTTGAATAGACTTGTTCAGCTTGTGATAACTATATAGCAAACCCATCCGACGGGCAAGCAGACGCCTGCCTCTGGAGGCTGGCAGGCATCATGAGGCGCCGAAGACTCCTTCTCAATTATCGCGCAATTCCGGCAAAATCCGCTTGCCAGATTGACCAGACCCTCCTCACTCATGCAAGAAGATTATTCATCCGACGGGCAACAAATCACAGTAATTAAAACGGTTTTCCCGTAAGACGGTTTCGCCTAGCGTGAAAGGAACGCTCTGCTTAAAAATCGGTCCGGCGTACACAAATGAGTGGTATTCGCCATTCTCGCCGCAGACATCCACCGTTGCGGGCAGCTCGGACAGGAATTGCTGATCGATCTCCCTGCCAACAAATTTCCCGTCCAGCAGGCTGGTGTCGACGCAGGTGGTGATGGCCTTGAAACCGAGTGTTGTGAGGGAAAGGGCCAGCTCGTGCGTGTCTCTTTTCCAGAGCGGGAAAATCCCTTGCATTCCGAGCGTGGCAAGTTTTTCTTCGCGGTACTTCCGCAGGTCTTCCAGGAAGATGTCTCCAAAGAGGACCGAGCCAACCCCGGCAGCCTGGTATTTAGCCAGGACCTGTCCCATGCCGGCTTCATATTCTTCATTGGAGGCGTTCTTCGAAATGAACACTTTTTCAAGCGGGAAACCCAGCGCGGCCGCCTGCCGCTCGAGCAGGCTGCGCCGGACGCCGTGCATGCAGATGCGGTCATAGTCTCCGGTCAGCGTGGTGAGCAGGGCGGATATCAGGTAGTTTTGATCCTTTAAGGTTTCGTACAGGGCGAGGGCGCTGTCTTTGCCGCCGCTCCACGAAACGAGTACCTTTTGCATGGTTGTACCTCTGGTTTTTTTACAGTGATGCGAGAGCAGGTTGATAAGCAGATGGGATGACAGGAGTCTAATGGCATGGATTCAGACCCGATGACAGAACCGGAATGATTCCTTTGCAAAGTCGCACCATTTTCCAGCGGCATTGCCGCTACTTGCCTCAATTATACTTTTGTACTCTGCACGTCCAGTCTGCGTGGCTGTGGGCAGAGGCGCTTTATTTTTCAAGCAACAAGGTGCTGTAATATACGAACAGGTAGCCGCTTTTATGGATGCCAATTTGGGCGAAGGGGCGATTCATCGCGCCTGCGGCACTTGCGCTTGCGGTGCTCGCGCCGTACCAGGAAAAGAAGTAGTTATCACCCTTGTTGCCTGCTTCATACATCCACCCGGCTTGCAGGGTCTCGAAACCAGGAATGGCTGCTGCGATGAATTGGTGCGCCTGAGCGGTGATATCGGCCTCGGACATTAATGGGGCATTTGGGGAAATGCCGGACAATCCGGAGCGAGCATCGATTTCCACGACCTGATCCGTGCCGGGTTCAACAAAAAAATTCCTGCCCTGCGTATCCTGGAACTGGACAACTTTCAAACCACCGCTGGGGGAATTCGCCATATCGGTAATTCCTACAAATTTCAGCGGTAGATCGGGCAGATCCAATTTGGTGCGGATTGCGTCGATGGCGCCGATCTGCCGCTGCGTGGAATTCTGCTTAGCCGAACAACCTGCCAGAGCCAGGGTTATAAAGACCACCGAAAAAATACAAATGCTGCGGGAAAATTTCATTTCCACCTCCATGGGCTTTCCAGAAAGAACTCCTGGCGGCTGGATTGATCGCAGAGCATCACAATGGGGTAACCCCCTTCTTTAGTCCACCGGCGGAAATTTTATGCAGCGCTTCTCATTTAGGATATATATCCACTAAGCCGCGCCTGCGGGCAAAAACCCTGCGATATCCTTCCGGCTCTACAGATCGAGCACACTATCCAGGCCGCGCCGCAGGCCCGTGAAGGTGGCCACCTTGTGGATGGCCAGCAGGGCCCCATCCACATACGGCAAGGCGCTGCTGCCCGAGTCGTGCCGGAGGGTTAACTTTTGGTCGGGCATGCCGAAAATGATATCCACCGAAATCGTATAGCCGGGCAGGCGGATGGAATGGACCTGCGATCCGCCCAGGCGCGCCCCACGCGTCTCAGGCACGCCCTGGGTCTGCTCCAGCGGGACGGTCAATTCGGAGGGGCGGACGGCGGAGAGCCGGTGGGCCAGTTCGCGCGCCGTTCCGCTGGGGGCGTCTTTTTTGCCGTCATCGGCATAATCGATGATCTCCCACTGCGGAATATACCTGGCGGCGGTTTCGGCAAATTTCTGCAATAACACCACCGTCAGGGCAAAATTGCCGACCGCCAAGACCCCGCGCTGACTTTTTCCGGCGGCGTCGGCGATTTCGGCATAATCTTCTTCGGTTAATCCCGAAGTACCGATGATAACATGGGCTCCGTGGTTTAACGCCGCCAGCACATTGGATTTCGCCACCTCGGGTTTGGTGAACTCAAAGAACACCTCGCAGGGCTGTGCGAGCGCTTCGGCGGCGGTGGCGTAGATCGGGCAGGTCAAGCCGGTTTCGTCTAGCACATCCCCCAGGTTTTGCCCGGCATGGGTGCGGGATACGGCCGATATCAGCCGGATATCGGCCGTATGGGCGACTGCCCGGGCCAGGGCCGAACCGGCCCAGCCGGTTGCGCCGGCCAGACAGATGCGAATGGTCATAGATCTTTTCCTCTACATCCTCTTCAGCAGTTCGGCCTTCTTGGCCTGGAACTCCGCCTCGCTCAACACACCGTGCTGGCGCAATGTTTCCAGTTGGCCGAGCAGGTCGGCCGGGCTGGCAGCCGGGCGAGCGGCAGAGGGCTCCGCCGGGGCATGCTCCAGCTTTTCCTTGGCGTTGAGCATGGCGGTCTTGTACTGGATCGGCCGCCCGATGTAGGTGAACTTGTTCACGCCCAGCTCGCTGGCGGTCAGGATCTCGATATTGCCGTAATCCAGCATGCGACCCAGGAAGGTCTGATTCATCTTGACGTCATTGACCTTATCCAGGGAAGAATCGGTCACATTCTTGCTGAACACGCCCGAAAGCTGGATGACGCGCCGGTTGGTGACCACGTACTCGCGGTTCTTCCAGATCAGCACATCCCGCCACACGCTGATGATCGGGATGATCAGCAGCAGGTATCCGAGCCACGCCAGCGGGTTAAGCAGCCACATCAACCAGATCAGCGAGACCACCACCACGATGGCCACGGCTAAAAGGGATTCGGCCAGGATTTCACCCACCAGCACCAGCCAGTGGTGGTGGGTCACAAAGAGCACCTGCTCGTTATCGCCCAACAGGCCTTTCAAATATTTGTCGCTCATATGCATCGCCTCCTATTAAAAGATGACCGCTTGTAAAAACCAGTATAGATAATATGTGAAACAAGGTCAAGAGGTTTTGTGAAGCAGGTCGTTTCCCTCCACGGAATGTGGTACTCTCGCATTAGACGGTTTGAGAATGCTCACAAAGGAGGAGCAAATGGAACCAGAAACGACCTGCAAGAGTAATGATACTACGGAAAAGAGGC
>JBEKCT010000093.1:0-13670 GCA_050014715.1 Anaerolineales bacterium | reverse complement strand
GTTTGTTTTGTAACGGTTCGCCAATTTCATATCTTTGTTGAGTAAGAAACGACCTCCCGCAGGCCGCTCTTAGAATGCGCCTATCAACAAACCTATTGACAAAATCACAATCATAGAAGCATAAACTTATCCGGCGGCTTTTAAAAATGCGACAATGACCGTCTCGATCTCTTCCAGCGTTGTTTTTCCCGCCTCGAACCATTGGATGGAAGGGTCCTCCAGTTTGAACCAGTTGGCTTGCCGGCGCACGAAGATGCGCGACAAGCGGCGCATCTCGACCTTGGCCTGCCCCATGGTCATGGAACCATGCAATACTTGTATGCATTCCCGGTAACCGATGGCAGACATGGTTGGTAGGTTGGGGGGGCAGCCTGAAGCGAGCAGGCGTTGCACTTCATCGAGCAAGTCGTCTGCAAACATGGACTCGATACGGGCGTCCAGGCGCGCATACAATTCAGGGCGCGGCCGGGTCAGCCCGATGGTCAGAAGTCGGTAGGGGCTCTCTGTCTTTCCACCCTGCTCGGAAAATTTCTTCCCGGTCAGACGGATCACTTCCAAGGCCCGGATGGTCCGGCGCAGGTTGCGCGGATCGATTTTTTCAGCGGCAGCCGGGTCGAGCACCTGCAGTTCTTTATGGAGTGCCAGGTAGCCATTTTCCTCGGCTTGGGCTTCCAATTCCGCCCGCAGGTGGACATCCGGGCTGGTAACCGGCGGGGTCCAGGCATGCGTAACGGCGTGGATATATTGCCCGGTCCCTCCAACAAGAAAGGGCAGATGCCCGCGGGCATGGATGTCGGCAATGGCAGCCGCGGCGGCCTGCTGGAAAAGCGCCAGGCTCCAGGTTTCAGCGGGATCGGCCACGTCGATTAAATGGTGCGGGACACCCCGGCGTTCTTGCGAGGTGGGCTTGGCGGTCCCAATGTCCATGCCTCGGTAGAATAAGCGCGAATCCGCCGAGACGATCTCACCGTCCAGATGTTCGGCCAGTTGGATGGAAATCCCGGTCTTGCCAACCGCAGTTGGTCCAACAATAACGATCAGGGGAGGTTTGGACCTAGAGGGTCTTGGGAGACCCTCTAGGTTGGTTATATCAAGAGATGACATTTTCAAAATGGACAATTTCCGGGCTTCGGCCGGGTTTGCACTCGATAGCGATTGGATCGAATAGCCAGTTATCCCCGCTTTCGGGATGCGATTGTAAATATTCTTCAGCCGCCGAGAGCAAATACACCTGCTTGCGCCGGGTGACGGAATCTTCCGGGTACGCAAAGGCATGAGAACTGCGCGTTTTCACCTCGACAAATATAAGCAGGGCGACTTTGCTGGCAATAATATCGATCTCGCCGTGGGCGGTTTGGAAGTTACGCCCGACGATCGGATAGCCATGATCTTCCAGGTAGGCGGCGGCGGTTTCTTCGCCCCATTGACCCAAGGCTTTTTTTTGTGTGGTCATGGACGCAGGTTTTCCAACCGTCCGGTAAAATTTGGATTGTGTGCGTACATAAGCTGCAAGGTAAGCATAAGGTTCTTTACGCACCTGCCGTAATGGAATCTCAGGGCATGGTTGGTACCGGTCAACGGTTGACCGGCTGAACGCACCACCCGTTGCTCGAAATCTGCATGATCGCGATTCCCAACTGTGAAAATAAAAACCGCATGCTTGGCTTTTTTAATGTACTCCTTCCTGAAGGAGATATGGTTGGTTACCCTGCTGAAATATGGCTTATCCACGTCGGTCATCATGCCAATTCGCATCCGGCACCTCTTTGTAGAAAAGAATAGTAAACCGTACAGAAGCTTCTAGCACCAGCAGAACCTGTCCGGTTTGTACTCCTACCGCCCGTCTTTTTAGGGGTCAAACTAAATTTCTATCATCAGAAGTCGATGTGAGCACCGTGCATGGTAAGTCAAGCGAGGGGGTCTGTCAAGGTGGGGTATAATTGCGCTCTGCGGATATTTTCTTCCGGCAAAGCACCCATACGGGTAAATCTTAAATCAAGGCAGGCTATGGCTGGCGTTTCTTTTTCTTTGTCTCCGGACTACTGGCAGACATTAACCCTGGGCAGGAAAGACCTCGAATTTCTAAGCACCCATCTTTTTGAGAACGAGATTCCTCTAAATGAGACGGAACTGGTTCCCCTCCTGGTTGAGGAGCGCATCCGCGCGGAACGCGCTGAGTTGGTCAAGCAACAGAAATCAAATGGCCGGATTTACATGCCGGCAGAACATTATCCAGTCGGAGAAAAACTGGTTTTTCCAGCTTTAAACTGGAAAAATGGGAAAGTAAACAGTGTGCGTCCGAGCGTTAATCCCACCCTGGGCGAGTTCGATGTCATTGAGGTTTCTTTCGAAGGTGAGCAAAGCCACCTGTTCGCAACAAGCCTGGCAGAGCATAAGCTGAACCTCCCGGTGGAAATTTCCGCCGATGATCAAATGCTTAACCCGGTAAACATCCTCAAATCCCACGGTCAGGAATTGGAACATAAATTGACCTCGGCGCTGCTTGCAGATAAAGCATTGGTGCAGGTAGCCGGGCGCTGGTTCCCGCGGGCGTTGTTGGTGGATGTGAACGTGGGCCATTTGAACCTGGCCGAAGCGGTTCTGGATGAAGCTGGCGGCAAACCGTTGCCGGCCAGCGCGCTGATCGAACAATTGGATTTGGCGGGTAATGTCAATCCCAAGCTGATTGAGTTTTCGCTGAATTATGCCTTGCAGGAAGATGGACGTTTTGATGAAGTCGGCCCGGCAGGAGAAGTGCTGTGGTTTCTTAAGCGTCTCGAACCGGAGGATGTCCGGCAAACGCCTGCACCGCTGCGATATACTTCTATTCCTTATGATCGTTCCCGGATGACAACCGAAATGCTGGCGCTTGAATCCGAACTGGATGACGAATTGGCCGAAGGAGAGACTGCCAATGGGGAAGGGTACGAGATTGTCATCAGCCTGAGTTATCCGCATTGGCGGGCTGGCACGCTACCGGTTTCGGCCCGGGCGCGCAGTTTGTTCCCCACGGCTTATTACACCCAGCGTGTGCGCTTTACGCTGGTGGATGGTCTATCCCATGAAGAGCTGCCGGCCTGGGTGGTGCGCAAGCACGGTTACGTGGTCGGACTGGGCAAGTTTTACCAAAAATATGGCTGCATGCCAGGCAGCTTAATTTCTGTGGCAAAAGGAAAAAAACCCGGGCAGGTGATCGTCACTGCAAAAACCCGCCGGCCGATGCGCGACTGGGTGCGGACGGTGCTGGTAGGCAGTGACGGCGGAATTGTCTTTGCCATGTTGAAACAAAACATCTCCACCGAATTCAATGAGCGTATGGTGATTGCCGTCCCGGATGCAGCCGGTGTTGACGAAGCCAGCAGCCAGATTGCCAAGCAACGCCAGCCTTTCGAACAACTGGTTGCCGATATGATGGACGAATTGGTAAAAATGAATGTGCAGGGCCATGTCCACGCCCAGGAGTTGTATTCGGCCTTGAATATTATCCGCCGCTGCCCGCCGGGTCCCTTATTGACCTACCTGACGGGTGATCCAAAATTCAAGCACGTCGGCGACATGCACTTCCGTCTGGCGGATACGGAGGCGGAAGATGAATGAAATAAAGAAATTTTCCCTGGTCAAACCGACCATCCAGATGCCCATCCATATCGATTTCGACTGGTGGCGGGCGAATGATGAAAACTGGCATGTTGCCCTGGCAAGCATGTTATGTCCCGAACACCAGGAGGCATTTGCCAACCTGCCAGACGGCCAGTTGATTGACTGGGTTGATCCGGAAACAGCGGAAGTCCAGCAGATGGACGGTTTGCAATACACGCTGATCCAGCATTGCGCCAGGCAGGTCGGATTTCTCGACGACCACACGGTGATGGTGGAGGCAATTTTCCGCCTGTTGCTGGCAAACGGCAACACTCCCATGTCGGCAGAGCAACTGGCTGCCCGCCTCAATCGCCCGGCAGAGACCATATTAAAAACCATCACCGGAGGGCGGGTGTACAAAGGCTTGCGGCCCTACGTGGTTTGATGGATGCCCCTGTAGCTCAACGGATAGAGCACCTGCCTTCTAAGCAGTAGGTTGTGGGTTCGAGACCCGCCAGGGGCGCTGACCTCACCCCGGTGCTTCTCCATCGGGAGGCGCACAAGGTGAGGGGAATTGGAGGAACCATGACAATCGAACGTTTTGGTATCGTTAAATTCCGTGGACAGGATGTAACCGTTCTCGGAAAGGATCTAAAAGTTGGGATGGCTGCGCCGGAATTCACCGTTCAAACTCTAGAGTGGGTACCATTCCACGGTTTGGCGGATACGCAGGGAAAAGTACGCATCATCTCTGCTGTGTTATCGCTGGAAACAGACGTGTGCGACCGCGAGACCCGCCGCTTCAACCAGGAAGCCGCCGCCTTGAGCAAAGACATTGCCATCCTGGTCATCAGCAACGACCTGCCTTTTACGCAAAAACGCTGGTGCGGTGCTGCCGGGGTGGAACAGGTGACCGTTCTCTCCGACCATATGAACGCGGAATTCGGTTTTAATTATGGTGTTCTCATCAAGGAGGCGCGTATCCTACGCCGGGCGGTCTTTGTGGTGGATCGGGCCGGAAAGCTGACCTATGTGGCCTATATGCCTGCCTTGGGTGAAGAGCCGGATTATTCCAAGGTTCTGGATGCAGCCAGGGCTGCGCTTGGATAAGGAGGCAGGTATGTCTTCATCGCTCGGGAAGCCAGATTCTCGCACGGAAATTTTGTTTTCCGGGTCGCGCGCCATAGGTTGGCAGGTGAGCCTACATTCCTATGCCTGGAGTCCGCCAACTGACGTTTACGAGACAGAGAATAATTTCGTCGTGCGGGTGGAAGCGGCCGGGATGCGCGAGTCGGATTTCACCATTAACGCGGAAGATAACTTCCTGGTGATCAGCGGCGTCAGAAGCGAATCCCCGGAATGGCGCGCCTACCGCCAGATGGAAATTCGTTTTGGTGAATTCAGCACAGCCATTGAATTACCGCTTGGAGTCGATGTGAGCAAAGCCGATGCAGATTATAAAGACGGCTTCCTGAATGTCATCCTGCCCAAGCTCAAACCTACCAGTATCAACATCAAAGGTTAACCACTTTTTATGTCCGCTTCGCGTTGGTACACCGGTCATGAGGAAATTTCCGATTGGCTCCAGGATCAGGATAAGGCCTTGAAGGACCTGCTGCTGCCGTCCATTTTTACGCGTCTCCAGAAAAAAGATGAGCAGGAAAAAGATCCGGCAGGAAGTGTGCCTGCCGAGGCAGAACCCACCAAGTATCCGGAGGTCCTGCCGATACTGCCCCTGCGCGGCGTGGTAGTCTACCCTCAGACGGCTGTTCCACTGACCATTGGCCAGATGCGTTCCATCAAGCTGGTGGATGAAGTCTCGGTCACACCGGGAAAAATGGTCGGCCTGGTGGCGGCGCGCAACCCGGATATTGAAGAGCCCGGTCCGGCCGACCTGTACCAGGTCGGCACGATTGCGACCGTTCACCAATTGTTTCGAGTCCCGGATAATACCATTCGCTTGCTCGTTCAGGGACTGGCGCGCTTCCGGTTGGGTGAATTTGTCCAGAATGACCCGTATTTTAAGGCAAAGATCGAGGTGATACCTGAGACAACCGAGACCGGGCTGGAGATCGATGCATTGGCGCGTTCTGCCCGTGACCAGTTCGAGCAAATCTCGGGACTCACGCCTTCCATCCCGCGCGAACTGGTGGCTTCTATCACCTCGCTGGAAGACCCGCTCCAGACTGCCTATACGATTGCCAATTTCCAGCGCATCGAGCTGCAGGATGCCCAGACCCTGCTTGAACTGGATTCGACCAAGGCAAAGCTGGAAAAATTGGTCGACCTGCTGGTGCGTGAAACCGAGGTGCTCAGTCTGGGCGCAAAGATCCAGAACCAGGCCCGTTCAGGCATTGAGAAGGTCCAGCGCGAATACTACCTGCGCGAGCAAATGAAAGCCATCCAGAAGGAACTGGGTGAAAACGACGAACAGACCATCGATGTGGATGAATTCCGCAAGAAGATCGGCGAGGCTAAAATGCCTGAAGAAGCCGAGAAGCAGGCCCGTCGCGAAGTGGACCGGCTATCACGCCTGCCCACTGCTGCGGCCGAGTATGGAGTCATCCGCTCTTACCTGGATTGGCTGGTGACATTGCCCTGGAGCCATGGCACACAGGATAACCTGGATATCGCGCATGCCCGCAAGATCCTGGACCAGGACCATTACGGTTTACAGGATATCAAGGAGCGCATCCTGGAATTCCTGGCTGTCCGCAAGTTGCGCTTGGACCGTAAGGATGATAAATCCGAGCCTTCGAAAGACCTGATCCGGCGTGACCGCGAGGGCGTGATACTGTGCTTCATCGGACCCCCCGGTGTCGGCAAGACTTCCCTGGGTCAATCGATAGCGCGCGCCATGGAACGCAAGTTCATCCGCATCTCCCTGGGCGGAGTACGCGATGAGGCGGAGATTCGCGGTCATCGCCGTACCTACATCGGTGCCATGCCGGGACGCATTCTGCAGGCTTTGCGCCGGGTCGAATCGCATAACCCTGTTTTCATGCTGGATGAGGTGGATAAACTGACCATGGATTTCCACGGCGATCCGGCCTCGGCTTTGCTGGAAGTGCTCGACCCCGAACAGAATATTGAATTCCGCGACAATTATCTGGAAGTGGCTTACGATTTGTCCCAGGTATTTTTTATAACCACTGCCAACACATTGGAGACAATTCCGCCACCGCTGCTCGATCGGATGGAAATCATCCAGCTCTCTGGTTATACCGAAGGTGAGAAAGTTGCTATCGCCAAGGGATATTTGATCCCGCGCCAGCTGCGTGAAAACGGCTTGCGACCGGGAGAAGTTACCCTGACCAAAGAGGCAGTCAAGACCATCATCAACCTGTACACGCGCGAAGCCGGTGTCCGCAATTTGGAACGCCGCATAGGCGCGGTCTGCCGAAAAATTGGGACGCATATTGCCGAAGGAAAAAAACAATCCGCCCGGATTACCCCCAAGGTAGCCGAGGAATTACTCGGGCACCCCATCTTCATGGAAACGGAAGAGATCGATGTACGAACATCCATCCCTGGCGTGGTGCCTGGACTGGCTTGGACACCCTTCGGAGGTGACATTTTATTCATTGAAGCCACGAAAATGCCCGGCGGAAAAGGTTTCCAGATCACTGGATCCGTGGGGAACGTAATGCAGGAATCGGCCCGGGCGGCGCTTTCTTACGTGCGCTCCCATGCCGAAGAAATTAGCCTGCCAAAGGATTTCTATGACAAGTACGACCTCCATATGCATATCCCGGCAGGTGCGCAGCCCAAGGATGGGCCTTCTGCAGGTGTCACCATGGCGACCGCCCTGGTGTCTTTACTTTCCGGTCGCCCGGTCAAAAAGGGTGTCAGCATGACAGGCGAAATCACCCTGCGCGGGCTGGTGCTGCCAGTGGGTGGCATTAAAGAGAAAATGATCGCAGCGCACCGCGCCGGTTTGAAAACCATTATCCTGCCCAAGCGTAATGAGCCCGACCTTGAGGATCTGCCTGCGGAAGTCCACAAGGCGCTTTCATTTGTCTTCGCGCACACGGTCAATGATGTGTTAAAGGCGGCTCTCGAGGAACCCGCCCAGGTAAGAAAAAAGACGGGAGGAAAGAAGAATGTTGAAAATACTCCTGGCGGATGATGACTTTTCCATGGTGGGGCTACTGAAAACCCTGCTGGATATGGAAGGGTACCAGGTAATGACTCTGCTTGATAAACCCGGTGACATCATGGAAAACATCCGCTCGGCCAAACCGGATATCCTCTTGATCGACATTTACCTGGGCGACCGCAACGGATTGGATATAGTCCGCCAGCTCCGCCAGATGCCCGACCTGGATCACATCCGGATCATCATGGCCTCCGGCATAGATAAGCGAGAAGAGTGCCTGGCTGCCGGAGCAGATGTGTTCCTACTTAAACCCTACATGCCAAATGAACTCTTCGATAAACTGCGTGCCTGACCACACGGACTCCGGAACTGGCATCACCTTGCGGGAATTTCGATATCCCGGGGATTATCCGGCGGTTCGTTTGCTTTGGGAAAACGCCGGTTCCGGGATTCATGTTCGCCGCTCAGATGACCCAGATGAGATCCAGAAGAAACTCCTGCGCGATCCGGACCTGTTCTTGGTCGCCGAAAACGGGGCCAGGCTGATCGGTACAGTTATCGGTGGTTTTGATGGGCGGCGCGGCCTCATTTACCACCTGGCTGTGAAGGCGGCCTTTCGACAACAAGGGGTTGGCAGCCTGCTTATGCAGGAGGTGGAACGCCGTCTGAAAGCCAAAGGCTGCTTGAAATGTTATTTAATGGTGGCAGTCGATAATGACAGCGCCATGCATTTTTATGAAACCCGCCATTGGGAACGCATGGATACCATTTATACCTACACCAAGGAATTGTAAATGGATATGATTCTGCGTGTTGGTATATTGACTGCCTCCGATCGGGCTGCTCGTGGCGAACGCCCGGACCTCTCCGGTCCGGCGCTGGTCCAACTCGTTACCGCCCAGGGCTGGAAAGTCGAACGGACCGCCGTCCTCCCGGACGAATTATCCGACCTGCGCGCCACCCTGACCGCTTGGGCGGATGAGGGCGGGGTGGATGTCATCCTGACCACCGGCGGCACCGGTTTTGGTCCGCACGATGTGACCCCTGAGGCGACCCGTCAAGTGATCGAGCGGGAGGCGCCCGGCCTGGCCGAGGCCATGCGTTTCGAGAGTTTGAAATTCACTCCGCATGCCATGCTTTCACGGGCGCTGGCTGGCACAAGGGGCAATGTGCTGATCATTAACCTGCCTGGCAGCCCGCGCGCGGCTGTGCAGAATTTCCAGGTGATCATCCCGGTGCTGCCGCATGCGGTTGAATTGTTGCAGGACCGGCCGAACGCAGATAGGCACCATTAGCTCCCTTGCCCAGCTCACCGGGTTGGCAGTATAATCCCGCCCGTTTGCTATCTTTTGTCTTATACAAACACATTCTAGAACACAAAGGTCACCAGGGAACACAAGGGAAATTACGTAATCTTCTCAACCTTCGAATACTTTGTGCCCTCCGTGCTAATTTTTTTGAAAAAGTATCTAGCTTTGAAAAGGAATAACCCATGATAGACGTGAATGATCTTCGCAAAGGTGTCACTTTCGAACTCGATGGGAACTTGTGGCGCGTGCTGGAATATGCCCACCATAAACCCGGGCGTGGGAATGCCACCATTAAAATAAAAGCCCGCAACCTGCGCACCGGCTCCACTCTGGAAAAGACCTTTATATCCGGCAGCCAGGTTCCGGAAGCCCGCCTCGATTTTCATAATGTCCAGTATCTCTATAATGACGGCGATAATTACTATTTCATGGATAACGAGACTTTCGATCAGCCGGGGATTCCGAAAGCCATCCTGGGTGATTCTGCTAATTTCCTTAAGGAAGGCATGGAGTGCAAGCTTACTTTCTACAATGGGGAAGCGCTGGATGTGGAATTGCCTCTTAATGTGGATCTGAAGGTCGTCTTTGCAGAAGTCTCGGTACGCGGCGATACCGCCACGGGTGTTACCAAAAAGGTCAAGACCGAGTCAGGCGTGGAAGTCCAGGTGCCGAACTTCGTCAAGGAAGGCGATACCATTCGCGTGGATACGCGCGATGGCAGTTACCTCACACGTGTTTAAGATCAGATGATCTGACCCGAATGGCACGAAAAGGCGAATAAAACGAATATCAAAAAATATTCGCAAATTCGGCAAATTCGTGGAATTCGTGATTGAAAATCAGGCCGGAAAGGCATACCCCTGGCGGAATCCTAAGAACCTCCATCTCGTTGTGGCTTGATGTCCTGGTGGTAAATTTCGTCATTTAGGAATATTAATCGAGAAACAGAAAATATGAAAACTCCGGCCGGTTCGGAATGTAAATATTTCTTTGGCGACTATTTTCGCGGCCGCCAGCATGAGGAATGCCGCCTGGTCGGAGCAGACTGGAAACCTGCCCTCTGCCGCACCTGCCCGGTGCCCTCCATTGACCGGGCCAATGCCTGCGAATTTATGCGCCTGCGCGCAGAGGTGGGCCGCCCGCTGAAAGCCGGTTTTCAAGCGCGCGTCAGGGTGAAGGCTTTCTGTGAAAAGACCGAACGCTCCGGTTTCGATCCATACCTTGGTTGTGGGGTATGCCATCCCATCCCGCCCATTTTTGAAGTGAAAAAATAAAATCCATATTTTGGGGGTGGTACTTTGCGCGCTGGAGACCCGCTCATGCCCATTACCTTGCTGTTTGACTTAGATGATACTCTGCTGAATACCAACATGGATACTTTTATACCGGCCTATTACCGTGGACTGGCGGCTGCCCTGGCGGATAAGGTCACCCCGGAAGTGATGATTCCGGCCTTGATGAGCGCCACCAAAGCCATGATGCAAAACCTGGACCCTGCCCTGACTTTAAGGGAAGTCTTTGACACCCATTTCTTCCCAAGCCTAATATTGGATCGTCCGGCCCTGCAGGAACGGATTGATCGTTTCTATGATGAAGTCTTCCCGAAACTGGGTTCGCTGACCTCGCCGATCCCGGAGGCGGTCCGCCTGGTGGATTGGGCCTTCGAACAGGGCCATCGTGTCGTAATTGCCACCAACCCGCTTTTTCCGCTCAAGGCCATCCAGCACCGCCTGCGCTGGGCCGGTCTGCCACCGGAAAAATATCCATTTGCACTGGTGACTTCCTATGAGACCTTCCATTTCACCAAGGAGACGGTGGCATATTATCCTGAGATGCTGGCGCAATTGGGTTGGCCGGATGACCCGGCCGTGATGGTCGGTGACGATATGGAACGGGAGGTCAAACCCACCCGGGCAGCCGGGCTGCCGGTCTATTGGGTGCGCAATGATGGTGGAGGCCCGGCAGAACCAACCGGCGTACCGCAGGGAAGGCTCGAGTCCTTCCGTGGCTGGCTCGAAAATGCTGCTGCTGAGGCGCTCAAAGTCACTATCGATAGTCCCCAGGCGCTGCTGGCAAACCTGCGTTCCACTCCGGCGGCCCTGGCCACGCTGACTTCCGTCCTGCCTTTGGATAAGTGGACATGCTTCCCCGCTCCCGGCGAATGGAGCCTGACCGAGATCATTTGCCATCTGCGCGATAATGAACGTGACGTAAACCTGCCGCGCCTGCATAGGATGCTGGCAGAACAGAATCCTTTCCTGCCTGGTGAAACCACGGATGTCTGGGTGAAGGAACGCAAGTGTGCGGCGCAGGATGGTCCACGGGTGCTGGCCGAGTTCACTGCGGCGCGCAAAGAGTTGCTCGGAGTGCTGGAGGGTTTACAATCCGAATGGTTGCGCCCGGCTCGGCATGCCATCTTCGGCCCAACCACGTTGCAGGAACTTGTCGGCTTTATGGCCGGTCACGATCGAGCGCATGTCCAGCAGGTCTGGAAGACCCTGATTTAAGTATTCTTACAACTTAGGCCTCAAGGGAGCATGAAGAAAAGATTGTTTTCTTTTATTAAATACTCTTTTTCGTGTTCCTTTGTGTCCTTCGTGTTAAATAATTTAGTTATGACTAGCCTGCATTACCTTGATCCCAATCCATCCGGCAATCCAACCGTCCTGCTCCTGCACGGCCTGGGCGCGGACGGTACTTCCTGGTCGCTGCAATTACCGGCATTGAGCCAGGCCGGCTTCCGCCCGCTGGCGCCGGACGCGCCCGGTTTCGGCGGGTCCCCCTACGATGGAGGCGGCTGGAACATCAGGCGGGTGGCCGGGCAGATGGCCGGTTTGTTGGAAGAGTTGGGCAGCGGTCCGGCGCATGTGGTGGGGCTTTCGATGGGGGGCGTGATCGCGCAGCAATTCGCCCTGGATTTCCCTCAATTAACCAAAAAACTGGTGCTGGTGAGTACCTTCTCGGTCCTGCGCCCGCAAGATCTCAGCGGCTGGGCGTACTTCCTCCGCCGGGCGGCCTCCTTCCTGGTGCAGGGACCGGTGGCGCAGGCGCAGGTAGTGGCCAGGCGGGTTTTTCCGGATCCAAAGGACCAGCCACTGCGCGAGATGTACCTGGCTATCGTGGCGCATGCCGACCCGCGCGCGTACCGCCAGGCCATGGCTGCCCTGGGACTGTTCGATTCGAGCAAACGATTACGGGAGATCAGTGTTCCGACGCTAGTAGTGACCGGCGCGGACGACTCCACCGTCAGCCCGGCCCGCCAGAAATTTTTGGCAGATGGCATACCCGGGGCCCGCCAGGTTATCATCCCGAATGGCGGGCATGCCGTCAGTGTCGACCAGTCGCAGCAATTCAACCGTGCGCTGCTGGAGTTCTTGCAGGAATAATTGTCGGTCACGCTTCAAGCGTGACCTGCGGAAAAAATGTCCTTTAACAGGTCTGACAATAAAACTGGAAACCATCAGGTTTCCAGTTTTATTTTACTCCTTCCAGGAATTTCAATGCACTGATACCGTCAATGAATAGCTGATTTCCCCGCCAACCGGGCTGACCTCGATAATGGTATCCTGGCTGGAAGGCAGGGTGCCGGTCCAATTGGTGGCCTTGGAGGATGCGCTCAAGAGCGGACCGGTGGTCAAGCTAAAAACATCCAGATTCCTGACCCGCCATGCAGGTGACCTGGACGTAAAGCACTTCACTCTCCGTTCTCCTCTTGTACTTCGGAGAACGCAGGGATATACTTATTATCGGTTACACGCGATTCGATCAAGGTTGTTTTCGTTCTTTTTTTCAAGGAGGGGCTATGAATATCCTGCATGCGTTAAGGCCGTATGTCCGCCGAGCGCTACATACCGGGATGTTGATCATCCTTGGAGTGCTTTTAATCTGCAGCTCACCCGTTCAAGCCGCTGGATGGCAGGGGGCTTCGATTTATTTATACCCCAGCCCGGTTTCAAAAATGTGCATCGGCCAAACGATTCGACTCACTGGGTATTACAGAATTGGGCGGTCATTTAAATCAAAAGATCTACAACCGGGCAATACCAATCCTTTGTCTCCCTTGATCGAAGAGATTGATGCAACGGCCACCAAGGGTAATATTGATCCTCCGAGTATGCCGGCCGGAGACAATACATCAGGCCCTTTTTTTCTCAGATTCACAGCCGCTGAGGCCGGTACCGCGAATATAAGTGCCTCAATCCTGGGAGGGCCATCCGCATCGATAACGGTTCAAGTCCTGAAGGCCTGTGCGTTCGATTATATGTTTATCGCCCAGGTGATGAATGATTTTACCGACAAGGGAATCCAGATTAATGAAACTTATATTTTTACGCAAGCCGGCCGGCTTGAACCAACCGGAGATGACCCATCTTCTCCCCTGAAAGATACCAGCGCTTCGCTAGCCTATACGGGAGATCTCCTAAGGTATGATATTCCTCCAAAAAACGGCTCATCGATAAAATTACAAGGGAAACATCAAGCTACGGGCAAAGCGCAAGCCGGAGCCGATGGTGAGTTCGTATCGAATGGCGAAAATTTGCACTTTACCATGAATAAACAACAGCTTATCCCGGCGACCGATATCATGATGCTGGTCTCTGGTAAGGCTGGAAGCCTTCCAGTTAACTTCCCGGATTTTCTCGGTGAAATGCTTATCCAATATTTTAACCAGCATGCTGGTC
>JBEKCT010000092.1:0-13790 GCA_050014715.1 Anaerolineales bacterium | reverse complement strand
CGGGTGGACGAGAACCAGGCTTGGCTTATCGAAGCACACATAGCCCCCTATATACAAGCCAACCGCTTTAACCATGATCCCAGGCGGCCGCGCAGGTTATTACTTCATGGCAAGGAAATTCGGGAAATGTGGGACGCAGTTCGTCAAAAAGGTGTCACCATTGTTCCAATTCGTGTGTATCTAAAAAATGGTCGTGCGAAGTTGGAAATTGCTATTGCAAAAGGAAAGAAATTGCATGATAAACGTGATGCCATCGCCCGAAGGGATGCAGAACGCGAAATGGAACGTGAAGCAAGCAGGTAGCAACAATTATGAGGTTTCCACATCAACCTTGTATTAGCTTAATTGATTGGTCCCCGATATTTTTTCACTGTTCATAAGACTGTATAAAAGTATCACCTATATCTGGATCAATGGATTAATTCAGGGGCTCCAAAAGGATTAAATAAATGATCATTTGCAACTAGGGTTGGTTTAATCGACAACTGACCATTCCGCTCTTTAATTTAATAATAATAGCCCAGGGAGCCTATCTGGCAACATATGTATCGCTTCAAGCAACTTTTACCTAATCATCCCAGCATCATGCTATAAGAGACTACCTGACCTGGCCTGTTTGCAATGGCTAAATCAAATAGCTGATTCTTATTTACAGCCAGGTATGTCTCAGACCCATCAGCTTTCAGGAGTTTGCGCATTACATCCAACAAATGAACTTCATCTTCCACCAACATTTTCTTTACATACGCACTCTTATAACTCCAATAATTACCTAACGAATATTTATTAGTGATACTTATTTGCGCCCACCATTGCCTGCCCAAGTGAGAGGCCACCATCATTAGCAGGAATTTGGTGATGAAAAAGAACATTAAAACCATCTTTGCGTAAACTTTGCACGGTTCGTTCAAGCAACGCCATATTCTGCCAAACACCGCCACTCAATGCGACTTCGTCAATTCCTGTCGTACTGCGCATTCTGGCGCAGACCTGCCTGGATAATTCGACCAGGCCATTATGGAAACGAGCAGATATCCTTGGAATAGAAATACCAAATGAGATATCTGCAAGCAGACCTCGAAATGCTTCACTAAAATCCACCAAATTTTCCCGAATCACAAAGAGATATGCACCCGATTCCATTGGATCAAGCGCGGCTTCGAATTCAATGGCAGCCTGCGCTTCATAGTTTACCCTCTGCCGCACTCCGGCCAAAGCAGCGGCAGCGTCAAACAAGCGCCCCATGCTGGATGTTCGGGGGGTATTCAAGCCGTGTTCCAGTTGAATGCTCAACGCTTGCCTTTCCTCAAAGCATAAATCTTTTACCGGTACCAACTGCTCATCCCACTCAATACCCAACTGCCAGAGCAACGCCAGTGCAATCCGCGCAGGCCTTTTAATGGCAGCATCTCCACCAGGTAGAGGAAAATAATCCAGATGAAAGGAACGCTGGTATGACGCATAGTCTGCGATAAGGAATTCCCCGCCCCAAATAGCTCCGTCATCACCATAGCCAGTACCATCAAATGCCAACCCAATTATCGGATGGTGGTCTGGAAGGTTATTATCTGCCATGCAGGCAGCAATATGAGCATGATGATGCTGGACACGGATTAAAGGAATGTTATCCTGTTGTGATCGTTGTAATGCATAACGGCTTGAAAGATAGTCTGGGTGGAAGTCGCAAACAATCGCACCCGGGTTGATACGGAACAACCGTTCGAAATGCTTAACTCCATCTTCAAATGATCGCATTGTCTCGTAATTTTCCATATCGCCGATATGATGACTGACGAAAGCATAGCGATTTCGGGTAATACAGAACGTATTCTTCAGTTCTGGGCCAGTCGCTAGCAGCTCTGGAACTTCAAAAGGAAGTCGGATTGGGTCCGGTGCATACCCGCGCGAACGACGAAGGAAATAAACGGATGTTTTAATCTTCTCTTCATTCGAGCCGTTGCTTCCTATTTCCTTAAAGAATGGTATCCGGGTGACCGAATCATCACAGCGCGTATGTATATCACGATCATGAAATAAAAACGCATCTGCCAATGATGCAAGCCTTGAACGAGCTTCGTCGTTGTCTGTTGCAATAGGCTCATCTGACAGATTACCACTTGTCATTACGAGAGGCCTAATATCAAGTGAATGTTGCTCGACTCCGCTTTCTCGAGTAAAAAGTAGATAGTGAATGGGCGCATAAGGAAGCATGACACCGATGGTCTTCTGTTTTGGCGCTACTTCTGCAACAATTGGGCTGTCTGGCCGCCGTTGCAAGAGAACGATTGGGCGATGACGGGATTCAAGAAGAGCGCGTTCCAATTCATTCATTTCGCAATGTCCAGCGATTGTCTTCAAGTCAGACATCATCAGAGCAAAAGGTTTATCAACTCGCAGCTTACGCCTGCGAAGCTCGGATACTGCCTGCATATTTAAGGCATCACAAGCGAGATGAAAACCACCCAGACCTTTAATCGCAATAATTTTCCCATTTGCTAGAAGTTTTTGGGTTGACAAGATTGCATCGTTTCGTTCTGCTATTCGGCGACCGTCCGCTTCTTCCAACCAGACCTGGGGGCCACAGACCGGACAAGCGATAGGCTGTGCATGAAAACGCCGATCAAGTGGATTGGTATATTCAGCCGCACATTCCGGGCACATCACAAAAGGAGACATGGTCGTGTTGGTTCTATCGTATGGAATATCAGTGATAATGGTGAACCTTGGTCCGCAATTTGTGCAATTTATAAAAGGATACCTGAATCGGCGATCGTGTGGATCGAGTAATTCCCGTAAACAATCTGCGCAAATACTAACATCCGGTGAAATGGGTTGAAAAGCGCCAGCCAGTGATTCTGAATTGATAATTTCGAAACCGCTAAATCCGCGCGCTGCTTCGAAATCAAATTCGAAAGAATCTATTCGTGCCAAAGAAGGAAGTTCAGATTTCAGAGAACTGATAAATGAGTGAATTATCTCAGCAGTTCCGTCCACTTGTATATCCACCCCAGCAGATGTATTCCTAACCCATCCCTTTAATCCCAAGCGAATAGCCAATCCGTACACGAAAGGTCTGAATCCAACGCCTTGAACAACCCCTGTGATATGAATATTTGCACTGCTTACTTCATTCATAATTCTTCTTTGTTTGTGCGCAATTCAATCTCGATTATGTGTAGCTCGCGTGGGTTCAATGAGGTAATCAGGCTGCGAGGAAGGATGACAGGCAAGCTGGTTAATTCAATCAGCTCATTATTTAAGGAAACAGAACTAATTCTATAGTCGCCGTAATCTAACTTCTCTTGATTATGATAGAGAATGGCCAGTTTCCGGCCTGCAAAAAAGATATCCAGTCGTACCTTGTTTTCGGAATCGAATTGTTCCGGCACCAGCTTCGGGTCAAGCATAAGATCCCCTAAAATTCCCTTTACTCCAAACCCCCCAATAACAAGAGTTAACATATACCAACTAGCTGAACCTGTCAAATAAGGGTACATCCCACGACCGCGAGCATTGATATATTCAGGTATACCAGGATAAATGTGGCTATGCGCAAAATCTTGACAATGTTGATATATTCCTGCCAGTACTTTATAGCCCTGCCTAGCCATTCCACGTTGGTAAAGCGCATACGCATACATGACTGCCATATGACTAAACATTGAACCATTCTCTTTATGCCCAAATGCAAATCCGAACGCCCGGCCCAAGTCCGGCAAGACCTCTCCAAAATCTGTATTCAGACGGTAACCACCTACCCTGATATCATACAAATATCGATCGACGGACCGAACGATTTCCACTGCCTGATCGTTATTGGCAACGCCACCCATCAAAGCGAAAACCTGACCTGCCAAAGTCATTCGCACGCCTTTTGGAAAGTCGCCTTCCACCCGCATCCCTTTATTGTCATAATAGCCATTGAACCAGCCATACCCTTCAGAATTTATCAGCCATTCCTCAGAACGAAGGTGCTTAATAAGCCAATTCGCTTTGTAATCCAGATCCCTTGCCAATTCCTTTAATGGGACCTTGGTTTTACGTCCTGAAACTGTATGAAAACAACTTGTGAAGTATGCGGTCAGCTTTGCCTGCTTGGCATAAGCCGAATTGTAATCGACACGATCACTCAACGTATCCAACAGCGAAATCACCTCTGTAGAAATTTCAGCTTCGTTCAAACCTAGTTTTTCAATTGCCAGAACCAATTCACTCAAACAATGTAAATTTCCTGCATACATGGCTGTAAAGGCGACACTTTCACCGCGCTCACCAGCCATATCCATCGCATCATTCCAGTCAGCCCCTTCCAGGCGAATAGAATTATGCTCGCCAACATTAAAAAATTGTACGAGATGCTGCACGAGTAGGTGTTCCAGAATCGTACCCCGATAAGGTTCACCGGCGGTTGTTCGTAGTGCTGTTCCCTGTTCGGGCGACCAGTCATTGTCAATGAACGAAGCACGTCCAGCCAGTTGATCCTTAAAATAGACCTGTGTCCGTAAGAGAAATGCCAAATCGCCTGTCTGATCAATATATAAACTGGTAGACAACAATGGCCAGATTCCATGGTCCATCCAGACTCTGGGAATGTTGTTACGATCGGCTTTGAATTCACCCGGCAGCGAGCCTACAATTGTGGCATTGCTGCCATCCATGCGTACCCCGCCAAAATTATTATAAAGCATCCGGTTAACATCGCCGTCCTTCATCATCAAATGCGCCAAAATATCCTGCCACAGGTCGCGCCAACCGCGTCCCCCGCGGCCATAATCATGATAGGGCAAGAATGAATTTCCAAAAATCCTACGTAATACAGGCTGAAACATAACCCAACGCAACCAGCCGTCGTAGCGCTTATCGCCGGTGTAAACGTGCGGAACTTCAATCTTGGATTTCCAATATGTTTTTGTTTTCTCGAACCAGGTTTCATAGTGGTGCAAAGTGCCATATTCGTGGATTAGGTGCTCCGTATCTTCTTTGCTCATAATAGCAATCACAAGGATAAAAGAGCGTTTCTCGCCTGGCAACAATAAAACATCGTGGAAGCATAGACCCCCGAGAGTTTCGTAGCCGTCTACGCGCATGCCTGATCGATAATCTGGCTCACTCGATTGGAGGACAGCTTTTGGCCAGTCTAGGCTGCCTCCTTCGCCAATGAAATCTTCCACGACCGGGAAAAAACCTCGCGGCGGGTTGCCATCCTCTTCCACACCCAGGACGGCGTATGTAAGTGTATTGCGTTGGTGGCCGCGCTCGTCAAAAGAAAGTGTTGGGCTGACAAGTACTCCATAAGTTCCACAATAAGTGCGGTGTAAGAGGGAAGTCACATGTCTGTGATCCCGCAAATTGTCCGCCGACCGCCCATAGATGGGTATGGCGGCAGTTGGAGTAAATTTCACTTCATTTCCTGATAGATTGGTAATCGTTACTTTCATCAACTCCACTCGATCCTTGCTAGCCGGTACAAAACTGGTAATTTCCGCCTGCAGCCCAATTTGTAGGTTTTTCCGTGTAACTCGTTGCCATAGCAAGCCAGCTTCAAGAGTCGATTCTTCGTCTGCATCAGTAAAGTGACGAGCCACCTGCAAGGCACTGTTGCCAGTGGCAGACCATGGGTCAACACCAGCTGATCTGATCCAAAAATTACGTGCAGAACGCGAATCGTGCAGATTTTCTACAGAGACCGGTGGGAGTAAAAAGGAATTGTGGTCAGCCTTGATATCCCCATGAAAAGTCGGTGTGACTGCAGAGAATATACCTGCTTCATTTCCCAATGGCAAATAAATTGAACTATTACGATGAGGGTTTGTCAGACTGAAAGTAGCGTCATCATCGATAAATTGCCATCCGGAATCAACAGGTAGTGTCATATACTCTCCAATTAATTGGAAAAATAGATTTTATCCAAAATAAACATCTATCTCTTTTATTAATCCTTCGCGGATATCCTCCGCATATGGCGCCGATATAACATCTAGGGAGAACTCTACCGCATCTGCATCGACAGGATGCAAAGTGATGGAATTAACACCACAACTTGGATCGAAAGTATTTCGCCGGCTGGGGTTATGATATATTACCTTGGTGCTTCCCAGGAATTTAAAGGAAACCATATTGTCTTTATCGAAAAGCCACCCCGGCAGTATCGGTTTGAGCGATAGGCAGAGCTGACCGCCTTGCATAAAGAAAGGCTCTTCTCCGGCCATTAAACATCTCCACAAGCTGATAAATTCGGCTGTGGCACCACTTAGTCGGGCGACGAAACCCCTCCCGTGCATTAATTCATCCGGGTGAACGCTACTCACAAGAAAAGAAGAGTTTTCCAAGATGCTGCGCCCATAGACTTCTGGATCAAGGAAGGGAATCAAAGCAACTTTGAAATCCTCAAAAAAATCTTCGTAAAGTCCGGCACGCAGGACCTCCAATAAGTATTTATATTCCATGTGTAGCCAGATGGATTCATTCTCAAGCCAACCAGGCGTAAAGGCCCGCGCCCGACCGACATCCATGGATAAATTCTCCAGAGGAGCATTGACTTTATACATTTTTAACTTCCGGTCATAAAGAGAACTATTCTTTACCTGTTTATAAAGCTGCTTCACTGCAGATCTATCCACCACGCTCATCGCTCTCGCTATTCCTTCCAAAAAAAGTGGCAATCCTTGCGGTGTGAAATGCTTGGCGCAGATATATGGTCGCCCTTGTCCGTCAATTCTTTGATTGCCATTCTTATCTGTCAAAATTTCAAATTCATCAACTCGAAAGGTAAAATAAGTCGGGGGTATTTTGTTATTCATTGCAAGGGCGCGCCGAATCCCAGCATCAACTTTGGTCTCGAAAATCCCTAAAATTCTTTCCAATTCGGCGAAAGAGAGATGTCCCTCCGCGCCATCCAGACCCATGCAAGTTGTGGAACGATAATTCTCCCGGGCGGTAGAAACCTTATCCCAATAAAGGTAATCGCGCCCAGCGTATACTTCCTTTTCATAATGCATGATTTCTTTGACTATCCGGTGTAGAAATTGTATCATTTCCAACGGTAAAGATAATTTTCCCGATTTTTCCTCTTTCAAAAAGTCTCGCAGGAATCCTATCAGTCGTTTAAGGGTATAGGTTTCCGGCATGGATGAGCCAAACAACCCCGGTAATCCATTCAGGGCATCATACCAACCCGGCCGGCCAGCCTCCATTTCAACTCCCATCCCGCAGGGATCGAGTGTTGCAAATTTGATTACAGCCAAGCTGAAGAGCTTGGCAAACAGGCTGCAACGATAGATGACCCCCAGTCCATTTCCTACCCGTGCCCAACATGGGTTTATGGCTCTTGAGGAGATTAAAGCAGCCTTTTTACAATTTTCAATCGGCCTGCCTACCTGGTGTGGTTTTCCGTCAAGAAGAATGTATTTCCTGGTGCGAGGAGGGACTACCATAGGGCTATCATAAAACGGTAAATCTTCTCTGGATAAAAGCAGATTGTGCTTTTGATCCGGGTAAAGGTGCAAATAATTCTCAATCAAATCAAGGTTATAAGTCCAATGATCTACCCAATATCCTTCTCCAAATGTTGCATCTGTTTGCTGGTCGCCAATTTCAAACAATTTATTAATAAATGCCTGGGTTCCCTGCAGAAAGTGTATATCAAATTCTATAAGTCCCTTGAGCAAACCTCCTGGGGTAAATGGCTTGGCAAGCAGGTCGAGTAGCCTGGTTGGATCATCGACAACCGCCAACAATTCATTCATTTTTTTTGGTGCGATTGTGAAATGACTTCCCAGCAAGACCAGTGGATTATATCCATCCAATTGAATAAAACTCA
Organism: Anaerolineales bacterium; assembly: GCA_050014715.1. Taxonomy (GTDB): domain Bacteria; phylum Chloroflexota; class Anaerolineae; order Anaerolineales; family Villigracilaceae; genus UBA877. The sequence continues at coordinate 5,971 of JBEKCT010000092.1, read as the reverse complement.
TAAATGTCCGGATATTTGAATCGCCCATGGCTGGATTAAACCAAACTTCATCACGACGGTTTTGGTTTACATCCCGATAACTGCCATTACCTTGTGAATAGAATTCAGGTGCCAGTGAAAAGGCATTGTAATCACGTTCCAAGTCGCCATGTTTACGCGAATAAACATGGAAGACTTTTGGCGATTTTTCTCTTCCTAATACCAGTGGCCACCCCCCGCGCAGGATATTGTCAAGAAATGTCTGGCGGCAATACGCATCGAAGGCAGGCGCTGCGGTGTGGCAATCCACGGCATCAGTCATATTCAGGACCAATTCATTCGCTTCGAAGCGTTTCCTGTCCAAGTAGACAGAATTACCCAATGATGCTGCCCGGGATGCGATGGTTTCCAGGGAACTGGCATGGCCAAAGATACTGTTCATCCGAACAAATTCGCCTGGTTCTAATTCTGCACGCAACCCAGTGAAACCGCAAGGTGTTCGGCCGCAAGAGATCTGCTTCCCGCTGAGCAGTGTATCCAATCCTTTTTGGTAAAATTCTTCTGGTACATTAAAAGTTGTATTCTGTCCAAAGACCAAAATCGGATCTACGACGGCCGGAAGAATTTTTTTGCCATTCGGGCCATCCTGGAACGCCAGCATGAAATGACCTGCCTCGAATGAACTCACCTCCGAAACATCCTCAACACATGCCCGCAAATGATAGAAAGGAATATTCTGTTCAAGGTTATAGACCTCCATCCATGCTTCCACCGTCCGGCCGAATTCTTTCAAAATCCTGTCATTAACACCGAAGGGAATCACTGCTGGGAGACCATCCAGCATTTCAAGGGTTATAGTCTGGTTCGATTGATTTGTCACCTCGACCCTGCGTACCAATCCGCCAATGATCTCACCCGGAAGCAGGAAATAAACCACTTTTACTTGAAGCCCACTTTCTTGATCAATTTCCTCCAAGGCTAATTCGTTTGCTCCGATAACCATTCTCTGTAAAGCAAGCCCACGCGTAAATGGCTCATGAACTACCAGTCTGTTTTTTTGCTTGATCCGGAAAAAAGTACGGAAGCCCAAGATAGAGGTCAACTGGTATGCGCGATTTGCGGGTTGGAATTCTACAATGGGATTGTCCTTATTTTCCACCCCAAAACTGGCAATCGCTTGACCGCGGTTAACATAAAAAACCCATAAGGGCACACCCAGTGGTCCGGCTATTCCAGGCAAAAAACTGGAAAAGGGATAGGTACTTTGGTAATCTTCTATCAGAAATTGGCCTTTGTCATCCAAACGATAATTCTGCATGATTTTCTTTCTTTTACATAATTCAACAGGATGACCTTTTTAAAAATGGGATAGATCCTGGTTCTTCCCTCGAAATCCCCAACTGCTTTTCATCACCGATATTTCACACTCTGTTTAATGCAGCATATTTATTTCATCAGAATGCAATAAATTATTATCGCTACTCCAGCATTTCCTGCCATGTCCTCTTTACAATCAAACTGCGTTGTTCCGAATTTAGTGAAACATAATTCGAGTTCGCACGGTTTGTATTCCTGTTTTCAACAATCAACACCGATCCATCCCGGCTAAGAACAATTGAATGCCAGACATTCTGCTTGACATTATATATTTTGCCAGCCTCCAGTACCTGCACCTGGATGCTTACAATACTCTTTTCACCTTCTCCCAGGAATAATATGCCCCGGCCTTTAATCATGACAAAGACCTCATCGGTCTCATTATGCCTTTCCATTGCTTCTATTCGCTCCGGATTGATTTCATCAATATAATTTAAAATGGCTACGCGCCATTCAGAAAAATCGATTACTGGTTGGTATCCGGGGCCGGTAAACTCACGAATCTCAAGCAGCTTTTTATCCATCGTAATACCTCAACATTAATAGAAAAATATTCATTATTTTAAAATTTTCAACCTCAGGTTCTTGAAAAGAAAAATAACGATCAATTCCTTGCCTCGTCAGGAAAATGGACACTTAACCAATACTTACAGCTACTTTCAAGATTTTTACATCCCTCGAAGGTAATGGAATAACTTTCCCTCGAATAGGTTTGCCTTCGACAACCAGGGAAACATTGCCCCCCACTCCTTTCCGGCTTACTGAAATCTCATAACGAACACCGCGGAATTGCCGAACAACTTCGTAACCTTGCCAGTCCAAGGGGACCACGGGATTTATTTCCAGTCCATCATACTGAGGTTGGATTCCCAGGATTGCCTGGGTAATGGCAACATAGTTCATGGCAGCTGTCCCGGAAAGCCACGAATTCTTGGCTTCCCCATACGTGGGGGCATCCTTTCCAGCAATCATCTGCGAATAAACATAGGGTTCACATTTGTGCAATTCGCTGATTTCTTCTCTTTTGGATGGATTGATGCGCGTGTAATAATCAAATGCCCGGTCGCCACGCCCTATTTTTGTTTCGGCGATCATGATCCAAGGGTTGGTATGGCAGAAAATGCCGGCATTTTCTTTGTATCCCGGTGGATAGGTTGAAATCTCTCCTAAATGAAGGTAATAGCGGCTGAATGCTGGATACAGTAAAATAATGCCATGGGGTGTAGCCAGGTATTTGGCAACGGAATCGAGTGCCTTTTGTGCCCGGCCGTCAGCCACTCCTAAGCCAGCCCATACGCATATTCCCTGCGGCTCAATGAAGATTCGCCCTTCTTTGTTTTTCCTTGAACCAAGCACATGTCCAAAATCGTCGTAGGCGCGCCGGAACCATTGCCCATCCCAGCCAGATTTCCAGATGGTTGCTTCCATCTTCTCAACCGCTTGCTGTATTTTGGCTTTCTTCATACCATCATTGCGGTGCCCGGCTATTTCAACCATCTCTTTAGCCACTAAAACGAATAACCCGGCAATGAATACAGATTCAGCAACCTTACCGTCTCTATTGGTGGTTGTCTGGAAAGATTGCCCAGGTGTATCCGAGAAGCAATTTAGATTCAAACAATCATTCCAATCAGCTCGCCCTATAAGGGGCAACTTGTTCGGGCCAAGCCGTTCAAGGGTATATTGGAGTGAGTGCTGGAGGTGTTCATAGAGAGGGGTTTCGCTCCCCGGCTCGTTTTCATACTGAACCGGAATATCTAAAATCCCCCAATCGCCGGTTTCTTTAATATACGCTGCCACAGCCAAGACCAACCAGGCTGGATCGTCATTGAAACCAGAACCGACATCATTGTTGCCTCGTTTGGTCAGCGGTTGATACTGGTGGAAGGCGCCACCGTTCTTCAATTGGGTGGCTGCTAAATCTAAAATGCGTTCGCAGGCGCGCTCAGGGATCATATGCACAAAACCGAGCAGATCCTGATTAGAGTCGCGAAACCCCATGCCCCGACCAATACCCGATTCAAAATATGATGCTGAGCGTGATATATTGAAAGTGACCATACACTGGTAAGCATTCCAGATATTGACCATTCGGTTAGTATGTTCGTCCGGGGTCTTTACCTGCAACTTCCCAAGCATTTCCCCCCAATAATTCTGTAAAGCCATAAACGCTGTTTCAACATTTTTTAGTTGAAGGTACTTCGCAATAATTGGCTTGACTGTCTTTTTATTAATAATCTGTGAGTCGGGCGGATCAAACTTGGCATTCACGGGATTCTCGTGGTATCCCAGAAGGAATATAATCTTTTTGGACTCGCCAACCTTCAGCTGAATCTTAATGTGGTGTGAACCAATCGGCTGCCAACCGTTGGCTATAGAATCGGAAGATTCGCCTGCTTCTACAGCTTCAGGCGAATCCCAGCCTCTGTAATCACCAAGGAAGGGTTCGCGTTGGGTATCGAAACCAGCCAGTTTTTCGGAGCATGCAAAATATGCAAAGTGGTTACGCCGTTCACGATATTCGGTCTTATGATAGATAACTTCGTTCACGACCTCAACCTGACCCGTGGAGAAATTACGCTGGAAATTAGTGGAATCGTCCCAAGCATCCCAAAGACAAAATTCCACTGCAGAGAAGACAGAAAGATCGACTGCAGTCGGGCGTTTGTTTGTAAGGGTTAATTGCCAGATTTCTAAGTTTTCGCTTACCGGCACGAAGTAGACTGTCTCGGCTTCTATTTTATTATATTCGCTTCGAATAATTGTATACCCCATACCGTGGCGACATGTATAATTATCCAGGACACTCCGGACGGGCATCCAGGAAGGTGACCAAAATTTCCCATTCCCATTATCCCTTAGGTAAATGTACCTGCCACCCATATCATTCGGCGCATTATTATAACGATACCGTGTCAATCTCCGCAAACGAGCATCTTTATAAAAAGAATATCCCCCAGCAGTATTGGAAATCAGTCCAAAATAATCCTCGCAGCCCAGATAATTGATCCAAGGCAGGGGCGTATCGGGACGTGTAATAACATATTCTCGGGCGATGTCGTCAAAATGTCCGTATTTCATGGGTCTCTTTTATAAGACAAGTCTTTAAGTATCTTCCAGTTGGTCAAAATAAATATTTAATAGCCCGGTGGAAATATTTACCATGCGCGTGTCCGCGCCGATTATACCCTGGTGAAAGGACAATCCAGAAGGATATTTATTATTTCATTCCTACGAGGAATCTAATTAGAGAGCTTAACCACTTAATAACAACAAAATAATTGTTGAAGTAATAATCCCCTATTTTGCATATACCTTATTGCTTCACCAGCGAGCATGGTGTTCTTCAGCAAAACCAATTAGATCCTTGAGGCAAATAACTTCTCCATTGTCTAAAATTGCCTTTCCGTTATACCGTCCAAACATCTGATGAACTTCACTATCAATGATTCCTAATTTGGTCTTTGCTATCCGTTCTTTAAAAGGTGTGAAAATCAGATCAAGGCGGCCATCAGAATCGCTAAATTTCCACGGTTTCATATAGTCGCCTGTGGTGTAATCGAATTTTACTTGATCAAGTTTGTGTAATCGGTTCCCAATGATGAGGGCGTTCTCCCCAGCCTTCGACAGGTCTCCAAAGCCGCAGCCGAGATTCAGGCCAAACGTCCTCCCATCCGATAGAAAACCTGAACTGCTGGCCCAATTCCAAGAAGACTGGTACTCCCATACACCCCTGCCCCAATCCAATGAGCCTATACTGGTGGTCGGATTAAGTATTTCGATTCTTTCACCGTATTGAATTGACCCTTCGGCTGGCAAGCAATTAATTTTACGATTGTAATAAAAGCGATTCTTCGCAATCGGGATGACAATCGTCATGGATTCGTAACCCGGGGGACACATAAGATTAATCGCTGCTTGGATGCCGCGACCGCCATGGAATTCCGGCCAAGAAACCGAGATCCTTCGTTGAGTAGCATAAACATGGAAATCCAGGCTGACCTTCCTGTTCTTGAAATGGCTGGTCCCTTCGGTGCTATTGCGTGTAAGTTGGATTCCATTTCCGAATGGAATGACAAGTCCTTCTTCGTGCAATTCCCCGGTTTCCAAATCCATCATATAGACGAATAGATTACCCGCATACCCCAAGTCGGCGATGGTTACAGAGAAGAATTTACGCGGAGTAAAAACAGCATAATAATCCCAGCGTTTTATACGAAATCTCTGGAACGTTCGCAATGAATAAAAGTGTGTTGCCTCTAGGTTACAATCCAGTAAGGGCTGACGCGACCACCCAACCTGGGCTAATCGCCCATCCGGTGTAAGCAACGCACCTGGTTGAATTAATTCAATCTGCATACGACCTCCAATTTTCTTAACAGTTTACGGCGAATATCCTCACCTGTCAAATCGGCATGTTGCCAAGCGATTCCTCATCGTTTGCACAAGCTTTTTTTTCGTCGCTTACTGGTATTTATGATATGGATTCAACTTTCAAGTGCAACAGATGGTTCCAAGAATACCTCAAAAGGTGTAAGAAAATCAAGGCATTTTCTTGGGCGGTGGTTGAGTTTATCAGTGACGGAAAGAACTTCTTTGAAAGTGGAATGCAAGA
>JBEKCT010000091.1:0-13897 GCA_050014715.1 Anaerolineales bacterium | reverse complement strand
TTTGCAGGCAAGGTGCTCCAAATACCCGGCGGCCGTCTTTGACCGTTGGATGGGCCAAAATCTTCCTTTTTTGTGCCACTTTTTATCAAACTGCATTTGATTGCACAAACGTTACGCTAGTATATAGTTTCTATATCATTCTTAAAAAGTGATTATTTCCCACTGCTTCTATATTGATTAATCCCCAAAAATCTCTGCGGGAGTGTGATGAGGTATTAGAAGGTGTGTGAGAGGGTCAAAAGTGTATAAGGAGGGGTGTCAAAACTTAATAGCCGTTCTGGATTGCTCTGCTGGAGTCCCCCTGGTCATCATCCAGAAGGCAACGTGCGTGCATCTGCAGGTGTAGAAGTGTAGAAGACATGGCATCCTATTTTTCCATCTAGATAAAATATATTTGCCCTTTGCTTCCTCCTTTCCCTGAAGAAGAATTGACTCTGGTGCGGCATCGCCAGAAATCGAAGCAGGTGGCATTCAGCCTCTCCCTTCTACCTTCTACCTCTGCTATAATTCTCTTGCCTCTTGCTTCCTCCTATTTCAGCAAATTGCCTGCTGACTCAGACCTTTCAGACATAGAAGCAGGGAGCGCTATCTAATCACTTTTCAGGAGGAAACGGATGCAATCCGAAAAAGTGCACCTCACGAAGGAGCAAGAAACTCTGCTTGGTACGCTTTATTGCAGGGTGCTGGATAGTCGCTCGAAGAACCCGATCCTGCACGATCCAGCAGCCGAGGAGATCGTCGGCGGCCTCGATTACGATTTTCAAAAGTTGAAAGTCCAGAGAGATGACGTCCTCAATGCCGTAATCCGAGCGAAGCAACTCGATCAATGGATAACGGACTTTCTCGCCGATCACTCCGACGCGACCGTGCTCCATCTTGGCTGTGGATTGGATAGTCGGGTAGATCGAGTTACCTTACCAAAGAATGTCCGTTGGTATGATTTTGATTATCCAGAAGTCATCGAGTTGCGCCGGCGTTTCTACCCACCACGCGTTGGATATTTTATGATCGGGACTTCCGTGACGGACCCCAGTTTTCTGGACAAACTCCTCACATCCGGACCAGTGATGATCGTTGCCGAGGGGCTGTTGATGTACCTGTCGGAACACGAGGTTGAGGAATTGCTGCGACGATTGACTACTCTTTTTCAGAGCGGCCAGATGGCATTTGACGTATGGAGTCGGCTGGCCATGCGGGTCTCAAAGTTTAATCCCCCCTTCGGCGTGACTGGAGTGAAGGGAAGCTGGGGAATCGACGACACTCGAATGATTGAGAAATGGGTTCCGCGACTTCAGCTTGTCAGAGAAATGAACTGGACCGAAGCAATGGAAAGAGAAGGTGCCAAAATCTCTTCGGGCTTCCGGGTCGTGTTCGGTGTGGTAAACCTTATCCCTTCCTTGCGGAGACTAGAGCGATTCCTGCTCTATGAGTTCTAGCGGGAAAAGGTCGGATTCCTGCCGGGCCCACCTTTTGTATCTCTATTAATAGATAACCAGGCAACACACTATCCGTTCTGCAGCAAGTTCCTATCTGATAACCAGCAAGAGTATTGTATTTATGAATAAAGCTGTAATGATCATAGTTAGACGCCAACCTATGTAAAAGGAGGCAGTGATGGCAACTAATATGAGAATTATTCATGCGGCCGACTTCATCAAAGTAACACCCGATGGAAAGCTCAATCTTGATGAATCCAGGAAACTGCTAATCGAAATTGCCTCGGCCCCGGTCCCTTTGGTCAATTATGAAATAATCATAGATACTCGAAAGGCACAGGCGGCTATGTCCATTACCGACCTTTGGTATCTGGCAGCTGAACTCAGCAAACTTCATAAGTCATTTTCTCGAAAAACGGCAGTGCTTTGTCCATTGGAAAAATTTGACCAAGCAGGATTCTTCGCACTCTGTGCCCAAAACAGAGGCTTTCAAGTCAGAGCATTCACATCTTTCGAAGATGCCATCGAATGGTTAATAGCGGGCAAGACCGACTCCGTACATAAGGCGTAGGTGACCTCCAGGTATGTCCTAGATTTGCATAATTAAGGAGAAAACCATGTACTTTGATCTGGGCGATGGAAGCTTCCTATTGAATTTTAAATAAATATTGTCCGGTAAAAATGCTAAGAATGCCTTGGAATCGGCCTTTTGGCCGGACATTCTTATTTGAATTTTCAGTAAAACGTTGTCCAGCGACTTTTGCGACAAACCATCCTAAGGGTCAGATCTAGATAGGAGGTAAATATGAAGCCAGGGTACGAACAAGCAGATGAAACCTTTCTCGATAATCCGATTTGGAATTCTCTTGCCAGCAATCATAGCTCTCTGGCTATCGGTGGTGCATCTGCAAAACGATATCCGGCAGATATTGCTGGATTTGCAGGGTTCCCGAATGTCGCTAAGCCGAATTGGGCTGAGTTGGCTAAACTAATGACCGTCGGCGAATCAATCGTCGTCCCGGATGTTCCGTTACCCGAAGCATCAGGCTTTGTGAGCCAAATTACGTCAGGTATATCTGTTCAGCAGTATGTTTTTCGTGCAACAACGATTGACAGCCTAACAGATCATAATATTTGTATATTGAATGAAATTGATGTGCCCGATATGATGCGTCTGGTTGAGATCACCCATCCAGGACCTTTCCAGTCTAGGACGATCCGTATGGGCCTCTACGTCGGCATTCGGGTGGATGGCGATCTGATTGCAATGGCGGGTGAGCGATTACATCCAGGTCGATTTTGTGAAATCAGTGCAGTATGTACCGACCCGGCATTCACGAAGCAAGGCTATGCAACGCAACTGGTTGCCTGCCTGATTGCCCGCATGTTGGAGCGCGATGAAACTCCATTCTTGCATGTAGTTCCGCAAAATGAACAAGCAATCAGGGTTTACAAAAAAATGGGTTTTAGCTGGCGTATGAACCGTCAACTGCAAACCGTCCAATTTGTAGGATTTGACAATTGATGACCAGAGGAATTAGAGCCTCAAACTGAGGCATAAGTCGAGCACTCAAAGTAAAATCCACCTCGCCAGGACTTGCGGAGCGCTCTTAAAATCATGCATTTCATGCAACTCAGCCGCTGCCTGCACTGAACATAGTGAAGTGTTCGCTCTCTGTCCCGAGTTCTCCTCTTCTCGTGGCCTGTCCTGGGTGCTCTTCTCGGGAGCGCCGGTGCTTGGCACTTTTCATGATCCTGGAAGACGCTCAGACCAGGGGCAGGAATGGTAAGGAATTTTCAGACAGAGTTATCTGGAAGACTTGATTAATCTCTTATGTCTATCTTCGTAGCGTTATCAAGGCTGCATCGGCTATTGCCCAGATCCAAAAAACAACGCTCCAAAACGACGCCACGTCGTGCACAATCCTGGGTATCCAATAAGACCACAATTTCCTTGAATCTGGAGTTCCTTTTGGAATGGCAGGGTTAGCCATGGAAATAAGTGGCAGCACGATGATGTTCAGATTGGCTATTATTATCGCAGCCACTATAATTGCAGCGCCTCTATTACCTTCTCCACTGTAAATTTGACCCAATCCTGGAACAAGAAGTGAGAGGATTCCGGCGATTATTGGATTGTGACTCATAATTATCTCCTTGTTGATCTATGTGAGCAAGCGACTGACGGTAAGGCTGATTTCCTAGCATCCCCGTAGTGGACAGCGGCAGTAGCGGAATGGGCAAGGCTTGTCTTTCTTTCGTGCCATTTCTTGCGATGAGCCGCTGCATGCAATGAGCGTATCGAAGTATCCTTTTTATCCAGTGGTAGGCACCTATGAGCTTATGCTTTGGATTCAGAAAAAATTGATTCTGGTACGGCATCACCAGAAATCGAAGCAAGGGGCACTTTTCTGTCCTTTCGCGCGATTCCTAATCCCATTACCCTGCAGCCAACCTGCCAGCCTCTGCAATGATCCGTCCATACGCCGATAACAACCTCACCAGAAAATCCATGTCCAATGGTTTGTCTAAAATTGTTTTGACCCCCTCCGCCATGCCCTGCTGGATCAGCTCGTCGGCAGAATATGCCGTCATGAAAATGGTGATAAGCCTTGGGTAAAGTTTCCTGGTTTTCCTGTAGAGTTCCAATCCATTCAATCCCGGCATTTTTACATCTGTCAGCAGGATATCCACTGGTTTATCCCGCAGGATCTCGAGCGCTTTTGCTCCGGAAGCAACTGCGTGAACGGTAAACCCCTTCACCTCCAGGATATCCGCCAGAGTGTCGCCCATGGCTGGATTATCATCAACAATCAGGATCTTGATGATATCGCTCATACCTTACCTTCCTTTACAGGTAAATAAAGCGTGAACGTACTGCCCTGCCCTACTTCGCTTTTCACTTCAATGCGGCCACCGTTGGCCTCAGCCAGTTTTTTGCTTATCGCCAGTCCCAACCCGATTCCGGTCGCCTTGGTGGTAAAGAGCGGCTCAAAAAGTTTCTGCATATTTTCGGGGGTGATGCCTGTACCGCTATCCTTCACCGCGATCGCGACCTCGTTCTTTCGCAGGCTGGCGGAAAGAATCAGAATTCCACCGTCCTGCATGGCCTGGCAGGCATTTGTGGTCAGGTTCCCGAGTACCTGTTCCATCTGAGCAGGGTCGGCAACCACGTGGGGCAGGTCCTCCGGCAACTCCATCGTCAGCCCCATCCCCGCAGGAACCGGGAAACGTTCAAGCACCCTGCGGACTAGTTCTGGTACCGCCAACTCCTGTTGTTCCACGGATATATTCCGGGCGAATCCCAGCAGGTCGCCGATGATCTTCTCCGAGGTATGGACTTGCTGCTCGATCAAGTCAAGGTGTTTCTTGATCTTTTCGTTCGCCTCCGGCTGGGCCATTTTCAGGTAATAGACCGAGTTGCTGATCACCCCCAACGGATTGCGCAATTCGTGCCCCACGCTGCCGGCCATCTGCCCCAACACGGCTAGCTTCTCCTGGCGGAGGAGTTTCTCCTGGGTTTCCTGTAGTTCCTGTGTGCGCTCTTCCACGCGCTGTTCCAGGCCAGCATTCAGCTGCATGACTTCCATCTCCATATGCTTGCGTAGTGCCACTTCCGCGCGCGCCTTCTCCAGATTGCGACGCATATTCGTTGCTAGCAGATTCACCGCAAATGCCGCAATCAACAAAATGGTTATCACTTCGATCAGATAGAACCATTTTCCCCCAGTGAAGGGTACCGGGATGAACCATCCAAATGTCTCCCCAAAGAATAACCAGCCGATTGCCACCAACGCCAACCCAACGCATAGTATGAAATATTTGCGATCCAAAGCCAGGCCTGCAAAAATAAAGAGGACGGGGAATGTAACGATAGCCAAATCACGAATACCCTGGCCAACCGTGGCGAAGAAGGTTACGGTAACCAAAATGATCATCGTAGAGAACAAACTACTGGCATGTAAATGCCGGCGCTTAAGCAAAACCATCGGCAGAAAGAGGCCGGCACAGCCCGCCAGTGTCACTACAATCAACCGCCTATCGTTATACAAAATACCGGAGATACATACCACAAGGAATCCACACCAACTGGCCCAGATCAGGGTTGTAAGAACTTTTGCCAGCTGCCGGTTTTCTTCATTCTCAAATCTTCCAGCCACGACCGCTTTTTCCATCATCCAGCCTCTTTTTTATACAAACATTCCATCGATCCTTCCTAGACAAAACCAGGATCATTTTTCTTCTACATCATGGTGGAGACGCAAATACAGTGAGAAAGTGCTGCCCTTGCCCACCTGGCTCTTCACCTCGATCCGCCCGCCATTCGCCTCGGCCAGTTTTTTGCTGACCACCAGTCCCAGCCCGATGCCGGTTACCTTGGTAGAAAAGAGCGGCTCAAACAGTTTCTCAAAATTCTCAGGAGCGATACCCGAGCCGGAGTCCTTCACGGCGATCGCCACCATCTCCATTTTCTTTCTTGCCGAAATTGTCAGCTTGCACCTACCACTCATTTTAGCTGAGCCTGCCTTTGTGTCCAATGAGGGATTAGCCATCGCCTGGCAGGCATTCGTGATCAAGTTGCCGAGTATCTGTTCCACTTGCAGCGGGTCGGTGTAAACCGGCGGCAGGTCCGCCGGGATTTTGAGGCTCACCTGAATGGAAGCGGGGACCGGGAAGCGGCTGAGGGTTTGCTCGACCAACTCATGCACGGAGGACGGTTTGGGTTCCGAGGAAATTTCGCGGGCATAATCAAGCAGATCACTGACGATGCGGGCGGCGTTATGCACCTCCTGTGTGATCGTGGCAAGGTGCTTCTTGATCTTTTCGTTCGCCTCCGGCTGGACCATTTTAAGGTAATAGACCGAGTTGCTGATCACCCCCAGCGGGTTGCGCAGTTCGTGGCCGACCCCACCGGCCAGCGTTCCCAGTACGGCCAGTTTCTCCTTGCGGACCAGTTGCTCATGGGCTCCGCGCAGTTCGTGCGTGCGTTCAGCCACCATTTCTTCGAGATGTTCGGAATACTCTTTCAATTTGCTTTCCGCCTGCTTGCGCTCGGTGATATCGTGTGCCACCCAGATGACAGAATTATCCGACAGTCTTGAGGCACTGCTAGCAAACCAGATTTCCTTACCGTCAATATCCAAGGCATACTCGCCAAGGGTTGTCTGTTTTGTTTGGATCGCCTCGCGAATTTTAGCGATCATGTAGTCGGCTTGTTCCCTTGGGAGAACTTCATGTACAGTTTTACCAAGCAAGTCTTCCGATTGACGGTAGAGATTGATAGGGTTAGTTGGTGCGATTCTGAGATAACGGCCATTTCCATCCAAAACAAAAACCACGTCTGTCATGGCCGCAAATAGGGACCGTAACTCGTTTTCCGATGCAACAAGCTTTTCTTCCGATTGCTTGCGTTCGGTGATATCGACGAATACCACCAGGACTGCCGGTTGATCAAAATAAGAAAACTGAAAATTTGTCACTTGTATATCGATTATTTTTCCGTCGAGGCGGATCAACTTTTCTTCCTCAATTGAAGCCGGTGCTCCTGCCATGGTCTGTTCAATACGGCTCAGGACTAGTTTTCGGAAGTCAGGATGCACAAAATCGAGCATCGTCCTGCCGATCAAATCCGCCGGGCTGGCGGCGCCGATATGTTTCGCACTGGCTGGATTGGCATAGAGGATACGTCCCTGGCTATGGACAATCACTCCGTCCGGGATGGTGTCCATCAACATTCGATAGCGATCTTCGCTCATGCGCAGCGCATCTTCTGCCCGCTTGCGCTCGGTAATATCTTGTATGGAGCCTTCCAGAATTCCCTGATCGGGATACAAGCGTAAAGAAGTGATACACGTCCTCGTTTCTCCTTGTTTGGTCAAGAGTACAAATTCAAAATCTGTAACCTGCCCTTCCGCTTTAAGCAGTTCTGTCATCCTGTCACGTTCATCTTTATCTGCCCATAACATTTTGGATGGTTTCCCTTTTATTTCATCAATAGTGTATCCAAGGATCTTTAGATACTTTTCATTGAAATCCAGGATTTCCGAACCATCCAGCCTGGTTCTGAACATACCTACTTCCGCACTGTTGAAGAGATTGCGGAACTTTTCCTCGCTTTTCTGCAGCGCTTCATCCGCCTGTTTACGGGTGGTGACGTCGCGGATGTTGCACTGGATCACCGCAGCCCTATCCATCAAATAGACATCTGCGGGGATATTCCCACCGCTTCTGGTCGGAATTGTCTTGTCCACAAAATCGACCACGCCCTGCTCTTCCAAATACAAAGAGGTTTCCCTGAATTGCCTTTCGTCTTTCAGGATGCCGAGCTCCCACATGTTCTTTTTCCGCAGGGTTTTTTTGGAATAGCCCAGCATGTGCTCGGCAGACTGGTTGGAATTTAGGATCTGCCCGCCGGTTTTTTTGATCAGCAGCATGCCATCCTGGTCGGTTTCGAACGCCCTGCGAAAGCGTTCCTCCGAGACTTGTAGCTTTCTTTCTGTTTCCATACGTTCGGTGACGTCTTCGAAGGCCAGCAGGATCCACGCAGCTTTGTTTGGCAACCTGGAGATGCGCCGGGCATTTAGCAGCAGGATGCGCCTTCCGATGATGGGAAAGTCGTGTTCCACATTGTAGTCATGGAAGGCCGCTTTTTGGGGCAGGATGGTTTCCAGCAGCAGCCGCAGACCGGGGATATCCCATTGGGAGTTTCCAAGGTCATAGACCAACTTCCCGATCGTTTCCCCTGCCTTGACCTTGAAAAATTTATAGAAACTGCGGTTGGCCCCCAGCACGCGCAGAGAGGCATCCAGCACCAGCAGCGGCTCCCGGATGGTCCCGACGATATCATTGAAGTATTCAGCTTGGGTGGGATTCGATTTTACAAGTGGATCGGCCATATAACTTCTCCATTCCATGGAGGCGCAAGCATATTCGCGCTAACAACCCGCAAGTCTTCCGCCTTGTGCTCGATTTCCCCCCTTTTATAATGACAGGTGCATCCGCCTTGGCGGAGAGTCCGTAGATAATTATACTCTTATCATATTTATCATACAGGAAAAACTCCCCGGCTGCATCAGTCTAATGGGTAGTATTTTCCTCCTCCGCATGGAGGAGGGCTTTTACCGGTCTTTTTCCCCTCGATCTGATAACCATCCTGTTTTTTTTATCCCTAATAAGCAATCCTTAGGTCCATCATTACAATGGGCAAGGGACTGCCAATCTCCTCCTCTCTTCGCGTTTAAATTGCGATGTCGTTGTTCTTTGTCCTACTGTTGCTTGTATTACAGTTTTTCGTTTTACTTATTTTGCCTGCCTTCGTCTAACAATTTCTCCTGACTTGCTCACTTTTTCCTTTTTTATTGCTTTTTCCAATGGCAATAATCGAATTTTCAGGACAATAACGGTCATGCGGGAAAGTGACCAAAATTGAATGCTGATGTCCCTGAGAATCCTTTGACTAGTGCCAGATCAGTTGTCTTCGGGACACTAAAATGAGCAAGTCGGGTTCCAGAATTTACTCACGGCAAACTTATCCTTCCAGGCGACCTTCAATCCACCACTTTTCGTTTTTGATTTCAGGTAAAAAGCGGCAAACTTATGGATAAAGTTACAACTTGCAATAGCCCAAGTAAATTGATATAATACAATTTCGATAAATTACGAAATTACGAAAAATATAAATGGAGGCATATTATATGTCCAATACATTACTTCAGATTCGTAACAACGGCCAGATTACCCTACCTACTTCCATCCGCCGCAAGACCAACTTGAAATCAGGGGACATGCTAGAAGTGAACATCGAGGCAGACGGGTCCATCCGCCTGACGCCCCAGGTGGCAATTGATCGCTCCCAGGCTTATTTCTGGACGAAGCGTTGGCAGGAAGGCGAACTCCAGGCTGAAGAGGATATTCGCTCCGGGCTATGGAAAAAATTCGACAATGCAGACGATCTGATTGCCGACCTGGAATCTGACCAATGATCTTCATCCGCTCCGAACGATTCAAGCGAGCATTTCAGTCTCTGCCAAAAGAGGTCCAGAAAAGAGCAGCGCGTGCTCTACGTTTGATGGCCAGGGATATGTTCTACCCTTCCCTGGTGGTGAAAAAGGTACAGGGCTATCCGGGTGTTTGGGAATCACGCGTAGATATCAAATACCGCCTGACTTTTCAGTATGAGCAGAAAGATGGCGAGACTATTTGTGTCTTACGGAATATCGACAACCACGATGAATGCCTGAAGAACCTCTAGAGTAAAAGAAATAGGTTTCTGCGTTCGCCGGTCGCCGATTGGCAGATTGTAGGGTCGTTTCGCCAGCAAGCCAGGGTTCTCCACCAGATGAAAATGCTGGCTCGACACCCATTGTCTGCGCAAGGCCGCTCGCGATGCGATGAGACAGCTACAGCAAGCTCACCCCACCCGCTATCGAAACTCACATTCAAATTCGTTCCCTGAACCCATTCTTCTTTACGTGCTTCAATTTCTGTTGCAGATATCATCTGCAGGCATTTATGGATTGTAGCAGTCAGGTTTTAGAGGGTTTATTGACGGTTCACACATCGATGGAAATTTGAAAAAAGCGATCCCGCCAGGATAAATCAGTCCTTATAGAACCGGGGTAAAAGTATAATTTCCTACGGACTCAAGAAAATTGGAGCACTTCTCTCTCGGCCGATTCTATGGTCATAAATTATTCCTGGTTCATGGCGCTGGGATCCGGCAATAAGGAACAGGACCATGAGGACGGGTCAACAAAATATCGTTATACAACAACCTTTCATAAGTGCGCCACCACAATTCCTCAGACTTGCTCACTTTTGCCATTTTTTGCTTTTTCCAAGGGTAAAAATAGAATTTTCAGGACACTAAAGGTCATGTGGGAGAGTGACTAAAAATGAATGCGGAGGTCCTTGAGAATCCTTTGAGTTGTGTTAGGTCAGTTGTCTTCGGGACATTAGAATGAGTAAGGCGAGCGCTACAATACCTCTAGTCCTGGCTTCCTCCTTTCCCTGAAGAAGAATTGACTCTGGTGCGGCATCCCCAGAAACCTAAGCAGGGGGCGGCTTCCTGCCCTTTCTCGCCATTCCTATTCCCATTACTCCGCAGCCAACCTGCCAGCCTCTTCAATAATCCGTCCATGCGCCGATAACAACCTCACAAGAAAATTCATGTCCAATGGTTTGTCCAAAATTGTTTTGACCCCCTCCGCCATACCCTGCTGGATCAGCTCGTCGGCAGAATATGCCGTCATGAAAATTGTGATGAGCCTGGGGTAAAGTTTCCTGGTTTCGCGGTAAAGCTCCAATCCATTCATTCCCGGCATTTTCACATCCGTCAGCAGGATATCGACCGGTGCTTCCTTAAGAATCTGCAGCGCTTCGGCCCCGGAAGCAGCCGCGTGAACGGTAAAGCCCTTCACCTCCAGGATATCCGCCAGGGTGTCGCCCATGGCTGGATTATCATCTACCACAAGAATGCGTATCGTCTCGCTCATCACTTATCTGCCTTGACAGGTAAATATAGCGTGAACGTGCTGCCCTTGCCCACCTGGCTCTTCACCTCGATGCGCCCGCCATTCGCCTCGGCCAGCTTTTTGCTTACCGCCAGTCCCAGCCCGATGCCGCCGGCCTTGGTGGTAAAGAGTGGCTCGAAGAGTTTCTGCTTATTCTCTGAACTGATGCCAGTGCCGGCGTCTTTCACCTCAATTTTGAGCATCTGCTGTTGTTGGTCCTGTTCTGTATCCGGGGTTATTTGGTGGGCCGAGATGGCAAGGTCGCCGCCATCTTTCATGGCCTGGCAGGCGTTCACAACCAGATTACCCAGCACCTGTTCGATCTGAGGCGGGTCAACGAAAACCCTTGGCAATTCTGCTGGAAGTTCAAGCTTCACCTTAATTGTGCCCGGAACCGGGTAACGTTCCAGCACTTTTTGTACCAGATTGGATACGACCAACGCCTGTCGCTCCACGGATGTGTTCCGGGCGAATCCCAGCAGGTCGCCGATGATCTTATCGGAGGTATGGACTTGCTGCTCGATAATGTCAAGGTATTTCTTGGTCTTTTCGTTCGCATCCGGCTGGACCTGTTTCAGGTAATAGACCGAGTTGCTGATCACCCCCAGCGGGTTGCGCAGTTCGTGACCCACACTGCCGGCCATCTGCCCCAGCACGGCCAGCTTCTCCTGGCGCAGGAGTTTCTGCTGGGCATCGCGTAGTTCGCGTGTGCGTTTTTCCACGCGCTGTTCGAGTTCGGTGTTCAAATTTTTAATGCTCTCTTCGGCTTCCCTGGCCGCAGTGACATCCAATACAGAAACCAGGACTCTTTCCAGCGTGTCCTCATATCCAGGCGCTGCCATCCATCGGAGGCTGACTGATATCCTTTCTCCATCCAGGTTGTAGTTGTCCCCCTCCCAATGGTATTCAGTCCTCCCATCGGCAATACTGGTCAATTCATCTACAAAAGCAGTACTTGCTCCTAAACCAATAACCGCTTTCAGGTTTCCAATCAGCTGATCCTTGGAGGAAGCCCGCATCAAGGCCAGCGTGGCCTGGTTGGTATCCAGAACCTTGATCTCATTCGCACATTCAATGAGCACATCCGGATGGCCATCAAAGTAGGCATGCAGATCAGTGATCTCCTGTTGCTTCAGTTTTTCGAGATGACGCTTTACCTCTGAATAATCCTCTTCCCAGAGCGATATAGGCGAATTCTCGAATAAACTACGATACCTTATTTCACTACCCTTCAAAGCCTGCTCCTCCCGCTTACGCTCGGAAATATCGTCTTCCAGGGCTGTGTTCAAGCGGCGGTTGACCATAAGGACCAGGGCATAGGTCAGCCCGATGAAAAGCATCTGGTAGATCAGGATACCCAGAGTGTCATACAGCCCGGATTTGAAGACATCGGTTCCTTGCGGCACTGCCAGGTCCACAAAAATCCGAACCAGGCTAACCAGGCTGAAGAAGCCAAACGCAATTACTGCTGGCCGCGCCCCTGGCTGCAGGGCCGGGTCCACTCTTTGCATTAACAGCCAGGCGCTCTGCCCACACATCACCAATATCCCCACAGAAATGTTGATGGTGCGCCACTGCAGGCTGGGCTGGATATACACAAAATACATTTGGATGAAAAAGAACAGACCCAGGTAGATATAGTTGAACCATTGCCAACTGGATTTCTCATAATAGCGTTCCAGCCCGATCAACAATACCAGCGTGCCTCCTATGATAAATGTGTTGGATAGCACAATGGAGAAGAAATCCGGCAGATTGCCGCGCAGGACGATCAACAGCAATCCCAGGAACTGCATTATGAAATCCGCCAGCCAGTACGCCAGTCCTGACGACCTCCGGCGGTGCTGCGCCCACAGGCTGGCCATGACGGCCATGCTGATCAGGCTGCTGATCACATAACTGATCAAAACGGTGCGTGGGTCGAGGAGATTCATTTATCCACCAAAGAATTTCTCTTCAATAATAAACTTTTCACCGGTAAATACAGTGTGAACGTACTGCCCTTCCCAACCTGGCTCTTCACCTCGATCCTCCCGCTATTTGCCTCGGCCAGCTTTTTACTGACCGCCAGTCCCAGCCCAATACCCTTGGCCTTGGTACTGAAAAGTGGCTCGAAGAGATTCTGCAAGTTCTCGGGGGTAATGCCTGTGCCGGTATCTTTCACGGCAATGGCCACCATCTTATTTTGCATGTGGGCCGAGATAGTCAGCTTGCATCTACCACTCATAATGACTGAGCCTGCCTTTGTATCCAATGAGGGATTCGCCATCGCCTGGCAGGCGTTCGAGATCAGGTTGCCGAGTATCTGTCGCACATGCAGCGGATCGGCAAAGGCCTGCAGCAGGTCATCTGGGATCTTGAGGCTGATTTTGATGGAGGTGGGCACCGGGAAACAGCTGAGCGTTTGTTCCACCAGTTCACGAACGGACACCGGCTTCGGGTCCGTGTTGAAGACGCGTGCATAGTCCAGCAGATCGCTGACGATGCGAGTCGCGTTATGCAGCTCGTGCTCGATTATGGCATGGTGCTTCCTGATCTTTTCGTCCGCCTCCGGCTGGACCATTTTCAGGTAATAGACCGAGTTGCTGATCACCCCCAGCGGGTTGCGCAGCTCATGTCCGACCCCGCCCGCCAGCGTTCCCAGCACGGCCAGTTTCTCCTTGCGGTCCAGTTCTTCCTGGGCATCGTGCAATTCACGCGTGCGTTCTACGACCATTTCTTCAAGATGTTCGGAGTATTCCTTAACCTTCGCTTCCGCCTGCTTCCTTTCGGTGATATTCAATAGGGAAACCAAGACTTTTTTTAAAGTATCTGTATAACCTGGGGAGACCGACCAGTGCAGGCTGACCAGCAACTTTTCTCCATCCAGAGTGTAGTTGATGCCCTCCCAGGTAAATTCCGTCCGCCCTTCGGCTATATTGACCAATTCCTCCATAAATTCCTTGCCAG
>JBEKCT010000090.1:0-13919 GCA_050014715.1 Anaerolineales bacterium | reverse complement strand
AACGCGAAAATGCTTTGCAATATGCCCATGCCAAGAAAGAGAATTTTTTACGTTCTTATAAGGAAATATTAAGTATTCCCTCCATTTCAACAGAGAAGGCGCATAAACATGACATTCAGCTTGCTGCTGAATGGTTGATTACTCAATTACGTTCGCTGGGCATGCAGAAGGTGCAGCTTTTCCCGACGGTCCAGAGCCCGATAGTTTATGGCGAATACCTGGAAGTACCGGCGGCACCGACCGTGCTGGTTTATGGCCATTATGATGTTCAACCGGTCGACCCGATTGAATTGTGGAAGACTGATCCTTTCGAACCTACAGTCGTCGGAGAAGACATATTTGCCAGAGGGGCCTCGGATATGAAAGGGCAAGCTTTGATAACGCTTAAAGCGGCCGAATCTTTGATAAATACCGGTGGCTTGCCAATTAATGTTAAATGGTTGTTCGAAGGGGAGGAAGAAGTGGGCTCACCCAACCTGGCCAGTTTCATAGCTGAACATTCAGAAATATTGGCGTGTGACTTTGCCGTCAACCCGGATTCGGGCATGATGGGTAGGGAATTTCCAACGATTACTTATGGTTTACGCGGATTGGCATATTTCGAGTTGCGCATATTTGGGCCGGCGCACGATCTGCACTCTGGAATGTTTGGGGGTGTGGTACATAACCCAGCCAATGCCCTGGCAGAATTGATCAGTGGTATGCACGATGAAAACGGCCGGGTTACCCTGCCTGGTTTTTATGACAGGGTACGTCCGTTGAGCCAGGAGGAGCACGAAGAATTTTTACGATTGCCGGTTGCCGAAAACGATTACATTGAACAAACGGGTGTTCCGGGTTTGCATGGAGAAGCAGGGTTTACCGCCAATGAACAAACCGGGGCTAGGCCTACTCTGGACGTGAATGGCCTGCTTTCTGGGTTTACCGGTGAAGGTTCCAAGACTGTGATCCCAGCTTGGGCAATGGCCAAGCTCTCAATGCGACTGGTCCCCGACCAGGATCCCGAAAAGATCCACAAAGATTTGGTCAAGTATCTGGAACTGAACGCTCCCAAAGATATCCGTTGGGAGTTGAAGGCATTGACCGGCAACCCGGCGTCCATTTCTGACAGGAATAATCCAGGCGTAAAAGCCATGGCAAAGGCGCTCGAGACAATATGGGGCGTGCGGCCTTATTTCAAGCGAGAGGGGGGTTCCATACCGGTGGTGGGCGAGATGCAACGCTTGCTTGGTGTGGAGTCGGTCATCTGCGGGTTTGGGCTACCGGACGATAATGTGCACGCACCCAATGAAAAACAGAACCTGCCGACATGGTACCGGGGTATTGATGCGTATATCCATTTCTTCTTGAACTTGAAATCATAACTTATGGAGGCAAGGAGTCCGGCCTTGCTCAGAAACCGGGTTCTTGGATTATTCCCATGGAAGATAAACTGATTTCATACGGGGGGCAGGCGTTGATGGAGGGTGTGCTGATGCGCGGCCGGAAAGCCTGCGCCGTGGCAATGCGCGCCCCGGATGGCAGGATTGTGACCAAGGTCGAACCCCTGGGTGGCATATATAAATCCAAAATAGCCAAAATCCCTTTCCTGCGAGGGTTAATCATGCTGTGGGATTCTCTTGGGTTGGGCATGCGCGCTCTTACCGACTCGGCCAATTTGCAGACCGGAGACGACGAAAAGCTAGAAGGCCCGGCATTGTATATCACCCTAGGCCTGACCTTTGTGGTTGCCATTGCCATTTTCTTCCTCATCCCGGCGGGAGTAGGGTGGCTAACTGAACATTTCCTACTTTGGAATGCCTGGTGGAGCAACCTGGTGGAAGGAGTGCTACGCCTGCTTATGCTACTGGGGTATATCTGGGTAATTGGGTTCATGCCGGATGTAAGCCGGGTCTTTGCCTATCATGGCGCCGAACATAAAACCATTAATGCCTATGAAGCCGGTGCGGAGTTATCTCCGGCATCCGTAGCAAAATACCCATTGGCCCACACCCGTTGTGGCACGGCTTTTCTTTTGATCCTAGTGGTGCTGTCGCTATTCTTTTTTACCATCCTGGGCCCGCTTTCGCTGGAGTGGCGGTTGGTCAGCCGGATCCTAATGATTCCGGTGCTGGTGGGCATCGACTACGAATACCTACGCTGGACGGCGGATCACATCTCGAACCCATTTGTTCGCTTCATCGTCAAACCCAACCTGGCGCTGCAATCCCTGACCACACGCGAGCCAGATGAAAAGATTCTGGAAGTGGCAATTGCGGCTTTCCAAGCGATGAGGCAGGCAGAAGGAAATTAAGCGAGCAAAATCAAATAAGTAAGAACAAAGAGCAATTGAAGACAAGTTTAGCCCTTCAAATAGCCCATTTGGCGGTAACTCTTAAAGAGGGCTCCCCATTCGGTATTATTTTGCCAATCCCTGGTGACCCGTTTGTACTTCAAAGGCCAGTAGAAATAATCTTGCTCGGCCTCCGAGATGGCAATCGGCAGGTTGACGAGCGGAGTTCGAAAGATCAATTTTTGCAGGAACCTGGTCGGCCCATACCATGAAAGCCAGGCCAGAAAGGTGTGGGTATTCCGGGTGATCTTGAAATTCCAGTTCTCATCAGATACATCATCGCCAACCAGTTCAATCTGATGTACATCCCCGGTTCCCAGACCATGTTCCTGCGCCAGGCGGATATACCGGATGGAGAGCGGGTCGAACCCCATTAGTTTGGCTGCCACAGCGTCGATGGCTACCTGATCCTCGGAGGCCAACAGGATATTCTTTACCACCGGTATCATCAGACGCGGGCCGGCACCGTTGCCAGCTGTGGTGCCATCCATTATAGCAAATATGCCAGGGTGGATCTCTTTTTGGATGGCAAGCAGGTCCACCAGCGTTTCATGAATCCAAGTATGTGTGTAATGTCGATACTTGCTTAACAGGCCACCAAAGGCATTTTTCATGGCGCCGGTAGTGGTTGTGTACATATGGGTCTTGACCGTAGGAAGGTGGACAATATTTTTCCCCTGGAAATAATCCGGAATGCGGATGCCTTCCGGATAAATGTGATCCAGTGCCAGCATTTTAGCCTTTGGCTTGTAAAACACCCATTCCATTTCTTTATTCTGGAAATTGAAGAGCGCCGGAACGTCGTAATGCTTGAAGATGGGTAGATACCCGTTCAAATCTTCCCCTTTATAGGCATTGGTAATCACGGTTTGGTTCTGGACACATACCAACTTGTCAAAACCGGCCTGCCGCAAGGCAATAATAGCGCCTTCCAATTGCCAGGGTGTGGTATTTGCTGCCGGCATCGGGAAATGCCAGGATATATTATCCTTAATAATAGTAGTGGCATCCCGGCGAAGTGCCTGACTGCCACCTGCCAGATCAAATAAACGTTGGTAATCCTGTAATACAGTCTCGGGCCGGGTGCGTACTACGGCGACCTTGGATCTATTTGTCATTCTAATTCCTCATCATAAGTGAATCAATCAGAATCAAGGTAATTTTATCCCGGATTGGAGCTTTGGATAAGATCGAATTACCAATCGGATTGGCGAGCAGGGAATTATCCTTTCCCTTCGATCAGAGACCTTCTGATCTTGCGGTACAAAACAACTGGGCTATCCCCTTGAATTAGAATTTCGCCGTTGCCAAGGTCCGGTCGGGACGGACGCTGGGTAATTACCACACGACGGTCTTGCCGCTCGATGACCAGATTTGCAAGACTGCCCAGCCAACCGGTCAATTGACGCAATACCGGGAACCGAACCGTATGATAATAGCGAACGTACATTATTGTGTTTTCGCCATCTATGGGCGCGAAGGCGATTACAACGCGCAGGTCATCAGCAATCCAATTCTGCCATAGGTTCCCGAAACGAAACTGAAGGAAAGGCCGCCGTGCAGGTTCAGGTAGATCGGAAGGTTTTTTCGGTCTCTGGCCTTTATCAACTTCGTTATAGACCCATAAATTGATCAGATGGTCGCCCGGCCAATGACTTTCTTCTTTAGCAATCGGGCCGTTCACCAGGGTTTTGTTACCACGCCCAATGGTATTATGGTGTATGAATGGCAGGTGGACCACGTCAAGTTGGTTTTCGATGGCTCGGGCGTAATGATTGGCCCAGCGGTCGCGCAGAGTGGTATAGACCATGTCCTCACCGATGGACTCGAACCATGGCACGGGCGGAAGTTCGCTTTGTGGCTCGCCCCACCAGATATACACAAAGCCATGCGCCTCGTGGACAAGAAAAGAGTGTGCATGTAAGGCTTTGGGTGGCTCTGTATTACTCCCAATGGCCGGGACGAGCAAACAGGCACCGGAAGCATCGTATTCAAAGCCGTGGAACGGACATTGTATACATTCGCCTATGACCTTGCCGACACTGAGTGCCACACCGCGGTGCGGGCATTTGTTGCTCATCACCGAGAGTTTTCCTTGACGGTTACGCCAGGCAACCATCTTCTCGCCCATGCGTGTAACGCCGAAAACCTTCCCTTTTTTGATTTGGTTAGATTCCAAGATGACATACCATTGGTTGGGGATCATATTTGCCTCGTGCGAGAATCCACGATTTAATTCGCAGGTATAGTTCAATCGATAAAAGAATATTGTCCAAATTGGGCAAGGATTTTTTTTACTTAATTTTATCGGACCGCTGTTACTCTCTTACTGGAGCAGACCACTGCTGGTGCGATACCCACCGAACCGTTCAAATGAGTCACTCCACTACTGCATTGGTCTCGAAAAACCCGCAGGTGAAGCGTGAAACGAAGCGGTATTTAAGACAAGAATCAAACCGGCTGGAATTTTGCAGTAAAGTGACGCAACAACTCGGGGGCATAGGTGAACTTATAGCCATGAATGCCGGATTTGCGATGAGCAATCTTTGCCAGCGTATCAGTCACGTAATCCATATGACTCTGGGTATAGACCCGTCGGGGAATCGCAAGGCGGACAAGTTCCAATTGTGGGTAGACGATCTCGCCGTTGTCAGGATCAGGGTGAGCGAACATGACCGAGCCGATCTCACAGGCGCGTATGGCACCTTCCAGGTAGAGTTCGACCACCAATGCCTGGCCAGGGAATTCTCCATGCGGAATGTGGGGCAGTAAACTGCCAGCATCAATGTAAACAGCATGACCTCCGGCGGGTTGGATGGTGGGAATGCCGACTGCATTGATGCATTCCATTAGGTAGGCCGTCTGACCGAGGCGGTAGGCCAGATAGGCTTCGTCGAGACCCTCGTACAACCCGACCGCCATTGCATCCAAGTCGCGCCCCGCCAGCCCGCCATATGTGTAGAATCCTTCCCTCAATATCAGTTCATTGCAGATATTATGATAAAGAGTCTCATCATTGATGCAAAGCAAACCGCCGATATTAACGATGGCATCCTTCTTGGCAGACATGCACATGCCATCCGCCACGGAGAACATCTCCCGGGCGATCGCCAGGGGAGTTTTGTCAGCATAGCCGGGCTCGCGCAGCTTGATGAAATAGGCATTTTCAGCAAAGCGGGCGGCATCGATGATGAATGGAATTCCGAAAGCATGGTAAGTTTCGGCGACAGCTCGAATATTTTCCAGTGAGACGGGCTGGCCGCCGCCGGCATTATTGGTAACGGTCAACATGCCAAATGGGATGTTAGCCGGGCCGGTCTTCTGAATGAAAGTTTTCAATTTGGCGATATCCATGTTGCCTTTAAATGGATGAAGATTGGAAGGATCGCCAGCTTCGTCGATGACCAGATTTTCCGGGCGACCGCCACGTGCCCGTATATTGGCATCCGTGGTGTCAAAGTGCATGTTGGATGGGACAGACTGCCCAGGCTTGACCAGGCAAGCTGACAGGATATTTTCAGCCGCACGACCTTGATGGGCGGGAACAAAATACTTGAAGCCAAAAATATCGCTGACGGCTGTTTCGAGGCGTTGGAAAGAACGCGCTCCGGCATAGGACTCGTCCCCGAGCATGAGGGCAGCCCATTGTCGGTCGCTCATAGCACCAGTGCCGGAATCAGTTAACAAATCAATAAAGATATCCTGAGCCTGCAGTGCGAAGACGTTAAAACCGGCGGCATGGATGGCCTTGCGGCGTTCCTCGTATAAGGGCATGCGGATGGGTTCGATGGTTTTAATGCGGAATGGTTCAGGTGGGTAGGTTGGCATAAGACTCCTTGGGTAAAATCGGTTTCAGTTTAACACGTTTTTCCCAACGGTACATAATGAATTAATCACAAAAAATTTCAGTATCTTGATCCAAGGGGAAGGACTTGGTTACAAAACAAAGGTGTAATAGGAGAATTTAAACAAAAGATAAATTAAAGAGATTGGAATGATTTCGAAGAATATTCTATCCTTTATGGTAAAATTCGCCCGTCGTGTGGCTGCAATACAACTATATGTTTTGGAGCACCTATGCAGAATGAATGGCTTTACATTGGGCTCTTTTTTGTGATTGGTATTATTGTTCCAGTGGTCCCGCTGGTGTTCGCCCGGCTGGTCGCGCCACGCAAACCAAATCCAGTCAAACAAAGCACATACGAATGCGGCATCGAGACCGTAGGCGAGTCATGGGTGCAGTTTAAAGCCCAGTATTATGTGTTCGCGTTGGTATTTTTAGTATTTGATGTGGAGTCGGTTTTCTTATTCCCGTGGGCGCTGACGCTTAAACAGTTGCCGCTGTTTGTGGTACTGGAAGGCGTCTTATTTATCGGAATCCTGGTTGCCGGGCTCGTGTATGCTTGGCGCAAAGGGATGTTGGAATGGGTTTAGATTCCCCAGGGTGAACTATCAAGGCTGACAGGAAACCCCTCTCAGCCTTTTCGTTGTGTTAAAGACCATCAGGAGTATAGCATGACGTTTTGGAATAACCCGATCAATTTCATAGGCTATTGGCTGAATGGGATATTAACCGGATGGCACCTGCCAGCCGCAATTGCTAGCATTCTTCTTTATGTGATTGGCATCATTGTGCTGATTTTGTTTGCCATGACGCTGGACATTGGCCTGGTTTGGGTGGAGCGTAAAGTAGTGGCTCGCTTCCAAGACCGTCTGGGACCGAACCGGATCGGCCCTTTCGGCTTGATCCAACCGGTTGCCGACATTATCAAGATGGTAATAAAGGAAGATATTACCCCAGACGGAGCAGATAAGATCATCTACAACGTTGCCCCGGTGCTTGCAGCGACATCCGTCATTGTGCTATGGGCGATTCTGCCGCTGGCTTCGACCATTTACGGCGTAGACCTGAATGTGGGATTGCTGTTCATCGTTGCTGCGGGGGCGTTGGGAACACTGGCAATCATCATGGCAGGCTGGTCATCCAATAACAAATATGCCCTGTTAGGAGCTTTCCGGATGGTATCCAACATGATTTCCTACGAAATCCCGATGGTCATCATCCTGCTCATTCCGACCATACTGGCGAATACTATGAGCGTGCGAGGAATTACCCAGGCACAGAGCGGTATGTGGTTTGCCATTCTGTCCCCATTGGCACTGCTTATTTTCCTGATCAGCGCAATTGCAGAATTGGGCCGTTCGCCTTTTGATTTGAATGAAGCCGAATCCGAGATTGTAGCAGGATTCCATATTGAATATACCGGGATGAAGTTCGGCTGGTTCTATGCAGGTGAACTCCTGCATGCTTTTACATTCGGTGGATTCATAGCAATCCTGTTCTTTGGGGGTTATGGAGGTTTTTTCGGACTGGAAAAATTGGCTGTCTTAACCTGGCTGAATATTCCGTTCGTGCAGGCACTGGTGTTTATTGCCAAGGCCACGTTCGGTTACTGGGTGATCATGTGGATCAAATACTCGGTACCGCGCATTCGCATCGATCATATGCTGGCGTTTAACTGGAAATTCCTGGTCCCGCTTTCATTGGTGGTGCTGGTAAATACAGCAACACTTAACAAAGTCCTGATCGTCCTGCCAAATTGGCTTTACGTGTTGGGGATGTTTGGCTCCAACATTGTAATCGGTTACGCCACAATTGAAATCCTGCGAGCTTATGGCCGCAAACAGCGCAAGGCGGAAAAGATACCCGAGCCGCAAGCGCATACACAGGAGCAGGCGGTATGACGGCTGAACAAATTATTTTCCTCCTTACAGGTGCGCTGGTCCTCGTTTCTGCCTTAATGGTGGTAACCGTCCGCAATCTACTACATGCGGCCTTGTGGTTGGTGGTGGCGCTCTTCGGGGTGGCTGTTCTGTATGCCATCCTGCAGGCAAATTTCCTGGCGGTGGTGCAGGTGGTAGTTTACATCGGAGCGATCGCCATCCTGTTTATCTTTGCCGTGATGTTGACCCGGCGGGAAGCAATGGAAAAAGGACGGCAGACGCGCAACAATTGGTGGATTCCGGCACTGTTGGGATTAACAATCCTGACCGGGTTGGCGGTGCTCATTCTAAGTTTCCCGGGAGTGCAACGAACTGAGGCCGTCCTGCCGGCGGGATTGGATACTGTCCAGGCGCTTGGTACGGCACTGGTATCCCCAGATGCCTACGTACTACCTTTTGAAGTAGCTTCGGTGCTTATGCTGGCTGCCCTGGTAGGGGCGGTCTACATTGCGACCGTGGATAAAAAGTAGGAGACTGAGATGAGTATCCCGCTTTCATGGTACCTGATTTTGGCAGCCGCGTTATTCTGCATCGGGCTGTATGGTGTCCTGTCACGCAAGAATGCCATCGCGATCCTATTATGCATTGAACTTATGCTTAATGCGGTAAACATCAACCTGGTGGCCTTCTGGCGCTACCAGAACGCCGCCCAAATGGCTGGACAAGCATTTGCTGTCATCGTTTTCGCTGTGGCTGCAGCGGAAGTGGCAGTTGGACTGGCGTTGATCATATCGGTCTACCGCCGCCGCAAGACGGTCGTGGCGGATGAAATTAATTTGATGAAATGGTGAAAATAAAATGTAAAGCGTGATTTGTAAGAGGCGATTCTACAAATTGCGTCTTACTTTTTATTTTGGAGGTTTCATGACGAATTGGATCATCTGGCTTCTGCCTCTCCCGCCCTTGCTGGCTTTTTTTGCAATTATTCTGTTCACGAACAAGAACAAACCTTTAAGTCATGGTATCGCGATCGCGGCGGCGGGACTCTCCTGGCTCGGAAGTATGGTTGTTTTTATAAAAGCCGTGGGAACCAAAGAATTTGGCATGCATGTATTCGAGTCAGTGATCAATTGGCTGCCGACAGGGCAGACCTGGCTTCAGATTGGTGTGCGGATTGATCCTCTTTCGGCGGTGGTGCTGTTCTTTGTAGCTTGGACTGTTTTGGCTATCTTCGTTTACAGCATTGGGTACCATAACTTTGGCCAGCCGCAAGGAGACCACGACCTGGCCGGACTACCTCCGCATGGTGCGACCGTCACCGAAAACGGACATACACATATTGTTCCATCCATAGAACCGATGTATGCGCGCTTTTTTGCATTTATCAGCTTGTTCGCTTTTGGCATGTTTACCCTGGTGGTTTCCAATAACCTGCTGACCTTATTTGTTGGTTGGGAAATCATGGGGTTGTGTTCATACCTGTTAATCGGGTTCTGGTATGGCAAAAAATCCGCCCGGGATGCCGCGATCAAAGCCTTCATGACCACGCGCGTCGGGGATGTTTTTATGTTACTGGGGATTGCTTTTGTTTATTCATTTACTGGTTCGCTTTCCTACAAAGATATTTTTCAACCGAAGATGCTGCAAGCCCTTTCCAGTACACCGGCTTTCTTCGGGTTATCCGCAGCCGGGATAATTGGTCTCCTGCTTTTCATCGGAACGATAGGTAAATCCGCCCAATGGCCGTTACATGTATGGCTTCCGGATGCAATGGAAGGTCCGACTCCGGTCAGTGCAATGATCCATGCTGCCACGATGGTCTCGGCGGGTGTTTATATGGCCATCCGAATATACCCTCTTTTGAGTCTGGATGCACACACGATGACGGTGGTGGCTTTCATCGGTTCGTTCACGGCGCTGTTTGCCGCGACCATTGCCGTGGCCCAGAATGATATCAAGAAGGTCCTGGCCTATTCAACCATATCACAACTCGGATTCATGATTGCGGCGCTGGGTGTACATGCATATATTGCGGCGGCGTTCCACCTGGTTACGCATGCGTTCTTCAAAGCGCTGCTGTTCCTGGATTCCGGCTCGGTCATCCATGGAATGGAGCACGGCGTATTGCAAACGGGCGAACATGTGGACGCTCAGGATATGTTCAACATGGGGGGGTTGAGAAAGAAGATGCCGATCACATTCTGGACTTTCCTGATCGGTGGCCTGGCGCTCTCGGGGTTCCCGGTGCTGACGGCAGGTTTTTGGTCAAAGGATGCGATTTTCGCGGAAGCCTTTGGAGGTGGGCATTTCCTGGTCTTCATCGTCCTGGCGGTTGCAGCATTTCTGACAGCTTTTTATACTATGCGCCAGATCACACTGACATTCTTTGGCGAAGGGCGGACAAAGGCCGCTGAACATGCCAGCGAGACGACCTGGACAATGACTCTGCCATTGGTTGTACTGGCAGTTTTTGCCATGGGGGTCGGATGGGTGGGTATGCCAGAATGGTTCACTGGTGGATTGATTCCGGACTGGTTCCATGAGTTTGTGGGCGGAACCTTGACTGAGGCGCCGGTAGCATTAGCATTCAATTGGATACCAGTAGTAACCTCGCTGGTGGTCGCTCTAGGCGGGTTGCTATGCGGATGGTTGGCATACCGGAATGTATCTGCCCCGGCAGAAGACCACTTTCAAATCCCGTTGCTCAAGAATAAATATTATTTTGACGAATTTTATGCTTTCATTATCGTCAGGCCGGCTGTATGGTTTTCTGAAAAATTCACCTCGCTTTATATGGACCAATTAGTTATTGACGGTTTCCTGCACAACCTGGCGCGGTTTTCCCTCTTTCTTGGGCATGCATTCCGAAATTATTTCGACAAACCGGTAATCAACGAATTCATTGGAGATGGGACCGGCAAGACCATCAAGGCTTCCGGATCCGGTTTGCGCAAGATCCAGGCTGGGCGTGTCCAATATTACATGGTCGTATCCATAGTGATATTGGTTGTCTTTGCTTTCATATATTATTTCTTAAAAGTAGGAATGTAGAAAAAACGAAGTCATGATAGGCAACTGAAGTCGTCACTACCTTGGAGTTTTCGATGGCTTTTATCAATCAACATCTTCTAACCCTTATACTTTTCTTTCCTGTTCTTGCTGCGGCGGTGGTCTTGTGCCTTCCGAATCGCAATTTGAAAGCAATCCGCTGGACGGCTTTCAGCTTGAGCTTGGTACCTTTCCTATTGACAATTGTCCTTTGGGCACAATTCAAGGTAGGACAAGCGGGTTTCCAGTTCCAGGAACAAGCCAGCTGGTATGCAGCAATCCATTCAACATTTCACGTGGGGGTTGATGGGCTTTCGCTGACCATGGTTTTGCTGACGACACTTCTTACGCCGATAGCATTACTGGCGTCATTCAACGTCACCGACCGGCTAAAAGCCTACATGTTTCTGTTCCTGCTGCTGGAGACGGGTATGCTGGGTGTCTTCCTGTCGCTGGACCTGCTGATCTTCTTTGTTTTCTGGGAAATCGGACTCGTGCCAATGTATTTCTTGATCAACCAGTGGGGCAGCGAGAAGGGAGAACGCGAAATTTGGAAGGGTGTCAAGGTCCAGTCCCGTAATTATGCCTCCTTAAAATTCATCATCTTCACCATGGGCGGTTCATTGGGACTACTGCTCGCCATCCAAATGCTGGGGGTATTATTCCAGAATTACGACCTGCCGGTGTTGTACCAGAAGTGGAATTCCCTGACTACCGGAACACTGTTGGGTCTGCCTGTTGAGACGGTTAAGACAGTGGCTTTCTGGGCATTTGTAATCGCCTTTGCTATCAAAGTTCCGGTCTGGCCATTTCACACCTGGTTGCCGGATGCGCATACCGAGGCGCCGACAGCCGGTTCGATGATACTTGCGGGTGTGCTGTTGAAACTAGGCGCATACGGATTCTTGCGGTTGGTGCTGCCGTTATATCCGGTGGAATCGGCTCGATATGCTGGGTGGCTGGCGTTCCTGGCAGTGATGGCGATTATCTTCGGGGCATTCGCGGCTTATGGGCAGAAAGATTTCAAACGACTTGTGGCGTATTCGTCGGTTAACCACATGGGGTTCGTGTTACTGGGTATTGCTGCGGCAGCCAAAGCAGCTGGCACGATTAACGCAACCATCGCATTGAACGGAGCAGTGCTCCAGATGTTCAACCACGGTCTTTCCGCAGCCGGAATGTTCTTCCTGGTGGGGGTTATTTACGAGCGCACTCACACCCGCAACCTGGAGGATTTTGGCGGGTTGTTCCCGCTTGTTCCTATCTACGGCGGGATTTTGATATTCACCAGCATGGCCTCGCTGGGCTTACCCGGCTTGAACGGCTTTATCTCCGAATTCCTGGTTGTGCGAGGTGCCTGGCCCATCCTGACAGTCTATACGGCAATCGCCATGATTGGTCTGCTATTTACCGGCGCATATGTTCTCAAGGGTGTAAAGAACGTTCTGCATGGTCCATTGAATGAGCATTGGGCACAGGGCGAACACAAGCTGACTGAAATCAATACACGCGAGATCATAGTCATGGCCCCTTTGATGACACTGATCCTTGTTATCGGCGTTTACCCGGCCTGGATCCTGGGTGTGATAAATAAAGCCATGATAATGCTGTTCCACTAAGAGGTAGAGATGCATTTTCCGTTTCTGAGTATCATTGTCTTCACCCCGCTGGTAGCAGCCTTAATCATCCTTATGTATAAACCAGAACAAAAAAAAGCCATCCGCATAACGGCATTGAGCGCGGCATTATTTGCACTGGCAATGTCTTTGTTGGTGTACTTTACCTACGACAAAACAGCGGCTGGTTACCAATTCGTAGAGAAATACAACTGGATGCCTGCGCTGGGCATCAGCCTGCATTTCGGCGTGGATGGAATGTCGGCTCCGCTGGTGCTTCTGACGGGTGTTGTCATGGTGACAGGGGTGATGATCTCCTGGGGGATAGATGACAGGCCGCGCGAATTCTTTGCCTTCCTGTTCATCTTGGCTACGGGCGTGTTCGGTGTGTTTGCCTCACTCGACCTGTTCATGCTATTTTTCTTTTATGAAATTGCAGTATTCCCGATGTACCTGCTAATTTCCATCTGGGGGTGGATCAAGACACGGGAATACGCGGCCATGAAATTGACTCTATATCTTTTCATTGGTTCAGTGGTGTCAATGATCGGAGCATTGGTCATGTACTGGACCAGCGGATTGCATACATTTGACATGCTGATCCTGGAGACAGCTAAATTCACCCCAACTTTCCAGAAAATCTGGTTTCTGCCTGTTTTCATGGGATTTGCCATCCTGGGCGGTATTTTCCCGTTCCATAACTGGTCACCGGATGGCCACGTGGCAGCACCCACGGCTGTTTCAATGTTCCATGCGGGTGTGCTGATGAAACTGGGCGCTTTTGCGGCTCTACGGGTGGGGATCATGCTGCTGCCACAAGGCGCAATATTTTGGGCTCCATTGATCATGGGGTTGGCGTTGGTCAACATTGTCTATGGTGCCTTCATTGCCAGCGTCCAGACGGATTTTAAATATGTAATTGGCTTTTCATCCGTCTCACATATGGGACTGGTCATGATGGGATTTGCAACACTGACACCGGAAGGGTTGACCGGTGCGGGGGTCCAAATGTTCTCGCACGGGATCATGACTGCTCTCTTCTTCGCCGCAGTTGGCATGGTCTATGACCGGGCGCACACTCGCCAGATCCCAGAACTGGGTGGGATGATCAAGCCGTTACCCCTGGTGGGGATAGGGGTAATCGTTGGAAGCCTTGTCTCGATGGGCATGCCGGGCTTCTCTGGATTCATTGCGGAATT
>JBEKCT010000089.1:0-13936 GCA_050014715.1 Anaerolineales bacterium | reverse complement strand
ATTATAATTACTCTAACCCCCCCGAAAAGGCGAGCAGACTGGTTTTCCAGCCTCTGTTCGTCTTTTCATTATCATTAATTGAGTGGGGCAGTTGATCCCCTTGACAATATTGTTGAGTCCGTAATTGTTTCCCACTCCTTTCATAGTTGTGTATAATTCGCCCATCATAGCGTTCAATCGGAGCATGAATGACCCAGAAACCCACCGGCGCAGAAATTCGCCAGACCTTTATTGATTTTTTCGTTGAACACAAGCATACCTTCGTCCCCTCTGCTTCACTCGTTCCAGGCGGAGATGCCACCCTGCTTTTTACCAATGCCGGTATGGTCCAGTTCAAGGATGTTTTCCTGGGCACCGACAAACGTCCTTATACCCGTGCGGTCGACTCCCAGAAGGTGTTACGTGTGGCGGGAAAGCATAACGATCTTGATGAGGTCGGGCGGGATGACAGCCATCACACTTTTTTTGAGATGCTCGGCAACTGGTCATTTGGCGATTACTACAAGCAGGAAGCCATTACTTGGGCATGGCAACTTCTCACGGATGTTTGGGGCTTACCTGGAGAAAGTCTGTATGCCACTTGCTTCAAGGATGACAAGGGCAATATCCCGACTGACGACGAAGCTGCGAATATTTGGAAGAAGCAGCCTGGCATGCAACCGGCGCATGTCCTGTTTTTTGGGCGTAAAGAGAATTTTTGGGAAATGGCTGAAACAGGTCCATGCGGACCCTGTTCCGAGATCCACATTGACCGCGGAGAGGAATTTGATAACCTGCGCGGCAAACTCCATCGATGCGGTGTCAATGGGGAATGCACCCGCTACCTCGAACTGTGGAATAACGTTTTTATCCAATACAACCGCATAGACAAGGATACCCTCGAACCGCTGCCTGCCAAGCATGTGGATACTGGTATGGGTTTTGAGCGGATCGTCTCCGTTCTTCAGGGAGTCGATTCTAACTACAAAATAGATCTTTTCCAGGGTGCCCTGGATAGTGTGCGTGCCTTGACCGGGGATAGCCCTGAAAAAATGTTTGCCAACTTCACACCGTACCGTGTCATCGCGGACCATGCCCGTGCGGCGGCTTTCCTGATCGCGGATGGCGTGGTTCCGGGCAATGTGGGGCGAAATTACGTTTGTCGCATGATCATCCGCAGGGCAGCGCGTTTCGGGACGAAACTTGATCTGCATGATCCTTTCCTGTCGAATGTTGCCGAAGCCATCATCCTTGCATACGGCGATTTTTACCCGGAACTGGTTAAGAGCCGGGAAGTCATCCTGGATAATCTGCGGCGCGAAGAAGTCCGCTTTTCCCGCACCGTGGAATCAGGTACGGCTTATTTGCAGGGCATGCTGGATGAACTCAAGCATTCTGGTCAGCGGACATTGGATGGGCATAAAGCGTTTGATCTTTATGCTACTTATGGCCTGCCATTTGAGATTGCCCGCGATATTGCCCGTGAACAGGACCTGGAAGTGGATGAAGCCGGTTTCCGCACCGCCATGGATGCGCACCGTCTCGCTTCCGGAGGCGGCAAAGCCATGGGCAGAATGGGCGGCGAGGATGCCGAGTTCTATGCTGGAATACGCCAAGAGCTGCAAAAAGCCGGCCGGCTGGGCAAAGACGGGGTGGAGTATAACCCGTATGAATGGCTGCAGGTCGAAGGACCGCTTCTGGCGCTGGCTGCAGATGGGCAACTATTGAATGAAACCGGAGCCGGGGACAGGGTGGAGGTATTGTTGCCGAAAACTGGATTCTACGTTGAATCCGGCGGCCAGGTTTCCGATACAGGATCTATCCGTGCCAGCGACGGCAGCTGGGAGATCGAAATAACCGAGATGCGCAAACCTTCAGCGGGTGTCATCGTCCACGTGGGGGAACTGGTCTTTGGGCATCCGAAAACCGGTAATCTGGCAATTGCGGCTGTGGACGTTGCCCGCCGGCATGACATCCGCCGAAACCATACTGCCACCCATTTATTGCACGCCGCGCTGCATCAGGTGCTGGGGCAAAAGGCGGTCCAGGCCGGTTCGCTGGTCGCCCCGGATCATTTCCGTTTCGACTTTAACCATTCCGAAGCAATGACGACGGAGCAGGTCGAGCAGGTAGAGAAGCTGGTCAATGAAGCCGTGGCAGCTGATTTTGCCGTTACATCGGTGAGCAAATCGCGCCAACAGGCAATAAGCGAAGGCGCCATGGCGCTGTTTGGAGAAAAGTATGGTGATGTGGTTCGAACCATTACCATTGGTGATCCCCAGCACAGACACTCCTATGAACTTTGCGGCGGCACGCACCTTGAGCGTTCTTCGGATGTGGGCATATTCCTGATTGTGTCCGAGAGTTCGGCGGCGGCAGGTGTTCGCCGTATCGTGGCTGTGACCGGGCGCGGCGCATATGAGCTGGTTGCCAGGCGTTTCAAGCTGCTTAAACAGGCCGCCGGTGTGCTTCAATCTGCCGTAGAAGAAGTACCGCAGAAAGCTGAACAGATGCAGGAAGAGCTGGCTGCCACCCGCAAGCAGGTGGCAGGATTGAGATCGGAACTGGCTATGAAAATGTTCAGCAGTCAGCTATCAGCCGCCGACAATATCAAAGGGGTGCACCTGGTTACAATGGAATTACCTGGACTGGATAAAGAAACCCTTGGTCAATTGGCAGATACCTTCCGAAAAAAATATCTCGATCACGGTATTTGTGTGATCGCCACCGTCAATGCCGGGCAGGTGATTGTTATGGCCGCGGTGACCCAAGACTTGATCAAGCAAGGTATCAAGGCGGGTGACCTGGTTGGGCACGTTTCCCGCCAGTTAGGGGCGGGAGGGGGTGGGGCGCCGCACCTGGCTTTTGGCGGCGGACGGGATGTGGCGATAATCCCCGCGGCGTTGGCGAGTGTCCGCGCCTGGGTGGAAGAAAAGCTCAAATAATTCGATGGGGCGGACCCTGTCAACCCATTTTTGTCCCCAAATTTTGAGAAATAGAATC
Organism: Anaerolineales bacterium; assembly: GCA_050014715.1. Lineage (GTDB taxonomy): Bacteria > Chloroflexota > Anaerolineae > Anaerolineales > Villigracilaceae > UBA877. The sequence goes on along the minus strand of JBEKCT010000089.1, from coordinate 10,954 downwards.
CCAATCCTGCTGTAATGAGGGAGGACTGATTTCTCATTGAATTGGCTGCCTTTCTAGCTGATTGTGGAATAATCCTGAAAGGAGGATGCCATGTTAACGGTAAAGAGAGCTTTATTGGTATTGCCTGTTCTTCTTTTAATGGCCTGTAATGCTGCTACACAGCTTGCCAAAGTTACCCAGACTCCCGTTTCCACCCAAATACCATTGGCAGCGGTAAATACTCGAATAATGGAAAGTGCTACCGTAGCGCCGACTGCGACCACTGCCCCCATGCAGGCCCCAACCGATACACCCGTACCTGTGGCAACTGAACCACCAATGACTGTCACGAATGCGGCCATCGTTGATTCGTATTCTGCGACTATGCAAGCCATGATGGGATCGAAAGCGCCCTGCTAAATATTGTGCAGTATTTCAATCCGGTCGGCACCCCGGTCCAGAACTGGCAAGATGTACCGGTTATGCCTCAAGCCACCGCCGGGGCAGCTACACTCGAACAAGCCCACCAATTTTATCAAAGTAAAGTTGCATCAATGGGCTTTGCCAGTATGCCAGGGACAGGGTACAGCGGCAGCGGGAACCGGGCCTCTCATAATATAGATTTCGTCTCTCATAATCTGACTATAGTGCTTACTTCATTCGACAACGAAACCAGCCATGTAATCGTGGTCATATCCAAAATCCAGTAGCAGATTTTCCGACCGGTAACCTGGAATCGGACTTTCGAGAAATGATATTCACGCGCCAGCTTTATGTGCGCAGAATGCTGTCAAGGTTCCCGAAGTAATAGCCAGCGTCCAAGGAAGGATGAAAAGGAAGAAAGAATAATAGTATAGGGCTGACCGGCATGTCCGCTCTTTTTTCCTATATCCAGAAAATGAACCTATAATAAAGGGAACATTTGGGCGTAGTATTATTGGAGGCTCAACCGTTATAATGGGGGACGATGAAGACGCAGGTGATCCAACTCGACAGGCATGACGACGTGACTTCCATCCGCGACAAGATGGCATGGGCAAAAACGTCACGCATCCTGCTGGTGTTCCCGCGCCGTTCCCGGGTCCTTGAACGGACCCTCGACTTGCGTCTGGTCCAGCGACATGCGCTTACCCTGGGGGCGCAACTGGCCATTGTGACGCCCTCTGCCGATATACGTCAAACTGCCCGGGAACTGGGCATCCCTATATTTAAAACGGCTGTTACGGCCCAACGTAGAACCTGGCATGCAAATCTCCCGGCCGAGGCCCCGGTTAGACAAACACCCGGTTCCGATTTGCGAAGAATGCAACGGGAAGCTGTGGCTGCTGAGGGGCATTGGCGAAATCTTTTTGCCGTCCGCTTGCTTTTCTTTACTTTGGCTGTTCTGGCAATGCTGGCCCTGCTGGTACTTTTTTTCCCGTCCGCGACGGTTTCATTAACGCCTGAGACCCGCTTGCAAAGCCTTTCAATCTCCCTCAACGCCAGCCCGCAGGTAACCACTGTGACCCTGACCGCCGGAATACCGGCTCGTCTGGCTAGCGCTGTTTTTGAGAAAAGCAAGACTGCCTCGGTTTCTGGATCGGTTATCACTCCGAACACTCTGGCGGCGGGTATGGCTCACTTTCGTAATCTGAGCATTGGAAAGATAGATATTCCATCAGGCACTATTATCCGGACTTCCGGCAGTTCCCCCGTCCGGTTTGCTACAACGACGGATGGGGTCATGCCGGCCGGAGTTGGCAAGGCAGTGGATGTTCCCATCCAGGCAGTCGAACCGGGTTCTTCCGGAAATTTACCTGCTGATTCGTTGAATGTCTTTGAAGGTGACCTGGGAACAAGCCTGGCGGTGACCAACCCAAGCCCAACCATAGGTGGCTCTGACCAGCTCGCGCCCATCCAGACTGCAGATGATCGTACAAACCTGCACGATGCACTTGTATCAGAAATCCTGGATCAATGTAAAACGTCTCTGCCTCAAGCCCTTAATCACGGGGATATCTATTTTCCCAGCACACTTGCAGTTGGAAAGATAATCTCCGAGACCTATTTTCCTGCAGATGGGCAAACCGGAGCCACGCTCTCCTTAACCATGAAAATGCAATGCAAGGCGCAGTATGCGCGCGCGGCGGATGTCTCTTCATATGCCAACCTGGCCCTGGATGCGAACCTGCCGGCCGGTTATGAGTCCATCTCAAATGCAGTGATAAGTGCCACTCACGGCACGCTCTTGACGGACGCGGAAGGGACCACTTCCTGGAAAGTCACCGCGCAACGGAGTCTGCGTGCGCAGATTGATCCATTGAAGACCGTGCAAATGATTCAAGGCCGCAGCAAGGCTGCGGCCGCCAGAGGACTGGTTGGCTCTTTACGACTGGCTGCTGATCCATCTATAAAAGTAATGCCTGGCTGGTGGCCCTGGCTACCGGTTATTCCATTTCGTATAGCAGTCCTTATCAAGGGCTGAGGGCAGATGGCGGGTTAAGGAATGCTTTAATGAGAATACTTGCGGTAGATCCAGGTTCCAAGCGCATCGGTCTGGCCATCAGCGACCTGACAGGCACCATAGCCAACCCGCTGGCAGTGATTTTGCACGTTGCGCGTCTGGTGGACGCGGCTGTCGTAGCTGAACAGGCTGCCAACCAGGCAGCCCGGCTGATCGTTGTTGGTCAGTCATTTGATGATGACGGAAACCCTTCCTTTGAAGGACGCCGTTCGATGCGTTTTGCCGAAGCACTCAGAACGCAGACAAGCATCCCGGTTGTATTTTGGGATGAATCCTTTACCACCCGGGACGCCCGCTTGGCCCGCCTCCAGATGGGGTCCACCCGAAAAAGTCGTTCCGGTCATCTGGATGATCTGGCCGCCACTGCCCTCCTGCAATCTTACCTGGACGCCAATTCACAATCATGAAACGTCGCCGTTCCTGTATTCCCGGGATTTCCTTGATGTTGTTGCTGGTTGTCATCGGGCTGGTTGCCATGGCTGTATATATCCCGGCGATGGCCTGGCAGTCTTTCGGGGCACCCAGCCCCAGGCTCGATTCCTTGCAGCGTTTTACTTATGCCTTCGATCTGGTCTGGAATACCGGAGATTTGACCCAGCCGCCTGATTCGGCGGGGGCGGAACAGGTTTTTGTCATCCAACCGGGGGAAAGCGTAAATTCGATTTCCGATCGCCTGGAACAGACCGGCTTGATTCGAAACGCCCAAACGTTTCGTACCTACCTGCTCTGGACCGGGCTGGATACCATCATCCAGACCGGCATTTACCGGCTCAGCCCGGCGCAAACCGGCCGGGATATCGCCCAGATGCTGAAATCCACCACACTGACCGAGGTCACGTTCAGCGTTCTCCCGGGCTGGCGAATGGAGGAAATCGCCGCCAGTCTGCCCAGTTCGGGGCTGGATATTACCCCTTCAGCTTTTTTGGCGGCTGCCGCTGCGCCTGCCAACCCCCCCGGCTTTCTGCCTGCCGGTGTGAGTGCCGAAGGCTTCCTTTTACCCGGCACTTACATACTGCCGCGCAGCACCTCAGCCGATCAACTGGTCTACCTGCTGATGCAAAGTTTTTCCTCCGGGCTGACCCCCGACCTGCAGAGCGGTTTTTCCAGCCACGGGCTGACGGTTTTCCAGGCGGTTACGCTGGCTTCGATCATCCAACGTGAGGCAGTAGTGGCGGATGAGATGCCCATGATCGCCTCAGTTTTTTATAATCGCCTGGCTGTAAACATGCGGCTGCAGACTGACCCAACTGTCCAGTACGCGCTCGGTTATGATACCGCCCATGCTACCTGGTGGACGACCCCACTCAGCCTGGATGATCTGAAGGCCGATTCGCCCTATAATACTTACCTCCATCCTGGATTGCCGCCCGGACCGATTTCCAATCCCGGCCTGGCAGCCTTGCAGGCGGTGGCTGCCCCTGCCCAGAGCAAATACTTCTACTTCCAGGCGCGTTGCGATAAATCCGGCCTGCACAACTTTGCTGAGACTCTGGCACAGCACCAGCAGAATAACTGCCCATAAAGGCAAATGAGCAGAGAATTGGGAACAATGAGCAGGCCATTCGCAAAGTGCCGGCTGCTTAATTTCCATTAGGTAAATCTTTCACAATAGGTGTTTTTTTCCCGCGCTGGAAAAAGGTCAGCAGCCCAGCACCGATAGCGGTGCTTAGCAGGGCGGGTGTGAAAATGAACCAGCCGACGTAGGGGGTCAGGCAAGCCAATACCAGCAAAAGCCCGCCGCGCAGATCCTGCCCGATCGGCGAAGCCGAGGTGTTCCAACGGCCCCCGGTCAAGCCTGCCAGGGCAACCAGCCCGGGGATGCCAGGGATAACCAATCCGACAATCAAAAGAATTCCCAATGTAGTACCGATCAAATAAGGCATCATTTCAGGGCCGCCGTTATATTGAGTCCATTCGAACCAGATAACCAGTAACACGAACCAGAAGATCAAATTGATTAATCCGACCAGGAAACTTCTTACTGGTGCAGTCTCCAATTTCTGGCGAGCACGTGTAACCGGCTTTGGCAGGAACAGGTCTATGGTACTCAGCATGACAATCATGGTAACGCCACATAAAAGCATGTAAATGATGGTAGTAGTGGTTAGCATCTGCGCCTCTCATTCATCACATTATTGGTTGAATATCTATTGCCTGGCTTTCGGAGTTGGTTTGCGTTGAAATAGAACCTGGATGTTAGCTCCAAAACCCATGCCAAGAGCAATCGGAGCAAATATGAACCAACCCAGGAAGGGCGCCAGCCCCGATGAAACCAAGAGTGTAGCTCCGAGCAGGTTTGGATTTATTGATAAAGTTGTTTTCCCGCTGCGCTGTCCCAGACTATTTGCAAGGGCAGCCAGCCCAATAGCGCTGATACTTAGTAAACTGAGCCCCAACAGGATCAGGAGCAGGGTTAAAACCACTCGTAACAACCCATGGATTGCAAGCAAATAAGAAACCTTTTCACTCGCCATGGTTTGCAGGATAGGCAAATTGATTAGGTAACCCAGCAATACTAGAACTGCAAAAGAAAGCCCCAGCGAAACCAGGCCAATTACCAGACAGCGGACAGGCTGACCTTCAACTTTTTCCCGGGCTTTTTCGACATTGACCGGAAACAGCAGGTTCACAACGATCACCAGCGCAATAGTGGTGATGCCGCAAAAAATCAAGAACAATATTGAATTGATGGTATCCATTTCATTCTCCTTTTTCTACCAAGCAGTCACTCTTTATTTCCGGAACGAATCCCAGACCGCCAGGGCGGGTTTGGGTGTGCGGTCGGATTTGGTCAGACCAACCGAGGCGAACATGCCGAGCGTGTTTACATCGGCATTTTGGCCGCGCTGGTTCATGATTTTGGCATACGAATCAAGGTTGAAATCGTTGATCAGAAGGTAAATCCAGAAAGCCAGCCGGTCTCCACCGATTTGCGAATGGATGGCGTTCAGGTAATCCACCTGGTCCTGCGGAGAGCCGGAGGCCGGCCCGACCGGTGCAGAGGTAAAGCCGCCCTCTGCCACTGCCAGTGGTTTAGAGGTCTGTGCGAGTAATGGCGTGTAGTAATCCGCCGGGATATCTGCACCGCGCTGGTAGACAACGAACGGATAGGATGAGATGGCCCATACATCCAGCTTCGGTTCGAAGATTTCCACCTGGTTCCAATCGATCCGGCGAGGCGTACGTCCATGAGCTACTTGTGCGATCATATTATTCAGTTCCTCCCACTGGAAGGTGACGAAAATCTGCGTTTCGGGCGCTTCGGCTTTGACCAGGTTGTACACGGAATCATAAAGGCTCAGGAAGTTTGGGAAATCCTCGGGGTGCGTGTCGGCGTAGGTATTGATCTCAGATGCCAGGCCCAGATATCGTGGATGAAACTCACGCACTATCCGCAAGGTGAAATTGGTGAAGGCCGCCCGCACCTGCGGGTTGGCGAAGCTGGCTTTCCACCCGAAAGGCAGTCCCTGGAACTGGCTTCGGTTGAGCCCGTTAAGCGCATCCACCACGAAGATGACCTCCAAACCGTTCTGGTGAGCCAGGATGTATTGGTTGTGGATGTCCGTAATACTGGACGAGGCGGCGTCAACCCCGTTTACAAAATCTGCCCAGGGGATATTTTGTTGCAGTAGCACCACATCGCCGTGCTGGCCGATGGCCTTATACGTGTCGATGACGCTCTGTACGCTGACCAGGGGCGGGGATGGGAAAAATCCGTAGACTGTGCGACCCAGGTCGAACGACGAGCTCGCCAGGCTGGGGATGGGCCCCGGTGTGGCAGCTGGACTGGACGAGCATGCCAATACGCCCAGGAATAAGATCAGGAACGCTGCCAGGAGGGAATGTTTCATTTTCAGGCCTTGGATGTGTGGTGAAAGATCAGGCTGAAATTGCCCACTGCGAACAGCAGGAAGGCAGCAATTCCCAGGATGATCCAGATGGAAAAATTGGCCTGCGTGATTGTGATGGGTAGCGCCGGGATACGCAGGTGAGGCACAAGGAAGACAGGCGGGCTGAAATTGAAATCGAGTAGATGGGGGAACTTCACTTCTGGAAGGGCAAACCGGCTGATTAATCCCGGCATAATCCCGAAGATATGGCCTGGTACGTACGCCGATAAAAGCATCAGAAGACCGAGACTCAACCCGGTCTGAAAGGCGAGTGCCAGCCGCCAGCCCAACCCGAAACCACCCCACGGCGGGCCACCTATTCTGAATCGGGTCAGGTCACGCTCGGGAGTTAATTCCGGCAGCGCAGCCAGGGTCTCGAAAACGGATTGCAGGGAAGCCAGCCTGGACCGGCAGTCTGCGCAATTGGACAAGTGCGCCTCCAGGCGGGCCTGTGCAGTGGCATTTAACAGGCCGTCCAGATATTCATTGAGTTGTGTTTCGGTCAGGTGTTTCATGGTGTTCGTCTCAATATTTCTGCCAGCAGTTTCCTGGCACGGAAAAGGTCAGATTTAACATCGCTCATCCTCCGGTGGAGGGTTTCGGCCATTTCGGTGTAACTTAATTCCTGGAAATGGCGCAATTCAATGGCTGCCCGGTAACGCGGTGGCAGGGCTAACAGGGCGTCACGCACCTGGTGGGTTTGCTCCCGCTCGATGGTCTGTGCCTCCGGACCCGGATCTTTGGCGGGGAAATCATCCTCATCTTCGAGTGTTAATGTTCCCCGCCGTTCCAGCCGGTTCAGGCAAACATTGACTGCAATCTTCTTCAGCCACGCACCCGGTGAGCGTTGCGGGTCAAGCGTCCGGATGGATCGGAAAGCCCGCAGGAAAGTCTCCTGAACAGCATCCTCGGCATCCCGGCATTCTCCCAACATCCGGTAGGCAACATTGTAAACTCCGGCCTGGTGACATTTTACCAATCCGCCGAAGGCTTTCCGGTCGCCTTGCGCGGCGCGTTGGGCTAGTTCGCGTTCATCCATATTCTTTATTCTATATAATCATACAGGGATTACACGAAAATGTTGCATCCAAATGAAAAAACATGACCGGCGCTTGTGCGGGCGGTCATGTTTTAATCAGGCTGACGTGGAGACAGATTTGGGTAAATGGTCTGGGGCGCTCCTGTTCTTGATCAGTCCTGAGCCGATCCACATTCCCAGGCCTAGCACAGCCATGAAAATCCCAATCTCCGATATCCCAACTGTTAATGTTTGCAGAATGGTTTGAACAACATCATGGCCTAGGCTAACCAGCACCGGTGACAGGAAAGGCGGGATGAAGTTGGCCAGGATGGCTGACCAGGCCTGGTCGAAAAAAGCCATGGCGGAAACGGCCAACCCGATCGACAACAGCCCGCTGAAGAAGATGGGAATGCCCCACCAGCGCAGCCAGTCTTTAATAGTACGCACGACCAGAAGGGTAATAAATATCAGGAAGAGCACCGGCACAATTGGGCTGAGCCGCATGATCAGTCGTGCCAGGTGGATCCCGCCGGTCAGTCCACTTCCCAGCGGGCCAAAGCTGATGGTATTCGTTCCCCATGGTGGGATGATGACCTGGCTGTCCGGGATTTGTGCGGCAGCGTCTTTGATTATGATCTGGATCAGGGGGGCAATCAAGTTCAGTATTTCATCAGGCGGGCTGCATAGAATCAGTTTTCCATTTCCGGCCTTCAATTCGGCCAGCATGGTCAGCGCGAGCTGGAGGCTGCATTGTGGCTGGCTCCGGATAAGGGTCAGGACTGCCTGCAATCCGGCCGGGCTGGCAAGTTGCTGCTTCACGCTTACCAGGGTAATGCTGATGTTGTCCTGGTTGCCGTTCAAATAGGCGAAGAGCTGGTCCAGCGTGTTTTCGGTCAGATTGCGCAACTCGTCTGCGGGCATCAGCGTTGCAATGAGTGTTTCCAGATCGTTCACGCTCAGAGAATTGAAGAAAATTGGCCCTGTGTTGGAAACTCGCGTTTGCAGGCTGGGATCATACTTGTCCAGGCAGGTCTGCACCTGCTGTGATTCGACCTCGGTAGGTTGCCCGCTGCCGTCGGTGAGGATCGTGTAGCGCAGGTCGCCGAGCGCCGTTTTGGCGCAAGCCAGGAAGTCCGGAGAGGCGTTCCCGCACATTAATGGATCGGTTGCACAAGGATTTCCGTTAAGTATCGTGTATAGCTGCTCTGCCAGGATGCCCGGCATCCGTTCGTAAACCTGCTGCCGAACCAGGGCGTTCTTGTAGGTACCGGCATCCAGCAAATCATGGTCAAGGGTCACCAGGATCACCGCCAGCGTCGCCAGTAATACCAGCGCAATCGCCAAAACCACAGCGATGAAAACGGCTACCCTTTTCCAGAACCCATGCATTGAAAGAACCTGTACACTTTCTTATTTGTCTTCGGCCAGTTCGACATAATCCTTCGTAACCGTTTTTTTCAAAGACCCACCCAGCAGGGTGATGAGTTCGGTGGTCCACTGGGCTTTATCTTCGGCATCCAGGCGGCTCCAGGTGCGGCTCTTGATTTCCAGATAGTAACCTAGCTTCGGTGTATCGACACGGTCCAGGTTGATGAAGAAATCTTCGTCCTTATAACGCACCAACCAGCGCAGCCGGTCCTTGTCAATGAGGGTTTCATTGCTGGGCTTGAAATATTCACGATAGAAGCGCAGGCTGTTGGTTGCCGGGGCAAAGTAGCGAATGCTCGACAACAGCACATTGTGGGCGAAGTCGTCTTCACGCGAAGGCCCGATGAGTGTCAAACGGCCGCGCACGCCAGCGACTTGTTCCTTTTCGTCGATCAACTCATCCTCACGATAGCGCAGCCAGCCTTGTGCCGGATCATTAAAAGTGAAGTAGGCATCGTGTTGGTGGTAGTGCTTCATACGCAGTATTTCAATCTCCGGCGCCTTTATACCTTTAAGAACCGGAGCCGGGCCAGCCAGTTTGACTTTGACCTGTACTTCGAAAGACTCCTCTTCCGCCGAGCCACCCAATGCGACCAGTTTCGAGAAGACAGATTGTTCGCGAGCCATCAGGAAGATGTCGATCTTCCGGGCGTACTCGTTGGCGGCAAGGATCAGGTCGGTCTCATTGAATGTCAACAACTTGCGCGCTTGCATCAGCCATTTTCCATTTACCATCACATCGGTGACATCGGTGGCTTTCCCTGAGTAGACCAGTTGTGCATAGGGATTTACGCTGTCTCGCTTGAAGCGCGGCGAGTTGTGCAATGGAGAGATATCCACCAGGATCAGATCGGCCCGTTTACCAGGTTCGAGCGTCCCGGCGACGGACCCGAGATGCAATGCCTTTGCTCCAAGGCGGGTCGCCATGCTGAGTGCCGTCGCCGCCGGTACGACGGTCGGGTCATTGCTGACTGCTTTTGCTATAAACGCTGCCAGCCTGATTTCCTCAAACATATCCAGATCATTATTGGAGGCCGCGCCATCCGTCCCGATCCCGACATTCAGGCCCACTTCCAGCATCTTCTGGACGGGAGCAAAACCGGAGGCCAGCTTCAAGTTGGAGGACGGGTTGTGGGCCACTCCCGCCCCGGCATGCAACAGGGTGCGCATCTCGCCTTCGTCAATATGGACGCAATGCGCTGCCAGAACTTTGGCATCGAACAGGCCCTGTTTCTTGACATACGGTACCACCGGCATGCCATTCTCGCGGCGCATGTTTTCCACTTCCAGGGTGGTCTCGGCGATATGGATATGCAGCGGTACATCGAATTCGACAGCCAATTGGGCGGTGGCACGCAGGATCTCTGGTGTGCAGGTGTAGGGAGCGTGCGGCGCGACCGATGGGGTGATCAGGGCATGCCCCTTCCAGCGCTGGATGAATTGGCGTGTGGCGGCCAGTGAATCCTCATAAGAGCCGGCGTCCGGCGTGGGAAACTTGAGCACGGTCTGCGAGCAGACCGCACGCAGCCCGGCCTCGGCGGTGGCTTTAGCCACATCTTCCTCGAAATAATACATGTCGGCGAAACAAGTGACACCGCTGCGGATCAATTCGGCGCAAGCCAGTTGTGTACCCAGCCGGACGAAGTCGGGCGAGACGAACTCGCGTTCGACCGGCATCATGTACCCCATCAACCAGACATCCAGCCGCAAATCATCCGCCAGGCCACGCAGCAGGGTCATCGGGACGTGGGTATGGGCATTGACCAGCCCGGGCATCAGCACTTTGCCGCCGCAATCCATGACCTGTTTGGTAGAATAGGCTTTTCGGATGTCGGCCTCGGGCCCAACCGCGAGAATGGAATCCCCGCGGATGGCAACTGCGCCAGGTTCGTACTGGTTCATTTTCCCATCCATGGCTAGGACGAGCGCATTCACAAGCAGCAGATCGGCAGGATTGGTCATTTGCTCTCCTTATTTAGTAATTCTACACGGTTTTTCCCCACCACTCTGATGGCCTAGAAGCCCGGCCGAAAAGCTCGCGTTTTTCGGGGTTTGGGATTACACTCCGCGATAGACCAAATCAGGAGTGAGACATGCTTGGTAAACATTCTGAGCAAGGCAGCCTGTTCGAGG
>JBEKCT010000088.1:0-13969 GCA_050014715.1 Anaerolineales bacterium | reverse complement strand
GGCATTATCGTAGGCGGTCTGCGCCTTATCCAGGTTGGACTTGGCCAGTACCATGTTGGCATAGTAATTTTGGACCAAGTTGGTGTTTTGCCAATACTTCAGATTGTTCAAGGCCAGTTGCGTATTGGTTACATTGGTCTGGGCGGTCGTGATGGCCAGTCTGGCATTCGCGATGGCTTCCGGCGAGGTCAACTCGGCCAGGTTCTGCTGGGCGGTGATCAGGGCGGATTCCAGGGCAATCTGTGTAGAATCCTGGACAAGCGTGACCAGAACATCGCCCGCTTTGACCCGATCACCCTTTTTGACCAGGATCTGGCCGACCTTGCCACTGCCCTGAAAAGCCAGGTATTGGTTCCGGCTCGGAACCAGATGACCTTCGGCGATCACCGTATTCGTAGATGCAACCGGGGTGGCTGTGGCAGTAATGCCTGCATTGCTGCCGCAGGCTGTCACTAACAATCCAAACACCATCACGGCGCTAATTAAAAGACTAATCTTTTTCATGATATTTCTCCTTGCAAAACAAAAAAGGTCGCCACGCTTAATTACTGAGAATAGATAACCAATTGAGAACGCCGAATGGAGACTCACTCATATGCCAATACTTCCCGGATGGTCAACCGGGCTGCATTACGGGCAGGCAGGATGCTGGCTACTGCCGAAAGTGCCAAAACCACCAGCAACCAGATGGCAAAGCCCTGGTAGGTGAAATGCACCGCGATTGGCGATTGAAAGATTGCCAGGCTGACTATATCCGAAAGCAGGTAAGTTATTGGGAAAGAAAGGATGGCGCCAATCAGCCAGGAAATCCCGCCGATCAGCAGGCCCTCCACAATGACGGTACGCATCACTTCTACGTCCACCGCTCCGATAGATCGCATGATGCCAATTTCGCGCGTGCGTTCCAATACGTTCATTCCCATTGTGCCCATCAATCCCATGCTGCCGACCACGGCAGTCAGCAACGCCATGATCAGCAGGAAGGTAACCAGGATATCCAGGCTGCCAGCCGCGCTGTTCAGAGTGGAATCGCCGGAACGGGCCGCGCTGACTTGATAACCCTGGTCACGAAAATACTTGTCCAGCCGGTCGCTCATCATCTGTTGATAGGCAGGGGTATGACTATCCGTGACGATCCTGAAGGTAAAGGCATGGTTGGAAGTGTGGGTGACTGCGGAAATGGTTTCATACGTACCATATGCGACCGTCCCATCCTGAGTAGCGAACTTGAAGATACCCACTACTGTCCAATTGTCTTCATGACCGTTGATCTTCAAGTGAATGGTTTTACCAGGAGCCAAACCGGGGAATTTTGCCAGGATATCTTCGCTGACGGTGATGGCCTTCTGGTCGCCTGGTTCCAGCCAGCGGCCGGAGACCATGACCGGCGCGACCAGTTTGCTGTTTACCGGCGGAGCCAGAATGGTGAGCGTATCGCCGACCGTGCCATCAGGATTGATTGCTTCAGCGGAAGTATATGCCCAGCCTTCCACTGCCACCACGCCTGGCACCTGCAGGGCGGTATTTTTCACCTCATCAAGACGGTAAGGTTGGTTGAAATCCAGGCTCACATCAGCCAGGAAATAATTTCCGATGCTGTTGATATAGTCAAACAGCGTAACGCGCACGTTGAAAACCGCAATGAAAATGGCCCCGCCCATTGTCAGCGTGAAAAGCGTCAGCATCAGGCGGCCGCGCCGGCGGAAGGTGTTGCGCAGAGATATGAGCAGCGGGCGCGGGATATGTACGCCGCGCCGGGCCAGGGCGGTTGTGAACCAGACCTGGAAACGTTCGAAAGCCGAGGCACGCGGTTTCGTCTGCACGGAATGTTTCTTTTGATCCTGGAGTATATCGCCGCTGAGGGCGCGCAGCACGGTGATGCGCGACCCGTTCAGGACCGGGCCCAGTCCGGCCAGCAGCGGAACTGCCAGACCGACGATAATCTGGATCGCAAGAGCCAGCGGAATGATCCGGTAGCCCAGCAGGTTGAAGTTGATCATGTTGGCAATGTATGCCGCAAGGGCGTAGGCGCCCTGGCCACCCAGAGGAACGGCGATCAGCAAGGCAATCGTCCCGAAGGCCAGGATGAGCACTATATACATCGCAAAGATCTGGCTGCGCCGCCCACCGATCAGCTTCATGACGCCGATATGGCGAAGGTGCTGGTTGAGCAGCGCGCTGAGGGTGTTGGCGATCAGTGAACTGCTCAGGAAAAGGATCAGCACCCCCAGCACCAACAGGATGCCCAGGATCGCCTGGACAGTGGAGGCCAGTGGATGCTGGTTGGTCTTAAAGTAACTTGTTTGTTGGACGGTTATAGCACTTTGAGTGGCATTATCCTTGATGGCGGCAGCCATCTGGCGAAGAGTAACTTCGTCGTTTTGTCCGGTAGTCAGAGTGGCATACAAGCGGTTGTACATAACCGGCTGGCCAAGGTACGACAGGCTGTCGGTGGAAATGTAAATGTATGGATCGGCCAGGAATTCCCCTGCGCCAGTGCTGGGATCCTGCACAATGCCGACAACCTGCAGGGTGCGGATAATGCCATTATCCAGCAAGAACTCGAGCGAGTCGCCCACCTTGACGTTCAGGCTATCCAGCACCTTTTTCTCGAGCAGCACCTGATTCTTGGCGGGCCGGCCGGTACCGGAGAGCACATGCATCAGGTTGATCTTCTGCGTGGTGAAATTGTTGATGGCCACAACATTGGTGGGCACCCATTGGCTGCTGCCCACTTCGTGGGTACTCGTGCCGGGGATGCGAACCTGCATGCCGAACACGCGCCGCCCCTCAGCCTGCTTGATCCCGCGCATATCCTGGACGGTCTGGATCAGGCTGCTGTTGAAATCATCGGTCAGCAGCTCGACGTTCATCGGGTTGTTGGCAGCATAGCTGGCGCTCATATCCTGGGAAATGATCACATAGGTGCCGGTGATGACCCCAATGGAAAACACGCCCACAACGATGGAAACAACCACCAGCAACGTGCGCGAGAGGCTGCCGGTCAGGTCATGCCATACTTTTCTCCAACGCGGGCGCATCATGTTTCTCTGCGCTTTCGCCTTTGGTCGGCGGTGCGGTTCTCTGCCAGGCGCATTTGGACGATCCTGCCGATGGCCTCTTCGGTCAAAGGCGATTCACTCACCAGCTTTTGGAATGCCGCCCGGTGCAATGCCACCAATTCCACCGGCGCTTCCGGAGTGACCCGGACGCAGGCAAGCGAAAGCCCGCCGCGTACCAGCTCGATCTCGCCGAAAAATTGCCCGGGCCCCATTCTGGCAATCACGACGCCGTCCTCAATTTTTGGGTCACATTTCAGCACCACTTCCACCGCGCCGCTTTTGACCATGTAGAAGTAATCGATGTTATCTCCGGCCTGTAAAATGTCGCACTTGGGCGGAAAGGTGAAATGTTCCAACTGGCGGGTGGCATCTAGCATCTGCGAATGGTCCAGCAACGGCAGACATTCCGCCACCGTTTCATCGATCAGTTCCCCGTCGGAGATGATGATGGTGCGAGTGGTCCGCTCGGTCAGGGATGGATCGTGGGTGACCATTGCGATGGTCTTGCCTTTCTTCACCAGGGACTCGAATAATTTGATGATGATATCGGCCGAACGCGTGTCCAGGTTGCCGGTTGGTTCATCCGCGCAGATGACCGGCGGGTCGTTTGCCAGGGCGCGTGCGATGGCGGCGCTCTGCTGCTGGCCGGTCGAGACTGCCACGGGCAACTTGTCCGCCTGCTCTTCCAAACCAACCAACTTGAGCAGCTGCATGGCCCGCCTGGGGCGTTCGTAGAAGTCATACATGCCGACATAGTCCATGGGCAGCATTACATTCTCCAAGAGGGTCAGCATCGGTAGGAGCTGGAAGAACTGGAAGACCACGCCCAGGTTCCGGCCGCGCCAAAGGGAGCGGGCACTCTCGGACATCTGGTATATATCCGTCCCCCCGATGACCACCTTGCCGGCGCTGGGATGGTCGATGCCGGTGATCATGTTGAGCAGGGTTGACTTGCCGCTGCCGGATTTCCCGACGATCGCGACGAATTCCCCTTTCTGCAGGAGCAGGTTCACGCCTTTGAGCACGGTGAACTCGCCCGCGGCATTCTTGTAGGTTTTGATGACCTTCTGCAACTCGATCATGGCCTGCGCAGGAGGGTGCTTCATGCCCGCCGCCTTTTCTCCGGGATGATCTCACCGTCCTGGATGACAATATGGCGGGTAAAGCGCGGTGCCAGGCTGTTGTCGTGCGTGACCATGATGATGGTCTTGCCTCTTTCCAGCAGGCGCTCGAAGACCTGGAAAACATGGCCGGCTGTAAGGGAGTCCAGGCTGCCGGTTGGTTCATCCGCAACTATTATAGGGGGATCATTGGCCAGTGCGCGTGCGATCGCCACGCGCTGTTGCTGGCCGCCGGAAATGTAAATAGGGAGTTTTTTGGCATGCTGTTCCAGCTCGACCAACTGCAGCAGTTCCATGGCGCGTGCCCGGCTCTCGCTGCGCTTGTACAGGCCGCACAAGTCCATCGGGAGCATCACATTCTCGAGCAGGGTCAGCATGGGCAGCAACTGGAAGGACTGGTAAACCACACCCATGTTCCGGCCACGCCAGAGCGCCAGGTCATTTTCGCCCATTTTATGGATCGATACCGATTCGTCGAGCGTATGGACAACAACTTCCCCGGTGGTGAGATGGTCCACTCCAGTAATCATGTTCAACAGGGTGGATTTACCCGCCCCGGATTTGCCGATCACGCCCAGGAACTCGGCCGGATAGACGGCCGCGTTAATACCTCGCAATGCAGGAAAATCGCCCGCAGCGGTTTGGTATACTTTGTAGACCTGGCGGAGTTCGATGAGTGCTTTGGGTTGCTTGGAGGGGGGAAAAACTTTTGAGGGTACTGTTTGCTTACCGGGTAACACGATTCTCACAACTTACGTAAAAAGGATATTGACCAGAAGATTCTACTACATCCCCAAGCGCTCCCAGAAAATCTTATCCAACGTTAATAGGAGCCAGCCCGCTCCAATTTCTTTGGATTGGTTCTATAATTATAGCTCTCCCGTTATTTTGCAGGATTGTTACCAACAAAGGTCCTAAGTCACCACGGTGGAGGGTTCCTTTCAAAAAAGATTCGTGGCCTGGAAGTAACTTGTCCAGGATCTTCCCGTATATTCCTGAGAATACGCCATCCGGGAATTCCTCTGCGAGGTGAAGAATGCCAAGAAGAAAGAAAAGTGATAAAAAGAAAAGCCCGATTGCCGTGAGCGTGATTGCCGTGACAATCGTGGTGCTCTTCCTGATCCGTCTGTACCAGGTCTATGAACCGTTGATCCGGCATAATTTCTTCAAGAATGGCATCGGCGGGCCGCTGTTCAATGGCTGGAGCCTGACGCCACTGGGCAGCGACCTACTTTCGAGCGTCTCCTATCTCCTCCTGTCACTGGCCGGCATCTTCGTATTGATCGGCTTCCTGCGATTGCAGAGCTGGAGCTGGGTGCTGCTGATGTCCTGGACGGGGATTTCCCTGGTCATCTCCCTGGTCGATTATTTCTACAGCCATGCCAACTATGCCGTCATGGCTTCCAATGTCATAATTGCCTTTTCGCTCAACCTACCCGGCGTGCAGCGCGTCTTCAATATCAGGAGGGACGATGAAGCCCATATCTGACCGAATCATTGCCCCGGCCGATACGCCCGACCTGGAACTGCTGCGCAAATTCGAGCCGGTGGTGTACTATACCAAGGGGGAACAGGTTTACCCGGCCGCAGTGGAGTATTACGTCAGGGAATGCAGCTTGCGGGAGCACCATCCGGACGGGTCGGAGGAACTGCTGGTGCCGCAGGGGCAAATGAGCATGGAGAAATTGATCGAGCCAAGACCGGCTGCCTTTGGCACCATCCGTTACCTGCGATTTATCGAGCCTTTAAGCCTGGGAGAAGCAGCCAAGGTACTGGCAGACCAGGCGGCCCTGCGCCGGCAGATCGGGGAATATTTTCGCCCCGGGATTGGCCGGCTGGCACGCGGCGGTTTCCTGCCGCGCCTGGCAGATGGGCTGTTCTCGCTCTCGTTCCTGCTGCGAGGCCGGGTGCCGGCGGCGGACATGGCCGCAGCCGAGCTGGACTATAACGCCGTCCGGGAGGAACATCCGGAGTACATTTATTATGGAAGGGTGACCCGCCAGGCCGGCTGGACGGTGCTGCAATACTGGTTCTTCTACTACTCCAACCCGTGGCGCTCCGGTTTCCACGGCGTCAACGACCACGAGTCGGACTGGGAGATGATCAGCCTGTACTTATATGAAGATGACGGGCAGCTTATCCCGGAATGGGCAGCCTATGCCTCGCACGATTTCAACGGGGACGACTTGCGGCGGCGTTGGGATGATAAAACGGAAATGACCATGGAGAACGGGCACCCGGTGGTTTTTGCAGGAGCGGGGTCGCACGCCTCCTATTTCCGGCGCGGGGAGTACCAGGACGAGGTGACCTTGCCCCAGCCGGACTGGTTGGCTGCCATTATCAAGGGCTGGAATAAGCTATGGACGCAAACGTTCGGCCAGGAGCCGGTGGAGGCCTTCCATGTGCCTTTCGTGGATTACGCGCGGGCGGATGGACTGCGGATCGGCCCGGATGGACCGAACCCATGGTCGCCGGTGTTGGTGGACGAAACCATACCCTGGGTGAGCCAGTACCGCGGCCTGTGGGGGTTATTCGCCAGGGACCCGATCTCCGGCGAGAATGCCCCGGCCGGGCCGATGTACAACCGGGACGGCACCCCGCGCGGCCGTTGGGTGGATCCGCTCGGGTTTGCCGGGCTGGACAAAGTGCCGCCGCCGCCGCAGGCCGTGCACATACTGGAGCAAGACAGCCAGGAAATCTCCCGGCGGCAAAGGGAACTGAAGGCACTCATCCTGGAAAAAGTCGATCTGCTGCAATCCATGGGCATGGAACTGAAAGGGATGGAAGGGAACCCGCACCTGGCCAAACAATATGCCGCGCAGGAAAAAGGCATCACGAAACTGGCAGCTGAGCTGCGCGACTTGCGCAAAGAGCAGACGGAAAATGTAGCCCTGCTGGAAGGCTTTGACCGGCAGTTGGAACGCCTGCGGTCGGGCCTCAAGGATGATCCGCATGCTCATGTCAAGCACCTGGATGCACCCGACAACCCGGGCGAGAAGCTGCGTTTCGACCGGGCCGCAGAGACCTGGGCGGCAGTCAGCCTGAGCCTGCTGCTGTTCGTGACCGCCGGGCTGATATTCTTTGTATCGCATTATGTGTGGGGGGGCCTGGCGCTTGCCCTGATCTTCTTTGTGGTGATCGAATCGATCATGCGCGGGGCCTTCGTCGAGACGGTTGCCTGGGTGACCCTGTTGCTGGCGATGGTGGCCGCACTGATATTGTTCATCCATTTCTGGAAGTGGATCATCCTGGCAGCGCTGCTGGTGATGGGCGTGTCGCTGATGGTGCAGAGGTTGCGGGAACTGGCGGGGTAAGAAAACTTTACCACGATCCCGCGGAAGAGCACCGCGGGACAGGCGGACACCAAGGCCACTAAGGCAGACCATTTTTTTATTCTTCTGGATGCTCCCAGGTGGCTGCCTGTGCCGCGATGATTTATTTTAGCTTGCTGACAGGTGAGCAGGCTGGAAGGCAATGCAAGTCAGCATGGGGGCAGGTCCCCTTAGTGGAATTGCTCCTGGACAACTTTCGGCATGTCCAGGAACATACCGCGCAACTGAACATGATTCTCGGGCAGAAGTCCGGCTGGGACCCTGGTTGGGTTTCCAAAGCGAAGAGCAAAGTTGTTTAACACGGTTCCCCCTAAGTAATACGGAAGAAAAGCCTACAAAAAAGAAATATGCCCTGGCGACCTGAATTGAACTGTGAATGGGAGATAGACTTTTTTATCCAGTTTGTGCCTTCTTCAGGGAACGATCCCATTCCAAAGTAGTATGGTGGAAAGAGCAAAAAAGACAAATAAAGAGAGATTGTCGTAGGAATCGTTGACAAGCTCCCGTGTGCGCCCCTTCAAGACATACAAAACCGGTATTTTAAGCAAGTAGATGACAACCGGCAGGAATATCACCATCCAGCGTGGATACATGGATCGTCCCATCAGGATGCCAGCCGCCATCAGCAAAGTGGCGATGGCGGTGGGGACATAGGTGATGTAGGTCACCCTTTGGAAAAAGCCATTCCCCAATTTTCCCCCCTTTTCCCCATCCGCTGCCAGGGCAGCGGCTGCCTTGGCGCCCGAGGCGATGGAAAAGTATGCGGTATGTGCTATTCCAAATGAGATCATCACGGCGGCAAAGGCCAGGAATACGAGGGATGCAAAAATATTTCCGGCGGGCAGGAAGGCGACATAGACATGCAGGGCAGCCAGGGTGTAGAACCAGCAACCGATCATCCCGAACGTACCGGCATTAAGCAAGCGGCTTTCCGGCAAGGCGCTCATTTTTACGGCCGGGCTGGCTTTGGAGCCGGGGATATGGTTGTAAAGAAGGTCCCCACAGATGAAAAGGATCGAACCGATAATACCGGAAATACCGAACAGGCGCAAGGACCAAATAGAAAAATTAAACATAGCCATCCTCTTTATGAAAGACCTAAGGGCTTTTGTTTAGTCAGAAAACCAGCTTTCGGGCAGCATTGAAGGACATTAAGCTACTTTCAGTATCGCGCAGATGGAAACACTCCTGTCAAGAATGGGTCGGATAATCTGTAGAACCCTGCTCCCCGTACCAGTGACCTTTCAAATTCCTGCCTGGCTTTCCAACCACACTTCTGCTTCCCGGACGGTTGCAAATATCCGAACAGGGATGCCCCGGTTTACCGCGACATCTTCGGCAAATTCCATGTCTTTTGGATCATGCTCTGGGTTGATATCCACGTAGGCCAGCCTGCCAAGCACCTGCGTAGCTGCG
The DNA here is from genome assembly GCA_050014715.1 of Anaerolineales bacterium. Lineage (GTDB taxonomy): Bacteria > Chloroflexota > Anaerolineae > Anaerolineales > Villigracilaceae > UBA877. Next base: position 5,038 of record JBEKCT010000088.1, on the reverse strand, counting down.
GCACTTTTCCGGGAAACCAGGTCAAAGATACTGTACGTACCCAGACCCGGGCCGGTCAGGTTCTCCACGATGAGTACGTTCGGGTACTTATGCTGCAGGCACCATTCATGCACTTCCGCCAGGTAGCCATTGACCGTGTCCACCGAATTTTCACCGGTCACGGTGATGTATACATACGTGCTTCTGGGTTCGAATTGTAGATTATAAGACATGCCTGGCTTCTCTTTATGCGGGTCCACTCTGAGAGATTCTGCAAGATCCGTAACGCTCAGACGATGTGGCTCAGCAATGCTCCCAGGCACAGCCAGATAAACGGGGCGGATATTCCAAACAGGCTGAATTTACCCACCAGTACCAACCCGACCATGGTCACCAGGAGGGCCAGGATATCGCCGAAGCTGAACAGCCAGGTGAAAATCCAACCAGCCCGGGCTGCATATAATTCCGCGCGGCTCACGTTCCCCAACCGGCGCGCATTGATCAAAGCGGTTAAACCTGCCAATGAATAAAAGCCGCAACTGGCCCAGATACCCCAGCGTAAAACCACATCATTGGTTAATCCGGCATAAAAAAAGGAGATCATGTCCAGGCATAGTACGGATGCCAGGGGCGCCAGGGCAATCGTGGCACGTTCGCCCCATTTTTGCGTGGCTGCGGACTGGAAGCGGAAAAATATCAGGAGCAGGAGAACCAGGCAGGCCAGAAGGGCCAGGCTCGAGATCCCGACATCCACACCCAGGGGCGAGAAAATCGGACCCAGCAATACCTGGACGCCGGTCAGCAGGCTGGACGGGATCGCGCCTTTCTGGACCAAGATCCAGGGTGCGAACAGGCTGGCACTGGCGGCTATTGTAAAAACCCGCTGCAACCAGCGCCGGGGGCGTTTACGCTGTGCGGCTTGCGGGGCAGGAGGCTCGGGGAGGGTGGCTGGCACAGCCGGAGGCATGGAGGGCACGGTTGCCACATCCGGTTGCATTTCAGATGCAGCCGGAAGCATGGAGGGGAGGGGTGCCAGATCCGGTTGATTTTCAGGTACAACTGGCGGTATGGCAGGCACTTCTATTGCGTTGTCATCCAGTCCTGCAAGACCATAATCGACCGTGGAGGGCGCAACTTCCTGCGGTTTGACAACAGCAGGATGAATCGCCCGCATGGGCTGGGTATCCGGTAAAGATTGTGATTCAGGTTGGGAGGAAATGACCGAGGCCGGGGGAGCCTGCGGTAATTGCAGCCGCTCCAGCAGCAGGCGCGCCCGGGAGGCCGGGTTGATCCCTAGCGCCTGCCGCAGACAATATATGACCTGCTCGGGTTTATCGCTCACCTGGGCGCTCAGGATCCAGGCTTCTTCATTCTGGGGGTTGTCACGGAGGATTTGGCCCAGGATTGCCCTGGCCTGGGTGGTCTGGTTCTGGCGAATATACAAATCTGCCTGGGATAGCGACTCTTCGATATCCATCCTGCCTCCTCTCATCTAAAAGCTGTCTTTGAACCCCAGATTCGGCCAACGCTTAATTGAAAATAGCCAAAAGATTGAGTTAATCATAACATATCTAGCATCCGCACAGTAACCATAAAAAATGGTCAAAAATATGCCATAAAATGCGCCCTTCCTACAGGCACATGGGCAGGGGAAAAAACAAGGGCGCAATGTTCTGCGCCCTTGCGAAAGGATCACCCGCGGATGATCGCCACGATGATGATCAAAACAGCCAGACCCCAGCGATAGTATACGAATGGATCGGTGGAATTCTTTTGCAAATAGCGCAGCAAGTATTTGATGCAGAAATACCCGCTTACGGCGGCTGCAACGAAACCGATAGGGAACAGGAGCAACTCACCGGAAGCATAAGCGGTTCCGGTATGATATTGCTGGAACATATCCCAGGCGCTCTTCAAGCCGGCCCCCAGGATGATCGGCGCGCTAAGAAGGAAGGAGAAGCGGGCGGCGGTATCACGCTTTAGATTGAGGGCCAACCCGGCCGTGATGGTGCTGCCTGAGCGGGAAACCCCTGGAAAGATGGCCAGGGCCTGCGCCAAACCGATCAGGATGGCATCCTTTAGCGTCAATGAATCCATTTCACGGGTATGATGGGCGCGCCTTTCAACAATGAAAAGGATCAGAGCCAGCGCTGCAATAATGATTGCCATGATAATAATTGCCACCAGCTTGATAGGCGTGCCGGGCTGGTGAAAGAGCGTATCGATTTTGCTCTCACCCAGCACACCAGCGATGCCACCCGGGATACAGCCGATCACCAGCAGCCAGGCCAACTTGCGGTCCGGGTCGGATCCAATCTTGCGCTCCACCAGGCTGGCCACACCGGCGCGGATCAGGCGCACCCAATCGCTGGCAAAGAACCATACCACTGCCACCAGCGTCCCCAGATGCAGAGCCACATCAAAGGAGAGACTGGTCAGGACTGGATCGTTCCATTCGAACAACCAGGGCACGATGATCAGGTGGGCGGAGCTTGAGATGGGGATGAATTCGGTCAGGCCTTGCACGATCCCGAGAATGAGCGCCTGTAGAACGGTCATATCAGTTTCTCCTTATTCTTTATTCTTTACAAATTCCCCACCGCTGATCTGGCGGTCGAGCAGCCGGCGGGCTTCATTGAATTTGAAGATTACTTCAATGCGTTGGAAGCAGTGCTGGTTCCCTACAATGACCTTGCGGCAGATATAATACTCTTTGCCTTTGTCGTCAATTTCCAGGCTGGGATCATTGTTGACGTTGACCTGCCCATGAATTATTTCTCCACAGCGGCGGCATTTTACGGTGAATGTGTGGAAAGTGCCACTGTTGGAGCCTGTTGCTATGAGTATTTTTTGGAAGAAATTCATTGCAGAACTCCATAATGTTTGGATGCCTTCAGTATTCCGACGGCAAGGAATTACCAGGCTGGAGTATAGCACGCCAGAAGATAATTAACCGGCAATTTTGGTCTGAGGCCGTGCGATCGAAAAAAAGCCAAAAACCTGCTTGATCCAGGCAGGTTCGGCCTCATCCAACGAAGCATGGCGCACACCCAACCGATCCAGCCGGTGCATGAATCCGGCCAGGCGGATTCGAAAATCTGCCAGGTCCTTACGGTCTTTGGAGGTCCAGGCGGTTTCGGCCATGGCAGTCAGACGCGGGTAGACCTGGTAATCCAGGCGGGGGCGGTCAGGCACCCATTCCGTCCAAAGGGGGAATTCCAGCCCCAGGATTTGATATCCTCCCTTTGGCATTTCCTTCAGCAATTCCTGCGGGACTGGTTCGTAGCGGTAGGCCCGGCTTAAGGGCATCAGACTGTAGGCATGGTCCAGGTAGGCATCCAGATAGGTGGACATGACAACGGGGCGCCGGTCGTTCCGCAGGGCCTGAAGCAGTTGGGCGCGGCCGCGAAGCCAGTACTGCACCACTGCGCTGTTGACCAGCCCGGGTTGCAGGATCTCATTCCAGCCCATGGCGCGCCGGCCTTTCGAATCCAGGTAGGCAGAGATGCGGTTGGTGAAGTAAACCTGCAGGGCGTGCTCATTTTGCAGATGTTCTTCACGGATACGATGCTGGCAGGCGGGACAGGTCTTCCAGCGTTTTTTGGGGGCTTCGTCCCCGCCGATATGGATGGTTGAGGAAGGAAAGAGCTCCAGGATTTCATCGAGAACGTCTTCCAGGAAGGTGAAGGTGGTTTCCTTGCCGGCGCAAAAGATATCCGGATAAATTCCGAAGTGCCTGCCCACTTCGAAAGGCCCACCGGTACAGGAATATTTCGGGTAAGCGGCCAGAGCTGCCAGCGCATGACCGGGCATTTCCACTTCGGGGACAATGGTGATATGCCGTTCGGCGGCGTAGGCGACGATCTCTCGAATTTCCGCCTGGGTGTAAAAACCGGCGTGCGGAAGGCCATCATGCGCCCGGCCGGTAAAGCCGGAGCTGGTGCCGGCCCTCCAGGCGCCAATCCCGGTCAGTTGCGGATATTTCTTGATCTCGATGCGCCAGCCTTGATCCTCCGTAAGATGCCAATGAAAGACATTCAACTTTTGCAAGGCCATCAGGTCGAGCGTGAGTAAAACCGTTTCCTTACCGTGAAAGTGCCGGCCTTCGTCCAGCATGAAGCCGCGCCACGAAAAACGGGGTGTATCGGTGATGAGCAGGCAAGCCAGCTGCCAGTGAACTCCGGAGACGAGCTGAGGCGATTCCACTTCGACTGGCAGCAGCTGGCGCAGAGATTGCAGCCCATAAAAGACCCCGGCTGGATCAGGCGCTTCGATGATTACGGCTTCCGGTGAAACTGCCAGCCGGTAGGCTTCCCGCCCAAGCGATTCCAACCCCGGATTCAGGCACATGCAAATGACGTTTTTCCCGGTCCGGTCAAAAGCCCGCACTGGCAGCGGGAAACCGGTTGAGGCTGCCAGCAAGCGATGGAGGAAGTCCGCATTCCAAAGATTGGGAGGATCCGCCATAATGGCAGTTTCTGCGGTCAATTGAAACACACCGCTGCGCGGTTCAATGCAGGAGGGGAGAGGGATGATGGGCATGCGGGTAGTATAGCCGCCCTGAAAAGAACGTCCATAGCGTTCAGGAGTATGGTATAATCCCGCCGCTTCCGCGAGGAGGCACATCTTGCCCGGGACGGGCATCAAGCGTCCCTGAGCGGGACATTTATACCCCGCTAAACTCACCTCATCGCACGCCTGGAAAGATTGGCGATGCAGGATGGGAAAAGAAGGAGTAAGAATGGCAGTTGTTTCCATGAAAGCGCTGCTCGAGAGCGGCGTCCATTTCGGCCACCGGACCAACAAGTGGAACCCGGGCATGCGGCCATATATCTTCACCGAACGCAATGGTATTCATATAATTGATCTGCAGCAGACGGTGAAGGCGATCAACGTGGCGTATAACATCATCCGTGATTGTGTTTCCAATGGCGGGATTGTGATGTTCGTAGGCACCAAGCGCCAGGCACAGGAAACTGTGCGGGACGAGGCCATGCGCTGCGGCATGCCATTCGTCACCGAACGCTGGCTGGGCGGCATGTTGACCAACTGGTCCACC
>JBEKCT010000087.1:0-14286 GCA_050014715.1 Anaerolineales bacterium | reverse complement strand
GAGAAAATAGAGAAAGAGAAGAACGTTGCCACTCTTATTCCCAGCATCATACAAATGAATGGTTACCAATACCGCCCCGGCCGGGACAACCGCAGCGATAAAATTACCGAAACGGGTTAATGAATAGCCGGCCATCAATCCGATGATCCAGAACACCAGCGCCATGAAAACTACAAACAGCACGGTATCGTGCACCGGCCGGGCCTTAATAAACAGACCCAGCGAAGCTGCCAGGCGGTTGCTTAGAGCGGCAAGACGCTCCAACCAGGAAATCCGTGCGTAAAAAGACCAACCCAGTACGAGGAGGATAATTGGAATGCTGAAACCGATTGAAAACCATAAAATGGCTGTTCGCTTGAATTGGCTAAAACCGAGGGCCAACCCCAGCACAACCCCGATCACGGCGAGAACGACGGCGGCTCCCAGACCCGGAGCCCATTGCGTGGCTACCAGGCGTTCACTGGTTTCAAGCACAAGGAGGATAAGGATGGCTGCAGATGGGAAATCCCACAGACGTGCGGGAACGCGATTCATACTTTGAGTGTACAATAAACAGCACTAAATCGTCAATTCTCCCGGAGGGTTCATGCAATCCATCTTGGAATTCGGGGTTCGATTCATAGTTAGCATGCAGAAATTGGGGGCCTGGCCAACCCTGCCCATGCAATTTTTCTCCTTATTGGGAACCGAGGATTTTTTCGTGGTGGCACTGCCCATCCTGTACTGGTGCGTGGATAGCATGTTGGGCCTGCGCGTGGCCGTGATATTGTTGATTGGAACAAACATCAATGCGGCCTTCAAATTGGCCTTGCATGGGCCGCGCCCTTATTGGTATAGTCCCAAAGTGCGCGCCCTCGCAACCGAAACCTCCTTCGGCGTCCCTTCCGGTCACGCCCAAAATGCTGCCACAATATGGGGTCTGCTGGCGGCAACCCTGCGAAAATGGTGGGGCTGGCTGGTCGCCGTGCTGCTCATAATCCTGATCGGACTTTCGCGCCTGTACCTGGGCGTGCACTTTCCCCAGGATGTGCTGCTGGGCTGGTTGATCGGCGGCTTGTTTCTGTGGCTGGCACTGCGCTGTTGGGATCCGATATTTGCCTGGACAAAAAAATTGCATGCCGCCCAGCAGGTTCTGGCGGCCTTTCTGGCCTCATTGTTGATAATCCTGGTGCCGGCCATACCCTTCCTATGGCTAAAATTTACAAACTGGCAGCCGTCGCAGGATTGGGGCATGTTCGCGACACAGGCGCTGACTTTGTCGGATGTCGCGACCGTGGCCGGTTTATTCTTCGGGATGCTGGTTGGGGTGGTCTGGATGGCTGGTCAGGGCGGTTTCGAACCCAAAGGCCTGTGGTGGAAACTTGTCTTGCGTTATCTGCTGGGAATAGCCATTGTATTATTTATCAGATCTGGCTTGAAAATTATCTTTCCCAGCGGTGAGAACGCGCTGGCGTATTTCTTCGGCTATCTGCGTTACATGGTGATTGGTTTCTGGGTGACCGGTGGTGCGCCATGGATATTTATTTTGGCAAACCTGGCAGAAAAGCTGCACAATCCCATCATTAAGGTGGTCTGATAATGAATGATGTTTTTTTGGCGTCTGATATAATCGAATCGGCATGGGCAACACTCTCGAACGTGGTGTACTGTTACACAGACGCTTCCGGATCATAGAAACCCTGGGACAGGGGGGTATGGGATCGGTTTACCGTGCCGTGGATGAGAACCTGGGCATGGATGTGGCTGTTAAAGAGAACCTCTTTACCAGCGCTGAATATGCCCGCCAATTCCGCCTTGAAGCTGTCATCCTGGCCAATTTACGTCATCCGAACCTGCCGCGGGTCACCGATCACTTTGTAATCGGTGACCAGGGTCAGTATCTGATCATGGACTACATCGAGGGGGAGGATCTACGCCAGCGCATGGAACGCAGCGGCCCCATTTCCGAGGAAGAGGCCATCCTGATCGGCGCAGCCTTGTGCGATGCCCTGCAATATTTGCACACCCGCGAACCGGTGGTCATCCACCGCGACGTTAAACCCGGCAACGTTCGGATTACCCCGGATGGCCATATTTACCTGGTGGACTTCGGTCTGGCGAAACTGGTCAAACGCGGCCAGGCTACCACCACCGGGGCGCGTGCGATGACACCCGGTTATTCTCCACCCGAGCAATACGGCACGGCTCGCACGGACGCGCGCACCGATGTTTATTCTCTAGGCGCCACCCTCTATGCTGCATTGACAGGCATCATTCCCGAAGACGGGTTGTCGCGGGCCATGGATAACGTCGAATTGACCCCGCTGCGCAAGCGCAACCCAAAAATTTCGCGCAAGCTTGCCAACGCGATCGAAAAAGCCATGTCGATCCGGCCGGATGATCGTTTTCAATCGGCTGAGGAATTCAAACAGGCCCTGGTTTCTTCCAATGTCAAGACGCAGCGACTGGAAGGGGAAATTACTCTCGAACCTTCTGCGCTAACCGGAAGAATTAAAGAGAACGGGAACCGTGCTCAAGAAATTCCGCCTTCCGAGAACGTACCGCTGCCAGCCAGTCCACCTTCAAAACATCGTAAAAAGACTGGACGGGGCCGCGGTTTTCGGGCATTTCTTTCCATTATCCTGCTGGCAATTCTGGCTGCCCTGGCTTCGATCATTATCTTCCGGTCACCTGTTTCGAAAGTTTTCCTGGCTTACCTGGTCACTCCCAGCCCTCATCCAGATACGGCTACCGCGACAACCATGGTTAAACATACGCCGCTGCCCATCAGCACAAACACAGCAACTCCGACCCTTGCTAATACTGCGACGCCAACCATAACACCAGATCCAACTATTTTCCTGCCATCCATGACACCCACGGTGACCCAAACATTAGGGCCAACCTCGACCCTGCCGGGAGGCGGGTACAGCCAGATAGCTTTCACATCCACCCGGAACGGAGATCCTCAAATCTTTATGGTGAATTCGGATGGCAGCAATTTGCAAGAGATAACAAATATCCCTGGCGGGGCCTGCCAGCCAGATTGGTCTCCAGACGGTCTATATATTGTCTTTATTTCCCCCTGCCAGGCAGCGCAGGACGATTCTCCAGGCAATTATAAAAATGCCAAGTTATACATCATCAATTTCGATGGAACCGGGCTGATCGAAGTCCCATCCATTGAATCCGGAAATTTTGACCCGGCCTGGTCCCCGGATGGAAACTTGATTGCTTTTGCATCCTCGACGAGTGGTTCCGTGCAAATTTACAGCATTAACCTGGTCGATCACGTTGTCACTCCCCTGACGCAGTCCTCCCCGGACGTTCGCATGCCGGATTGGTCACGACAACCGGCCTGGTCTCCGGATAGCAAACAAATCATTTATTCCGGTCACAGCCGCCTGACCAATGCCCTTCAAATCTGGGTCATGAGCGACCTGGGCCAGAACCAGACCGTGTTGATCAACAGAGGTTCCACCTATTGGGATTTTCTGCCCAGTTGGTCACCGGATGGAAAAACAGTCCTATTTAACGAATCAAACGGTCCACAGGTGCTGGGTTGGTTGATGCTTTTCGATGACACAAATCCCGAAACCGCCCAGGCTGTGCACTGGCGCAGCGGCACCGTTGCCAACCACGGCAGCTTCTCACCCGACGGCCTGTGGTTGGTCTATCAAAGCATCAATACAGCCTGTGCGAACTGTCCTAATTTTATTATTTACGTTGTAAGGAACGCAAGCGGAAACCCGCCCATCGACATATCCGGCGAGAAAGGTGAGAATTTTGATCCGGTTTGGCGCCCGATCGCCGCACCATAAAACCGGTGGAGTGTTCTTCTTTTCGTCTTGACGCACGTAGTCGGATTTTTAACTAAGTGCTCTTTTTTATATAAACGCACGTGCCCGGATTTAATAGTGACATGACCGGCTCAATTCAATATAAGTCTGCACACCATAAGTTAATATAATGAGGAGGTTTTACTGGGTCGGTACACCTTCGAGTGTCGGGGTTGCCGTTGGAACTGGCGAAGCCGTGGCAGTATCGGTCGGCAGAGGCGATGGGGTGATCGTGGAGGTTGGCAAGGGAGTGAGGGTTGGCAAAGGAGTTGGAGTTGGTACGACTAAATTCAGGCGGATATTCCGGTCGGCATAGTTGCTCCCGGCTCCTTGCATGTACAGGCGCAGATTGATCTGACCGTTGGGCATGCCGGCCAGGTTCCAGGTATAAACATCGTACGGATTCACGATCGGAGTGTTTATATCGCCGGTCAGCTTGATCCAATTCCCAGGGTTCTGGCTCGAACTCCAATCCAGCCGCCATGAACGGAATCCAGAGGAAGCGGTGGCGACAATATTGATATCCAATGATGATTGCGTTATGGTCTGCCCATCCTGCAGGCCGACAAATTCCAATTGCGGGCGCGGGTCATTGGAGGTGCATGCCCGACCAGGGACAAAGAAATCGTCCGGGAAACCCATGACACGCGCCCATTGTTGGCCGTCCTTATCCTGGCGGATCCAATCCTGCGCCCACTGCTCTGTCACATTAATGGCCAGGCGGTCATCCACATAAGTGTCGGTACAATCCGGGGAAGCCAGCAGACCGGTCCAGGTATCATACTGCACCTCGTTCCACAGATCATCCTCCGGTGGAAGCGGTGGCTGGTCCACGGCAAAATATTCCTGGCGCTGGCTGGGGCACCACTTGGACGGCTGGGTTCCGGAGACAGTACAGATGGTGCGCTGCACGATCCCGCTCGGCATGCTGAAAGGTGTCGGATTGCCTCCGGTCAGATACTTGATACCGTAGGTCATGAACTGCGACCAAATGGGGCCGGCGCCGGTCACGCCGGTGGTATTTAGCATGGGCGTATAGTCTGCGTTTCCCACCCACACACCCACCGCCAGATCTGGAGTGTAACCCAGAGTCCAATTATCGCGCGAGTCATTCGAAGTGCCGGTTTTGACCGCCACCTGGAAAGGTAGATTCAGGACCGAATTCGTCCCATAGGTCGGGACGCGCGCCTGGTTATCGGACAGGATGGAGGACATGAGGAATGTATGCTCGGGACGCAGCACCTGCTGGCCGGCTGGCGGCTGGTACTGGTAAACCACGCTGCCCTTGAAATCCACAATCTTCAAAATTGCGACAGGCGGTATCTTGATCCCGGCATTGGCAATGACGGCATAGCCACCCGTCATCTCCAGCAGGCTCACTTCACCGCCGCCCAGCGTAAGCGAAAGTCCGTAATCATCCCGGGTCAGGCTGGTGATCCCCAGGCGTTTGGCCATGGCGATCAAACCGGTATCCCCGTACACACCAATGAATTGGAGCGTCTTGACCGCCGGGATATTGAGCGAATTTGCTATGGCTGTGCGGACGGTGACCGGACCCCGATACTTGAGGTCGAAATCGGTCGGTACATATTTCGGGTTCGGATCGTTCGGCAGGCCGGAAGGTGGAAATTCTGAAGGCACGTCCCAGATCAGCGTGGCGGGGGTCCAACCTTTTTCAAAAGCGGCTAGGTAGGTGAAAGGTTTGATGGAGCTGCCCGGCTGCCGGGTCGGACTGACCGCCATGTTGATCTGCCCGGCATTGGCCACGTTGTTGAAATCGGGCGAGCCCACCATTGCAAGTATCTCCCCCGTGGAAGGCTTGATGGCGACCAAAGCACCATCGGTGACATGTTTAGCGGCCAGCGCAGCGACCTGGTTCGTGACTATTTGCTGGGCGGCATCCTGCATGGCCGGATCAAGCGTGGTATAGACGGTAAAGCCCGAGCGATAGATCGTCTGCGGGTCGTAGCGGGTTTCTAGCAGGCTGCGGATGTACTCAACCCAATGGGGATAACGCATATCCTCCGTTGGTGGATTGAAGGCCAGGTTTTGGATCTCTTGGAGGGCATTTGCCGCTGCGTTTTCATCCACGCAAACTTTTTGGGAGGCATTGCTCACATAAATACATTGGCGCTGCGTACTCATGGTTAGCATCGCCGTGACTACGGTCTGGAAACGGGCCAGGGTGACAGCCCGGTTGGAATAGATATCATACACCGAGGGCGCCTGCGGCAGGCCGGCCAGGAAAGCTGCCTGGCCAACGGTTAATTGACTGGCGCTGGTATTGAAATAGGTTTCGGCTGCAGCCTCCACACCGTATGCCAGGTTACCGTAATAGATTTCATTCAGATACAGCTCCAGGATCTCATCCTTGCTGTAACGGTCTTCAATTTCAGTAGCAAGGATGGCTTCGTGCACCTTGCGCAGGTAGGTCTGCTGGTTGCGTTCCTCGGGGGTCAGCAGCAAGGCGCGGGCCAGTTGTTGGGTGATGGTCGAAGCTCCCGAGACTGTTTCTCCACTTCGAAAATTCTGCCAGAAAGCCCGGACTATGGCGAGAGGATCGAATCCGCCGTGGGAGTAGTAATCCTTGTCTTCGGTGGCAATTGTCGCCGCCAGCATGCTTGGGGAGATTTCATTCAAAGGTACATATGTCCGCCGCCCGGCTTGCGGATCAAGGATCTCATACAAGAGGTCGCCGTTGCGATCCAGAATACGGGTGGTCTCGAATTGCAAAGCGCGCTGCTGCAAATCGCTGACATTGGGTAGGCTGGCGGCAATCGAGTAATACTCATAAATTCCAGCTGCCACCATGACCAGGCCCACCGCAACAATTAAAAAAACAAGCACGATCAAACTCCGCAGCAAACAGCTGCGTGCTTTCGGCCAACGGAATGGTTGCCGGGCGGGTTTCGCAGCAACCGGGCGTGTGGCAGGCCTGAGCGTGCGCCGGGTGGGGGCATGGGTGAAAGCGGAAGGGGTAACGCGGGTTGCGCCCATGTCGATCTCATCCACGCGGCGCGGCAGGGGCATACCATTCTCATCGATGGCCGGATGATGCACAACCGGCGTGTTCTTTTCCGCGCCCGCCGGCTTATCGGGCGGTTCGGACTGGGTATCGGCTTCAGAATCCACCAGCCGGCGAAACTTTTCGCGCGGATCTTCAGGATTGGGCATAATTCCTCATAATTTAAGATTCTAGCACAAAACCTTTGACCTTCGACCCAAACCCCCGTATACTGTATGCATGCGCGAATGGAATCTTGCCCCAGGCGATCCGCTGGCGCTTACTTTGGCCGCCGATTTCCGGTTGTGCAGCCCTGATTACGTGAATGATATGATCTGGGAGCTTGAAAGCGGAGGCGACCCGCCCGCCCTGGCTGTGCGCACCACCTACGGCTTGCGGGCCCGGTTAATGCGGCTTTTTCCACGCTTTAGCATGGGGACCCGGGCGGTTACCGATCCGGCCCAATTCCACCAGCCGCCGCATTTGCGTCGCTTCCACCCAAATTTCCTCCTGCTCGAATTCTCGCCATTCGCCGGCCTGGAGGTCGTCGCCGAATATTGGGTGCCCGATTCGCATTGCACTGCCGGGCGTATCACGGTCACCAACCACAGCGCCGGGCAGTTAACCCTGCTGCTGGAACTTTGCGGGCAACTGGCCCCGCTGGAGGTGGGGCAGAATCTTGCCGCCCTGCCCATGCAATCGGTCAATGTCCTGGCCGGGCGCAGCTCGGACCTGGCGCCGGTCATCTTCCTGACCGGCGGCCCTCAACCCGGGCCCGGCCCTTACCCTTCCCTGGCCCTGGAGCTGGTGCTGGAAGCGACCGGCTCGCGCTGTCTGACCTGGGCGCAGGCTGCCCTCGCCAGTCCGGTCGACTCGCTCGACCTGGCCCGCCGGACGGCCGCGCGCCCCTGGGAGGCCGAAATAGCCCGGATCGAACAAATCAACGCGGCTCAATCCATCGACATTCAAACCGGCGACCCGGACTGGGATGCCGCCCTGGCGCTCAGCCAGAAGGCTGCATTCAGCCTGTTCTTTGGCCCCAACCAGCATCTTCCCAACCCCAGCTTCGTTCTCGCCCGCCAGCCGGACCAGGGCTATTCCGCGCGCGGTGATGGCATGGATTATTCACCACTTTGGAACGGCCAGCCGGCCCTGGAGGCCACCTATCTGGCCAGCCTGCTACCTGGAGCTCCGGAACTGGCGGCAGGTTTGGTCCGAAACTTTTTGGCCGTGCAAGGCGCGGATGGCGCAGTGGATTGGAAACCCGGCCTGGCAGGACAGCACGGGCGCTGGCTGGCTGCGCCACTGCTGGCGAGCCTGGCCTGGCAAACATACCAGCACAACCTGGACAGAGATTTCCTGCGCGCACTCCAAAACGGGTTGCAAACTTTCACACAATGCTGGCTCAACGACACCCACGATCGCGACCAGGATGGCTTTCCTGAATGGGACCATCCCCTACAAAGCGGCCTCGAAGATAACCCGGCCTTCACGGTCTGGCAGGCTGGCGGGCAGGGTGCCAGCATATCTGCCACTGAAAGCCCGGCGCTCTCGGCCATGCTCACTCATGAAATGCTTTGCCTGGCGTACATGGCGGAAGCGCTGGACCAACCCGGAGAGCAGAAAAAACTGGAATCAAGAGCCGCGGACCTGCGGCTCCTGACAGAGACATGCTGGGATGAATCTGCGGCCTGCTACCACAACCGTGACCGTGCGACCCATCGCAGCCCGGCTGGAAAAACCCTGGGCAGGCAATCGGGAAATGGGAAATTTACCCTGGGCCAATCCTTCCCGGCACCCGTCCGCCTGCTTGTTCGAATTAAATTAACGGGTGAGGCCAGCCGCCGTCCGGAAATCATCCTGCACGGCCAGGAGGAGGCTGACTCCCGCTCGGAATGCCTGGGGCGATTGGATTTCCAATGGGGGCCCGGGCTGGCAGTTGCCACCAGTGAGCAGGTGTATACCCACCTGGAGCAAGTTGAAATCTCCGGCCTGCATGCACGCGACCAGGTTTCCATCCAGATCATGGATTTCTCCGGTGAAGATATCAGCCTGATCCTGCCGCTTTGGGCCGGCACACCTGCCCTGCCGCGCCTGCAGGCGCTCGCCAACGAGACTTTGTTGGCCGAAACCCGCTTTTGGAAACCCTTTGGCCTGCCCGCCTGCTCTTCCGGCAACTCCAAAACACGCCCAACCTCAGCAGAACGGACAATCGATTCCACCCGCCAGGCCGTTCATCTGCCCTGGAATGCGCTCGCCGGCCAGGGCCTGCTGGCTTATGGGATGCGAACAGAGGCTGCCCGCCTGACCGCCCGGTTGATGAAGGCAGTCATCCAAAACTTAAAAAAGCAACATGCCTTCTTCCAGGCCTACCATGCCGAGACCGGCGAAGGCCTGGGAGAACGCAACGCGCTCCAGGGCCTTGCCCCAATCGGCTTGTTCCTCGAGACACTAGGAGTCATCATCCATTCCTCCACATCCCTAACACTGACCGGAAAGAACCCCTTTCCATGGCCAGTTACGGTAAAATATAGAGGCCTGACGGTTACGCGCCAGGCCGAGCAGACCCTGGTCATCTTCCAGGATGGCCAGAGCCTCACGCTGGATGACCCGACCGAGGCGGTTGTCTCGGCTGTTTGAAATCGTCCGCCCACCCACTTTTGTGCGCTTACAGCTGCCCAACGGAGGCATTATGGAACATCCCCCCATTCGTTATTTGATGGCTGCCATCGTCCAGGAACAGGACGTGGACGTGGCCGAACGGGCCCTGGCCCTGCTGCAGGTGCCGGTTATCCATTTGGCCAGCACTGGCGGTTTCCTGGGCCGGCGCAATGCCACGCTCTTCATCGGTCTGCCGGAAGGTATGGAGGAGAAAGCCCTGACCGAACTACGAAAATCCTGCCGGCAGCGCGTGGAATACCTGGCCGTCCCGATGGAAGGCACACCATTACCGCTCCCGACGCCTGTACCGGTTACCATCGGCGGAGCCACCGTATTTGCCATACCCGTGGAACGCTACGAGGAGATTTAGCCATGAAACTCATCCTTGCCATAGTCCGCGATTCCGATTCCGACCCGGTTACGCAGGGTCTTACTTCCGCCAGCTTCCGCGTCACGCGCGTCGCTTCCACCGGTGGTCTTTTACGGCGCGGCATGACCACCCTGCTGATCGGCCTGGAGGCCGAGCAGGTGGAGGATGCCATCAAAGTCCTGCGCCAGACCTGCACTCCTGCATCCGAGGGCGTCCAGCGCGCCACGCTCTTCGTGGTCCCGGTCGACCGCTTTGAACAGATCTGAGTCCTCGTTTAAAATTTCAATCCTATGTCAAGGAAAGTCCTTACCGTACATTCCCGGACTTTCAATTTCAAAGTCATTCGAGGGGGAGGGATCATCTTCTGTGTTGCCCCCTAATTGGTTTTAATGGATGTGGTATTGTTTGACTTCCCTTTCATTAATTGGGCGACTCCTGATATAAGCAGATGAAACTTTATACGATCGGCTTTACGCAGAAAACTGCCCAAGAGTTCTTTAAACTGCTACGGGATAACGGCGTTCAGCAATTAATTGATATTCGCATCCATCCGCATGGCCAACTTTCCGGCTTTGCCCGACAGGAGGATCTGGCCTACTTTCTGCACGAATTGGCGGGACAATGCCGATACCTGTATTTGCCGGCTTTGGCACCCACCGAGGAAATGATGAAAGATTATCGTAAGGATAGGAATTGGGTACGCTACGCGACGGGCTTCGAAGCTTTAATGGATGAAAGAAATATCCCGGCCAGCCTGGAGCGTTCCTTATTTGAAACCGCCAAAGGATGCCTGCTTTGCAGCGAGGCTACTGCGGAACATTGCCACCGCCGGCTGGTAGCCGAGCGATTGGCCAGGCATTGGCCCGGGTTGGAAGTCATCCACATATGAAGTTATCCAATTATTTTTCATAAAGCATTTAACGATTTCTCATAAGCTTTTTTTAACCCTATTTTATTAAACCCTATTTCATTCCATAAAAACGGGGGTAATCGTTGCACAACAGGTAAAGCGGTGCTTCGTCTTCTTCGATATCCGGGAAGCGCCCGGTTGGCTCATAAAAACGATTATCCTGCTGGTCGTCGTTAACCAGTGACACTTCACCGATCAGAACGCGTCCCTGACCCCAAAATTTATGGTAGCGACGCTGTTCAAGGCAGATACTCTCCCCAGGAGTAAGCCTGACCGTATCACCAGGTTTAAGCGTGCGCCGAAGCCCGTCAATCGAGACAAGCACCTCATGACTCTCGTCGAGTTGTTCATCGGGTGTGGCATTGTATAGTTGGATGATCAACTCTCCGCCACCCCGGTTGATGATATCTTCCATCTTGTTCCAATGGAAATGCATCGGCGTGATCTGGCCATCCTCCACCACCATGATCTTTTCGGCGTAGAGCTTGCCCTTTTGCGTTTGCAAGGCCTGGATATTGCCATTCCGGATGGTGAACAGGAACAAGCCGAAGGCATTGAAATCGCCTCTTCCGAAGTCGGTAATGTCCCAGCCGAGTTTGTTGGCAACAATCTCGCTCACTTCCGGGCCCTTCCTTGTCCAGGATTCGGGTGTCCAGTATGCGAAAGGAGGCAGGTAAAAACCGCGGCTGTGAATAAATTCATCCGCTTTTTGCATGATCGTATTGATCTCTGAACGCTTCATAGGAATTTTCCTTTCAAGCATATGGTAATGGTCTAGAAGAAACTGGTTGTCTTTGTGCTGGTCGACCAACCCAAAACCTACATTTTTTTCCTTACTCTGAAATTTCCCAGAAAGCCAAATGATTCTAATAGAGGTTGGATACATAGACAAGCTATAACATTACAGCGCAACATTCGATGCTGAGACGCCCAAACGGGAAGTTTTGACTTGAGCCATTGGTTGAGAGTTCGAGCCTCTCCGCACTCACACAATTCCCGCTTTGACCCTTAAAGCGGAATTTTATTCCACCCAGACCTGCCTCAGCTATGTGGCAGGTTTATTGTTTCATTCTCCCGTCGGACTGAATAATCCGGTCTTTTACGCTCGATCAAGCTACTTTTACATCACTCCGGCGTCAGCGTAAACGTATTCAAGCCAAGCGAATAGCCATTCGAGGCGGCATTCTTTCCGACAACTCGGAAGCTCAAGATATGTGTCCCACTAGAAAGATCCACCGTCCCAATCGAAATTCTGCCGGATGGCAGCACAACGGGCGAATACAAATCGATCGGCGCGCTCAAACGTTTGCCATCGACCAACGTTTGGATTTTTCCATAATCTGGTGCCGTCGTCGCGTAAAGGTTGAGCTGGTATTTCCCGGCTGCGGCGACGGAGGTGGAAAACTGGATCGCACCGTTGAGCTGTGCATTGCCAAACAATTGCTTATGCCCATTCCAGGTGAATTGACTCCAACTCGACATATCTTGTACACTCGTATTTACACCAGAGCTGTCTTTGATGGACAAGGTCGCGAAATCGACCGCACCCGGAACGTTGCTATTGGTCGGCGTAGCCATGCCGTTTTTCGCCCGCAGGCCCAGAACCCATCGCACAATGTTGCTTTGTTGAGGCGTTAATTCAGTCCGGTCGACCTTGGCTCCGTTGCTGTAATACGACATGATGTTCTTGCGGGGTAGGGAGAACACCTGCCCATTCAACGTAACGGATTGGGTGCTTGGGTTGCATTGGAATTTAGGAATATTAATGAAGGGATCAGGGGGTGTGTCACTCAAGCCATCTCCATCAAATGCCTGCGGATCATTTCCGTGTGCAGTGAGATACGCTTGTGCTTCCTGAACACTCGCGAACATTTGTGGAAATGGGTGAGATAGCCCAAGATAGTGACCGATCTCGTGCGCCAAAGCGCCGATATTTTGATATCCGCACACCGAGGTGTTGAATCCGGGCATCGCGACAAAGTTATAGTCGGACCACGAAAACCCCCCGCTTTCCTGTCCTTGTCCGTGCCCGTTTCTGAAGAAGACGACCAGCTTACCGTAATACCCCGCGGCCTCTTGGTTTCCAAAATCTACCTCGCCTACCCAGTTCGGGTCTGTGTCCCCACTCATGTTGTTGAGTAAGGTACTCTTGAGCGACGCAAAATCCACATTTGGATCATAAATGAATCGAATGCTGGATTTGGCGAAAATCTCATTTGATTTGTTGACCCATTGTTCGACTTGTTGGGCAGTGATATCAGCTGTCCGCGCGCCATCATCATCGGATACTTGAATGGCCTGGATGCGTACCGATAGCGGCGGATAGGCCGGATTTAGCGCGGGGGGTACGGTTGTCTCAGGGAGACCGGTCTGGGTTGCACCAGGCTGCGCGTTGATTGTCGCCTGGCTGCTCAGCGGCTCTGATGTGGGTTGATTCAATGTCAAGGCGGGAGGTCGCGGAGAAAACAAGGTGCAAGCGCTAGTCGCTATGAGTATCGCAACGAAAGCGATGGGAATTCGCGAATCTTTCATCTTTGGCCTCCGGCAGAGCTAAAGGTTATGACGAGAGTGTGACATAAATAAAAAGCGCTGACGTGAAGAGAACGATTGAATATGAAGGAAAATCGAAATAGCAGGACAGATGAACATCCAGAATGCGTTTGCTCTCGGAGGATTATACATCCCTTCAATAGTAGTTGAAATTATGGGGGCAGGTGATTATCCCGAGTGTTAAAAGGTTTTGGATCGAGCGAACCGCATGAAACTGCCATAGCTTTATAGTAATGAAGATAAATGCCTTGAAGGCCAAGCAGTCGTTAAGTTTTTCTCACCAGACAGCCTTTGGACTGGGTATGTTAGCAGCCTGTCAGAGAGACCAAGAAGGGATTCCATGCATTGATGCCCGGTAGCTAAATCTGGCGTTTTCCTGATGAAAAAGCTTTTTTTCACAGTAATTAGTATTACAGCCCAAGGTTAGCGATAGATGGTCTGAGTTGCTTGAAATAAGAAGGCATGGTATCTTTTCTCCCACCACGACCCAGTGGAAAGGAGACGATACCATGCCAAGCGGAATTGTAACCGAGACTTGTCCTGCGCCAGAGTGCAATTTGACGGAAAAAGATCTTGACTGTTTTATGGATGAAATGCGAGCCTACATCAGAAAGTTTGAATCGGCCTATCTGCGGCGGAAGCAACTGGAATGGAGCCAGAGCTATATGGAGGGGCTGCTGGGGGTTTCGTCGCGCAAGAACATCGAGCGTTTGGCGCTTGAGCTGGGTAAGAATGTGCGCAGCATGCAGCATTTCATGGGACAAAGTCCGTGGGAGCAGGAACCTGTGATCGCCATCCATCAACGGCTGGTAAGCGAGACGCTGGGTAAAGCGGATGGGGTTGCGCTGATAGACGAATCGAGTGTGGTCAAACAAGGGGAGGACTCGGTCGGGGTGGCTGCACAATACTGTGGATCGGTGGGCAAGATCGCGAATGGCCAGGTGGGGGTTTATCTGGGGTATGCCAGTCGCAA
>JBEKCT010000086.1:0-14455 GCA_050014715.1 Anaerolineales bacterium | reverse complement strand
ATTATCTGCCAGCGCCAGATCGATCAGTTCTTCTCGGCTCATTCGAGCCAGGTCATCTCGGGTCATCTCGACCCTATCTTACCAAACCTCGCGATTTTTGAGGAGGGTGTGAGTAAATACATACAGTCTTGTCCTATATCATGTCAAGAATTACGCCGTATATCCCCACTGCTAAAGCGTGGGGATTTACGGCGCATTTCGGTAAATTGGAATGATATACTGGTTTTTCTCAATCATTGCGTCATAATTTCGAATATTTCCTTTCCTGTGGCATTGCGGGAGAGATTGAGGGATAGCGCTATAAAAAATCGCCTGATTTGGTTAGCCAGTACTTGAAGAGCCGTCCTCCTTTTCAGGCTCCCGGGCGTTTTTTGGTTTGTAAACGTTGGGACAAGCTGGTCGCAAACGATCAACCGTTTGCAGTAATATTTTTCGCCCCTCCTGATATATTATCCGGCCTGTTTGCATTGGCAAACTTCGATCGGTCCGATTCTGATGGAGTGATCAGTCCGAATGGCTCTGGCGGCGCGACCATTGTTAATTATCCTTTTTGGGAGGCCCAATCTGACCAGCCCCGCTGCGTCCTGGGCATGTTTGACGATACCGCTCGACCTCAGGTGCCTGAACTGTACCTGACTTTCACCATCCCTTTCACGCGCTTTACTCAAATGGTGGCAAATATCGAAGAGAGCTTCCTGATTACCCCAGCATGGGAACATCTTCAGTCGAGAATATCGCAAGCCGGCCAGCTGTGATTGGAAATTACTATCTGCGACCATTAATGCGGACTTACAAACCATATAAAATTCTGACCCACAACCTGTGATCGGGACGGCTTTATCGCAGCGCTTTCACCTTTTCTGCCACCAATAATGGTTCGCTGCGCCCGGATTCTGTTTTAATCACCCCCGTTACTAGCAATGGTTCGGATGAATGTATAAAGTAACGCACCTGGCGATACACATCCGGAAACACTGCTACATCCAGCATTCCTGACAGATCTTCCACGGTCATGAACAACATCAAATCACCTTTGGAAGTGCGGCTGCGATGCCCGCTCTGGCGAATACCGGCTATCGTAACCCGCTGACCTACCCGACCTGCCGCATCCACGATCGGGATTGCCCCAGCTGCCGAAATTTTTCCTGCTACCAATTCCAGCGGGTGTGCATCCAGGCTGATCCCTAAAAGTTCCTGCTGGGCAGCGACCTTCTGTTCCAGTGTCCAATCTCCCCCAATTGTTGCCTCACCAAAATTCTTCCCAACCATCTTACCATGCAAATATTCATCCACAGCGTTTGGGTACTCGAAAAGGCTCGGCTGCCCGGATTGCCAGCCTCCACTCTGCAAACGCCGGAGAATTGCAGGGATCGTTCCAAAGCCTTCGAAAGCTCCGACTCGTGCCAGTTCTCCAGCCTCCTGGATACGTGGATCTACACGTGTCAGGAAGTCTTCCAGGGAAGTAAATGGCTGGCCGCGCAGCATCCGCGCAATTGTTCTTCCACTCATAGCCCGAATCTGGCCTAAACCCATGTAGAGGACTTTCCCACCTGCCTCAGGGCTGGTGGCGGTAATGAAGTTGCGGCTAGAATAATTGACATGTGGGGGCCGGACAGTCAGGCCGAGACGGCGTGCCTCGCCTAAATAGACGCTTTGGCTGTAATATCCGCCCCAATTGGCCAAAACAGCTGCCATGAACTCTGCCGGGAAGTGGGTCTTACACCACGCCGATCGCCAGGCCACTTTTGCATAGGAGGCGGCGTGCGCTTTGGGGAAACCATACCCGGCGAAGGCTGCCATCATCTCCCAGATCCGTTCGGCGGTCTCGACCGGGACGCCGCTCCTGGCTTGCGCCTGGCTGACAAACTTATGCTCCAAATCCTGCATAAGCCTACCAGCGTCAAAATGACTCATGGCCCGCCGCAACAGGTCGGCTTCTGCCAGGCTGAAACCAGCCAGTTCGTGGGCGATACGCAACACCTGTTCCTGATACAGAATCACTCCAAATGTCTCATCAAGCAATGGAGCCAGTGCTGGGTGAATGTGCTCTACCGGCTCCTCACCCTTGAATCGCCGTACGAAGGCATCCTTCAACCCGCCGGAAAGCGGACCGGGACGATACAGCGCCAGTGCCGCCATCAGATCATCCTCGCTGCGGGCATGAATTTCCCGCAAAGTGGAACGCATGCCGGGGCTTTCGATCTGGAAGCATCCGATGGTGCCGCCACTCTCGAGTCGTTGGGATGTCTCAGGATCATTGGTTGGAATGGATTCGAGCACTGCCAGCGAGCCGGTAAACTGGCCCGGCTGGCCGGCCTGGATGAAGTCAGCCACGTCACCCAGCACGGTCAGTCCCCGGATGCCCAGCAAGTCAATCTTAACCAGCCCAAGTTCTTCCACTGACTGCAGGTCAAACTGGGTAATAATGACACCCTTGCTCCCGGAACGCATGACCGGCACAAGGTCTGTTAACGGACCAGGTGCGACGATCAAACCCCCAGCATGCACTGAAAGATGGCGCGGAAGTTTGAGCAGAGCTTCAGCCTCTTCGAAAATCTTCTTGTGGGAAGAATCGGTATACCGGGTGCGTAGATCGGCGAAAGAAGAAACCGGCAAATCGCTGTCTTCGTCGGTTTGTTCTTCCATGCGGGCGAAGAAACCATATGGTAACTGCTGAACCAATTCCCTCACTTGAGTTGGAGCCATTCCATGCGCTTTGGCCACTTCTCCGATGGCCGAGCGTGGCCTGAACCGGTTGATGGTCCCTACCATGGCCACCCGATCATGCCCATATGTATCGAAGACATGCTGAATGATCAGATCGCGCCGGCGGGAGCACAGGTCGGTGTCGATATCCGGTGGGGTGGTGCGGGCCGGGTTTAAGAAGCGCTCGAAGTACAGGTCCAGACGCAAGGGATCGGGGCTGGTAATACCCAAACAATGAGCCACCAACGACGATGCGGCTGATCCACGCGATGAAAATGGTACATTCGTTTTGCGGGCGAATTCGAGGATCTCCTCAACGATTAGAAAAATTGGTTCGAACCCCATCCGGGCAATCACATCCAGCTCGTGGTCGAGCTGAATTTGAACGTTGGCACTGACACTGCCATATATACGCCGTGCTCCGGCTTCGGCTTTCTGGCGTAAATATTCCGCAGCCGTCACACCAGGAGGAAGCGGAACGGTTGGCATATGGGCTATACCTAATGGTAAAGCAAACTTGCAGCGTTCTGCAATCTCGAAGCTGGCTGCCAGCGCGGCCCGGGACCCCTTGTAACGTCTTTCGATCTCGCGCGAACTGATGAAAAATGCCTCTGCTGGAGCCTGTGCGCCTGCAGGGAGTTTCTCCACAGGCAGGTTTAGGCGGATTGCCGAAAGTGTGCGTTGCAGGACACATTCACCGGAAGTGATGTAATAGACGGGCTGGGTAACCACCAGAGGTAAAGACAGGCGGCGGCCCAGGTCGGCGACCGGGAGTGCCTGGGTTGGATTTTGTAAGCCCAGATAGAGACTATTTGGGTAGATATCCTTCAGGGTCCGCAGCCATTGGCTGTTGAGATCGTTCAGGACCCCGCTGATGGCAATTAAATCGCTGGAATAAGTAGCCAACATGTCAAGCGGGCTTGCAAGCGTTGGATTGGCCCGCAGGGCCAATGCGCTGCTCAGTCTGCACAGACTCGACCAGCCTGACAAGCTCGTTGCCAGGAGTGAAATGGGGCCTCCCTCCAAATCGATTTCCAGCCCCAGAACAGGTTGAATACCAGCTTTTTGACAGGCCAGTACGAACTCTATCGAGCCGGTCAACAGCCGATGATCGGTGAGCCCGATTGCTGGCAGATTGTCTGCCAGGGCCGCTTGAACAATATCGGCCGGCATCGCCAGACCTTCCTGGAGGGAATAGGCGGAGTGGGTGGTGAGAGGGATATACATAAAGAATAATTAAATGGCCTAACTCTTCCGAAAGGCTTAGCGCGCTAAAATTGATAATCATTTCCACGGTGCGGTGATCAAAACATTATTTGCATCCGCGGCATGTCCGAGGTACGGTAAGCCCCAGGCAGTTTCGATTGTTTTCAATAATGAATAATGCGTATAAGGAGTATTATCGCGAAAGCCGCTTTTTACTTGGGGGGAGATTAGAACTGTTGGAACACGCCCGCCAGCCTGCACCGGCAGCCCGCAGCAGCTATGGCTGCCCTGGCCCTCATCCCAGGTCAGGATTATCAAATAAGGCTCACTTGTGGCCCTTGCTTTCAGGTAATCCATTAACATTCCCATCACTCCACCCAGCCAGCCATCTGCCAGACTCAAATTGCAATCCGGATTACTATAGATGTCATCCGTTGAGACACAACTATTGGGCATGATATAAACAAAATTAGCCAAGTTCCCGGTAGCCAGGTCTGTTTCAAGTTGAGGGAAAGGCACCACAGAACGATTGCAGCGGACTGCGTTCAGGCGAATTGAATCAAAGTACATAAACGGATTATGTTTTTGTACATAAATTGCCGTGTCATTGACAAAACAGGGATGCGGCATATCCTGGAAGTAAGCCCGCCAGGTGCGGCCGCTGGCTTCGATTTGGTCAGCCAGGTTATTTGCATTGACTAAGCAATTTTCGCAGTCCGAAGTGATCCCAAAAGTATCGCCGCCAAAAAGGGCCAGATAATTGGGCAGGCTGGGATGCGTGATGGCATAATACTGTGTCAGAAGAGTATTTCCAGTTATGTACTGATTGTAGACTGGCATGGTTTGGTTACCGACCACCGAGTCAAACTCATGGTTCTCAAAAACGATCATGATGATGTGGCTAAAATCAGGCACAAGCGGACGAACGGTCGACGTAGGAACCGGACTCGATGTCTGGGAAGGAACCGCCGTGGATGACGCCGTGGGAAGAGGCGTGGCCGATGGCGGTATTGTTTCTGTCACAGGCAGGCTGGTTGCTGGTAAGGGTGTGCATGCTGCCAAACTAGTCATTAGAAAGCAAAAAAAGATTGCCAAAACTCTTCGAATCATTGAGAACCTCTCATGTATTAGGAACCGCTTACCCAGCTAGAAAGAAGATTATTATTTGATTGGATTATTTCTTGATCGATATTAATTGGGTTAGGGGTCATGGCGCCTACTGGGACTGCGTTGATTGTAACTCTGGTAGGCACGGGAAACAAGTTGAATAATTTTGGACCATTATTACTATACCGTAAAAATTATTAAGGAACTATTTTCCACTGAGATGGAAAATGTGGTCGGAATTCGCACCGATGTTCCCGAATTCGTGTTATATTTTTACAGCCATTCCTGTATAATCAGGGCATTTAAGTAACCAGACGAACAGACTTTTGGAGGATTATTAATGCAAGCTGCGAAACAAATCTCGGTACTGGTTTTCGGTGCCGGGGCAATCGGTACCTATGTAGGTGGTTCTCTTTCAATGGCAGGGCACCGGGTGGTATTTATTGAGCAAGCCTCAGTCGCCAGCCAATTGCAAAAAAGCGGATTACGGTTGGACGTTTCCATCGACCGGCAAAGAAAAGCTCCGGTTCCGTTGACAGTTGCTCCTGCTACTTTTAAATGCGTCGACTCTATCTCTGATGCGATGCGACAAGGCCCTTTTGATGTTGCCGTATTTGCCATGAAATCCTTCGATACCGCAGCTGCCTTGGAGGAGATCAAGCCTTTCTCGAATAGTATCCCACCGATCCTTTGTTTGCAGAATGGGGTTGACAACGAACCCTTGATCGCGGCATTGCTTGGGTATGATCATGTTATTGCTGGCACGGTTACATGTTCGATTGCCAGGCGTGCTGCTGGAGATATTGTTTTGGAAAAGGCGCGTGGGATTGGTATTGCAGGCGGGCACCCGCTTTCAGAGCGATTGGTGAAAGCATTAAATTCGGCCTCGTTGAATGCACATTTATTCCTGCACGCGGATGATATGAAATGGTCAAAGGTCCTGGCCAACCTGCCGGGGACCGCAACATCTGCCATCGTCGATATGAGTCCGGCGGAAGTATTTTCTCACCCAGGACTTTATGCACTGGAAATGCGCATGGCTAAGGAGGCACTTGCGGTTATTGCTGCTCAAGGATGCCATGTGGTCAATTTGCCGAAAATTCCTGTTCGAGCGCTGGCCTTGGCAATGCATATGCCGACCTTCTTGGCCCGACCCGCGATGCTGAAAGTAGTTGGAGGGGGGCGTGGTGGTAAGATGCCATCTTTTTATATTGACCTGCATGCCGGTCGCCGTACTAGTGAGGTGGAATACCTGCAGGGAGCAGTCGTGCGGTATGGCGAGAAGACAGGTATCCCAACTCCAGTCAGTCGATTGCTGATGGAAACCCTATTGTCTATGGTGCGTGGCGATATACCAATTGCGGAGTTTTCCCGTCAGCCTGAGAAGTTGATTGGCATGCTTGCAAATTGACTATAATGGCAAGTATTTAGAATAGATCTATTTGAGAATTTTTGTTATGAATCCGAATTTGTCGAAAGGGAAAACGCATGGAAAAGGAACCTTATATACTCGCAGTTGATTTGGGGACCTCTGCCCTTAAAACCGCCTTGATTTCCATTTCCGGAAAACTGATCGGCTGGGAAGTACAGGAAGTACCTCTTAAAGTGCTGCCTGGCGGTGGCGCGGAACAGAATCCCCTGGATTGGTGGGAGGCTTTCCTAGCCACTGCAAAACGACTGATCGATAAAGAACTTGTGCCGGTTGAAAGCATAATCGCCGTGTGCTGTTCGACACAGGGAGAGTGCACAGTCCCCGTGGATGCCGAAGGAAAGGCCTTGATGAACGTGATCTCCTGGCTGGATATGCGCGGTGCCAAATATCTTTCCAAGGTTATTAGTGGTCTGATCAAGGTGGATGGTTATGATGTTTTCAAGATTCTGCGTCTTCTCAACCGAACCGGTGGTGCGCCCACGCTTACCGGTACAGACCCGTCCGCGCACATGTTACTGGTCCGCTACGAATTCCCTGAAGTGTATGAAAAGACCTATAAATTCCTGACTGCGTTGGATTACATGAATCTATGTTTGACCGGGAAATTCATCGCCACATCCGATTCGATTCTTACCTCCTGGGTTACTGACAATCGGGACTCGCTGCATATAAAGTACGATGCTGGTTTGCTTAAAGCCTGCGGGATTGCCCCGGAAAAATTTCCGGAACTTTGTCTGTGCACTTCTATAATTGGAGATCTAAAAGCAGATGTGACTCGAGAACTGGGATTGAAAGATGGGGTAAAAGTGGTGGCTGGAGCGATTGATGTAAGCGCAGCCGCAGTTGGTTCCGGAACGGTGAATGATTTCGAAGCCCACGTCTACATTGGCACATCCAACTGGATTGCCGCGCACGTGCCCTACAAGAAGACGGATTTATCCACCTTCATGGCCTCGGTACCTTGTGCCATTCCAGATAAATACCTGATGATTGTCTTGCAAACCACTGCTGGTGGCAATTTGAATTTCCTGCGGGATAAGATCCTTTATCACCAGGATGAACTTCAACAGGGGCAACAACCCACCGATCTGTTTCAGGCCTTTGACCGAATCGCTGAAAAAGCACCTCCTGGAAGCAATGGTCTGCTGTATATGCCTTGGATATATGGAGAACGCTCTCCCATTGACGACAGGAATGCTCGCGCCGCCTTGTTCAATATTTCTTTGGAGAACACTCGCGAGGATATTATTCGTGCCTTTATGGAGGGTGTGGCTTTCAATAACCGCTGGTTGTTGGCACCGGCAGAGAAATTCATGGGTCGCAAGATCACCCAATTGAACTTTGTGGGTGGTGGAGCTAAATCGGCTGTCTGGAGCCAGATACTTGCCGATGTAATGAATGTGAATATCCGACAGGTAACTGATCCCATCCAGGCCAACGCACGGGGGGCAGCCTTCATCGCTGCGGTTGGCCTTGGCTATCTGAACTTCGCGGATATACCGGAAAAAGTTGCGATCAAGGCAACTTTTACCCCGAATCCCGAAAACCGTGCAATGTACGATAAATTGTTTGAAGAATTTACCCGGTTCTATCATCAGAACAAGGGCAGCTATCAAAGATTAAATGGTTAGATAAGGGAAATCTCATGACTGAGCAGCAATATGCCATTTCTGAATACCCGGATGTGAAATCCATCTATCAGGCGTTGGATGCACTTGTTCGTCAACCGCTCCGTCCTGTGCGACCGGAGCGCATGCAGGAATACCTGAATTATTTTGAAACAAAATGTGCCCGGTCGAAGGACCTCAATCAGCAGGCCCAGAAGCTTATTCCGGGTGGAGTGCAGCATAATCTGGCCTTCAACTATCCATTCCCGATTGCTATCGAAAAAGCACAAGGAGCTTACTTGTGGGATGCGGACGGGAACTGTTACATTGACTTCTTGCAGGCCGGTGGACCAACCGTTCTAGGTAGTAATTATGCTCCCGTGCGCGATAAAGTCATCGAGATGTTGCAGACCTGCGGACCAGTGACCGGCCTTTTTCATGAATACGAACTCAAATTGGCCCAATTGGTCAATCGCTTTATGCCATCAATCGAGATGTTCCGCATGCTGGGTTCGGGGACAGAGGGTGTCATGGCAGCCATTCGGGGGGCCCGCACTTTCACCAGGAAGAAGAAGATTATTAAAGTAGGTGGTGCATACCATGGTTGGAGCGACTCGATGGTTTATGGCCTGCATGTGCCGGGAACGGGGCGAATGGAAGCCAAGGGCATCCCCATGGGTGCCACTGGCAACACCCAGGAATTTTACCCGAACTCCCTCGGAGCTTTGCGGGCCAGGTTGATCTTCAATCAACTGCTCGGAGGAACCGCCGCTGTCATTGTCGAACCAGTTGGACCGGAGAGCGGTACCCGCCCGGTGCCTCATGATTTCAACCAAAAAGTGCGTGAACTATGCGACGAGTTCAAGGCCTTGCTGATTTTCGATGAGGTTGTGACTGGCTTCCGGCTAGGCATGGGTGGTGCGCAGGGCTACTTTGGGGTCAAACCTGACCTGACCGTATTTGGCAAGTGCATCTCTGGGGGATATCCGATGGCGGGTGGTGTGGGCGGGCGTGCCGATGTAATTAGTTGTTTTGCGGCCGGAATCGGTGGCGCTGGGGAGCGGGCATATATTGGAGGAACACTTTCGGCAAATCCTCTCTCTTGTGTTGCCGGGTACTACGCACTGCTGGAGATGGAACGAACCAATGCACCTGTCCTGGCCGGGCAAGCCGGCGATCGATTGACCAAAGGATTGCAAGCGAGCATTGAGAAATATGCTTTACCGTTCGTTGCCTTCAACCAGGGTTCCATCTGTCACCTGGAAACTTCCGGCGTCATGTTGCTGGATCTGCACCACCCGATCCGGCTTTTGAAAGGACTTAAACCTCGTCGACATATGATGGAGGAAATGGGTGCAGCGTATATGGCGAATGGCCTCATCACGCTGGCAGGTTCTCGCATGTACACGTCGATGGCAGACACAAACGAAGTTATCGATGATGCATTGAGCAGATTCGAAAATGTATTATCAAGCGTGTAGGAAGGCATTCTTCCATCAATTTACCCAAGGAAGGAATAAACGTAATGGCAAAGCAATATTGGAATAATAAGGTAGTTCTGATTACCGGTGGATCGAGTGGAATTGGCCTGGCCGCCGCGAAACAATTGGCTGCAGCGGGATCGCACGTTTGGCTGGCAGCACGTCGACTTGAGCTCCTTGAGCCTGCATTGAAGGAAGTTCAGGCGGCCCGGCGGGAATCCTCCCAGGTATGTGGGATCGTCTCCGCAGATGTCTCTGATTCCCAACAGGCCAGGCGAATAGTTGAAACGGTGACAAAATCTGTTGGAGTACCGGATGTGCTGATTAATTCGGCTGGCATCTCACAACCAGGTTACGTACAAGACCTGTCACCGGAAGTCTTCGAGCGTCTGATGCAAATCAACTATTTGGGGACGGTTTATGTGACCGGAGCTGCCCTGCCCGGCATGATGAAGCGGGGGTCCGGTCATGTAATCAACCTTTCTTCAGCTACAGGCTTTATGGGCATTTTTGGATACACCGCTTACGGCGCGTCGAAATATGCCGTAGCAGGTTATTCGGAAGCCTTGCGTGCGGAGATGAAAAAGCATGGTATTCGTGTCTCAGTTGCCTTTCCGACCGACGTTGATACGGCGCAATTAGCCTATGAGACTCCGTTCAAGCCATTGGAAATGATTGCACTTGAAGGGAATGCAAAGCCACTCTCTGCCGAGAAAGTGGCCCTTTCCATTCTTCGCCAGGCCGAGAAAGGCCGTTACATGATCCTCCCTGGAACTGATGCGATTTTGTTTTATCTCCTGACCAGCAAGCTTCCCAAGAGCCTGGTATTTACCATCATGGATTTGATGGCTGTTCCAGGTAAAAAGGCTAAGAAAGCGTAGTGGACTAGTACATGGTTAAAATTTCTGGATTGCTTTATTTCGGCATAGTGTTGGTAGCCTGACAAGGAAAGGTTTTTGCGTTCCGCACAAACTAATCTTTTATAAGAATTGGAGTCTTAAATGGACATTTTTGAAAAATGCTCAAAATTTACCGCAGCTAAAGAGGCCATTGCGGGAGGGTATTACCCGTATTTTATCCCGCTGACAAAGAACGAAGGTACGGAAGCTGTTTTTCAGGGACATCGTCTCATCATGTGCGGCTCAAATAATTATCTCGGATTGACTACCCATCCTGAAGTTCGCAAGGCCGCGCAGGATGCGATTCAGCTCTTTGGAACATCCTGCACAGGTTCTCGTTTTTTGAATGGAACCATAGAACTTCACGAACAACTTGAACGTGAATTGGCCGCTTGGGTTGGAAAAGAAGCTGCGCTGGTCTTCTCGACTGGCATGCAGACCAACCTGGGAACCATTAGTTCCATAGTCAGTCGGGATGATGTGGTCATACTTGATAAACAGGATCATGCTTCAATTGTGGATGGCGCAAAACTAAGCTGGGGTAAGACATTGCGTTACAGACATAATGACATGGCTGACCTGGAACGTGTTTTAAAACAGGCCGGACAGGAAGTCGGAATACTGGTGGTGGTGGATGGTTTGTACAGCATGGAAGGTGATATTGCTCCTCTTCCATCCATCGTTCCTTTGTGTAAAAAATATGGTGCCCGATTGATGGTGGATGATGCTCATGCGACAGGTGTTCTTGGCGGTGGACGCGGAACGGCCGCGCATTTCAATATCACCGATGATGTGGATCTTATCATGTCCACTTTCAGTAAATCCTTCGCATCGCTAGGAGGCTTCATCGCAGGCGACAACGAAATTGTTCAATATATCAAACACCATGCCCGTTCCATGATCTTTAGCGCAAGCATTCCACCCTCCAATGCCGCCGCAGCACTGGCTGCCCTGCATGTCATGCAAAAAGAACCGGAGCGAATCAAGCGCCTTGATGAAATTGCCACTTTTATGCGCAAGGAATACCGTAGGCTTGGCTTCGATATCGGTAAATCCGAGACCCCGGTTATCCCTATCCATATTGGCGATGATTTACGAACGATGACCATTTGGAAAGAGCTCTTCGATGCAGGCATCTTTGTCAATCCGGTCATCTCTCCTGCAGTTCCAGAAGGTAGCCAGCTCTTGCGGACAAGTTATATGGCTACACATACTTACGAACAATTGAATCGTGTTTTGGAAACTTTTGCCAAAGTTGGAAAACAAGTCGGGTTGATTTCCTGACGCATAAAAGCCGTATAAAAAACTGGAGGTTCATTCCTCCGGTTTTTTTTCTGAGTTCACTCAAACCTAAATTAATTCTTTTCTCAATTTCTTATGCATTAATTTTATACCGTTAGTAAAAACGGGGCAACATCGATACCGTTTACCACTTGTGTTAATTTTCCGGAAATAATACCCATCGGTCGAAAGGGCGGAGTAGCATGTACGGATGGCTGGGCATGTTGCAGAGTATAGCAGTCCACATGTTTAGTATTTTGCTCGATTTAGTCAGCACTTTCACAGCCAGGGGAACCTTGAAACACAGTCTGCCAGCTGCGCCTTCTCTCTGAAAGGTACAAAAAGTAACCGAAATTACATCTATTAGGCGAAAAGATAGTGAATTTCTGAAAATGTGTGATAATTATGGAAAAAGCTAAAAATAAGAGTGGACCATGAAACCGGATATCACCAAACTCACCATTTCCAGTGCGCTTGAACAGCTTTACCGCAGGGACTATTCAGCCCTGGAATTAACAGAAACTTGTTTAAACCAAATTGCGCGTCTCAATCCTATCTACCAGTCATTCATCAGCCCTGTTCCAGAAATGGCAGTAAAAGCTGCCATGCAGGCGGATGTACTTATTAATAGCCACTCCTTGGGCCAAGGTGACCTGGCCTTGCTTGGCATTCCTCTTGGCCTGAAGGATTTGATAAATATGGCAGGTGTTCCTACCACTGCCGGCTCGAAGTTCTTCAAGGAAAAACTCCCCGTCGAAGATGCGCCAGTAGTTACAAAACTTAAGCAATCTGGTGGCGTGCTCTTGGGGAAAACCAACTTGCATGAAATCGCCTTGGGCGTGACTGGAGTAAACCCGCATTATGGAGTGGTAAAGAACCCTTGGGACACTTCCCGCATTTCCGGTGGGTCTTCCAGCGGATCAGCGGTGGCAGTTTCCTTGGGTATGTGCCTGGCTGCAATCGGGACAGACACGGGCGGTTCGATCCGGATCCCGGCATCGTTATGTGGTGTAGTAGGGTTGAAGCCGACATATGGGAGGGTCAGTTTGTCCGGAGTAATCCCTCTATCATGGAATCTTGACCATGTTGGTCCACTCACTCGGACCGTACGTGACGCTGCCTCGATACTAGCAGTCATTGCAGCATATGATCCACAAGATCCGGCCTCTATAAATTTTCCCATAGACGATTACTTCGTGCATCTCGAAGACGGTGTAAAAGGGCGGCGAATTGCGGTGGCGAAAGGGGATTACATTGAAGCAGCCGACACTGAAGTTTTACTGGCAGTTAACCAGGCCGCTCAAGTTTTCAAGGATTTGGGAGCAAAAATAAAAGAAGTGGACTTATCCTGGCTCGAGCAATTGGCACTCGCAAATAGCCTTATGACCCAGGCCGACGCGGCGGCGTTTCATCGTGAACGACTGGCGCAACACCCTGATTGGTTTGGGGCAGATGTGCTGAAACGCCTGCAGGATGGCGCAGCCTTCACTTCCAGTGACTACGCGTCTGCAAGACGGACTCAAGCTGAAGGTCGCCGCCGTCTTGAGTTGTTCTTTGATGAATTTGATATTCTACTTCTTCCGACTACCCCCATTCCGGCACCCTTGATCGAAGGTACCGGTCCCATTCAAGCTGCCAGGCAATTAACGCGATTCACTTCGCCGTTCAACCTGACCGGCTTGCCGGCTCTTTCTATTCCTTGTGGCTATACCAAGATTGGGTTGCCGGTCGGGCTGCAAATTATCTCAAAGCACTGGGATGAAGCGATGATCCTGCAGGCCGGATACGCCTTTGAGCAGGCTGCCGGTTGGTGGCGTCATCCTCCGGAGGCCTAAGGATCGATTGGAAAGAAGAAATTCATATATTATTAAAATATCCCTTTTTTCAACAATTTGGTGTTAACGTAAAGTTGCTCCGTGGACTTGCCGGCAGTGCCGAAAGGTAATGAGTTCTGTCAAATAGTCTCACTTTTGCATACATGCGAGAATATCGGCAAGGGTTCCCTGCGGTTTGGAGAGGCTGATTGCCAGTATTGGCAGGTTACTGGCTGCTTTATAGACAGAAGTTAAATTTCCAGTTTTCCAACGACCTGCAATTATACCGATTGCAGAAACATCCCTACCAACTGCCTGCACCATTTCTTCCAGATTGGCAGCCAAATATGCCCCTGAAAAGACCGGACTTCCTTCAAGAACAGTCTGCTCAAATAGCCCCTGGATATCCTCCCCATTAGGGAATACCCACACCTGAACTGGCGCATCGTTACCGTCAATGGTTTTCCAATTTCGGATTTGCCCGGAAAAGAGTTCACGGGTTTGTTCTGCATTTAATGTTCTGGTTGGATTCTTTGAGGCGACGACGACCAGGAGATCATCCATGCCAATCTGATAAGGGAAGCCGTTAATGTTGCCGGGGCTTCCTAAGCGGATAACCATACTGGCGGATTTTAGGTCTAGAAAGTCAGCTGCTCGTTGTTCGGCGGAAATCACATTCATACCTGCACAATTGTATAAATTAGCCAACCATGGAACGGTTGCGGAGGTATATTGAACGGTAAACTGTTCCGTTTTGATGGTTGGAGGGGCAGTAGTGCAGGAAGTTAATATACAGGCGAGGATGAAAATAGCAAAGGTGCGGATCATGCCTTACCATTCCTGCAGGATCGTGGTCAGGAGTTTGGCCCGTTCGGGCAGACTATGCTTAAGAATGAATTCCCGATCGGAATGCCCACCGTCT
>JBEKCT010000085.1:0-14486 GCA_050014715.1 Anaerolineales bacterium | reverse complement strand
CCCGGTCTGACTAACTTGCGAGCTAAAGGCACCATTGAGAAAACGACCTGTGTGCCAGCCGGTCACCCCGACTATAAACCATTTTCATACTTGGTGGTGCCGACAGGCATGACGACTAACTTCTCCGGTTTGCTATCGCTCTTAAGTATTAGGATTAAAGTAAAGACTGGCTCATACAATTCATACTCGTGTGAGCCAGTCCTGGTGCGGGTTACAAAGCGTCCCGGCGTTTATTTGCCCAGGGTCTTTAACTTTTCGGCAATCGCCTTAAACGCCGCCTGCATATCGCTATTTTTATCAGGTTGGACGAATGGCGCGGTTTTCATAAAAGATAGGGCGAAGGCCTCGATGGGTTGTTCGCTCCCCCGCATCGTCAAACTGCCGACTTTTTCCAATAGATATAAATTACGAACCGCCTGCGCGGTTGCCGCTCCGACGAAGATGCGATTCGGAACCGCATATTCCTGCATGCGATAGGTTATTTTGATCAGGTTGCCCAGAACATTAAATTCCACCCGTTCCTGTGCGCCCACATAACCAACCAGGGCTTTTCCCGTGTTGATGGCTATTCCCACTACACCGGCCCGGCCGGGTTCGGGCGGGTCCGCTCTCCTTATAAAATCAATGATCTCGCAGGCAACTCCGGCAGCCCTTTCTTCATGGCTCGGCTTATCCTTGACATCCATAAAAACCGCCAGCAGCCCATCCCCCAGGTATCTTGTCACCCCGCTATTCTTGAACACAAGCTGGGTGGCAAATTGATAAAAAGTATTGAGATAGGCCGTAAATTTCTTCGAACCTATTCGTTGCATCAATCCGGTCGAATCTGCAATTTCTGCAAATAGAACCGTGACCGTTTTCTCGGCCAGGTCTGGCAATGTCCCCGTCTTCAAATAATCCTTTAATTCGTCCTCGGCCTCGATCGGCGAGAGAAAACGCAGCAGGAGTTGCTTGACCTGCCCTTCTTTGCGGATCTTTTCAAGCAATTCTATCCTTTGCAAGGCCAGGGCGGTTTGATGGCTTATTCCAACGACCAGTTGCAGGTCCCGTTTTTCGAACGGGCGCGCCTCCGGTCGGTTCTTTTCCACATAGATCAGCGCATAAGGTTTGCCCCCGCCAATTATCGGGACACACAGGGCCAGGGAGGTTGCTTCAACGGAAGAATTCCGGATCGTGCGTGCCATTAAATGATCCGGGTTTTCCGTACTTATTTTCTTAAAGTCCGCCGCCAGGATGATCTCGCAAACATCCACCACCATCGTTCGCTTGATCATATCCTTCACCAACCGGATGGCCGAGTCGAAATCAATAACGGTATTCAACTCCTCCGTGATTTCGTTCAAAGGGATGGGATGTTCATCAACCGCCTCCAGCACCATCCCGCGTGTCAGCATGCTCGTACCGGTAATATCCTTTTGAATGGCAGCCGTCTCGGTCATTTTCGCCAGGTGCATTTCCGTTTGACCGATCCGGATGACATCCCCATCGTGCAGGCGGTAAAAACCGCTTATTCTCTGGCGATTGACGTAGGTGCCATTCGAGCTTTTCAAGTCATTGATACCGATCATCTCGGTCGTTGAATCATAATAGATCTCAGCGTGTCTCCGGGAGGCTGCCGTATCATCGATCACAATATCGCTGGCGACCATCCGTCCAATCATCATTTTCCCCGAAGTTAGTTTTATCTGGAGTGGTTTACTTTTAGGGCTGGTAATTGTCATCGACCACATAATCTCATCCCTCGTGCAAATTCATTGATTTTTCTTACCTCTCAATAAATGGGGAACGGGGGTACCCGCCTCCCGTGTCTTGAAAAGGTTCGATCTTCATTGGTAACAGGTTAAGTGTACCCCAGAAGCAGAAAAAATGGATTAACGAACAATGCAATGGTATATACAAATTATAGAGCAGATATCATTATTATTCAATATGCCAATATTTGATCATGCCCCACCCGCTTCTGCCGCCCCCCCGGTTCCAACCTGTCCGGGAGATCAGGCTGCGCGGCAGCCTGGCATGGTAGGAATGCTATGGTGGGTTAATTACAAGGCCTCCAGCACAACCGGCGCAGACCGGCCCGGGATTGTCATGCCAACCATACCAAAGGGGGATGCTGAGCTTTTTCATTTTTTGGCAGAAAACGGGTAGAATACCGATAAATTTCAGACCATTTATGTCATAATTAAGCACGTCCTCCTTTAACACACGCGTGCCAGAATCGAGCACATATTTATGATAACCACACATTTGCCGGGGGCTGCAAAAAAGAACCGGGTCTTCATGGCGGCTCTGGCCGTGGCTGCCATCCCGCTGGCCTGTTCGTTTGCCGTTCCCTTTTCAACCATCCAGACATACGGCAGTCTAACCCCCCAGGCGCCGCTGGGGCTGATCGCTTATGTGGGAAATGACGGGAATATTTACACCACCGACCGGAATGGGAAACAACAGCATGCCATTACCCGGGATGCCGCCCTGAACCCGCCGGCCGGGCAGGCCGGGCGCTATTACCAGTACCTGACCTGGGCGCCGGATGGGCAGCACCTGGCCTATGTGGAGGTCAGTACGAGCCAATCCGGCCAGCAGGAGGTCAGCCTGTTGTCGGCATTATCAGACGGCAAAAAGCCCGTGGACAATTTCACCAGCCAGAGTTTCCAGCCTTTCTACCTGTACTGGTCTCCCAACAGCCAGACCATCGCGTTCCTGGGCAGCGACGCGACCACCGGTGCGCTGAGCCAGTACCTGGTGGCCGCCGCGGGCGGTAAAAGCAAATTGATCGGCGGAGGGCAGCCGTATTATTGGGATTGGTCCCCCGACAACCGCACCATGATCGTCCATACCGGTGGGGACAGTTCTGATAACCCGGATGCGCGCCTGGCTTTCGTCGGCGTGGATGGCTCGATCCCCAACAAAAACCTGGACGTAAAACCGGGTCTTTTCGATGCCCCGGCCTGGTCTCCGGCCGGAGACGGAGTTGCACTGGCCACCCAAAACGACGCCGGCGATGGTCAGCTGATACTAGCAGGCCGGGATGGAAAAGTGAAACAGGTGCTGGCCAGCTTGAGCGGACCGGTGACTTTCGCCTGGTCACCCAAAGGCAACCAGCTGGCGTACGCCGTCTACGACGCGGCCGGATTCATTCCGACCATCCACCTGGTTGTGCTGGACAGCACTCACCCGGGACTTCACAACCAAGTCACCCAGGGGGATGTGGTGGCATATTTCTGGTCTCCGGATGGTCGCAAGATCGCCTATTTCACCCCGGTAAGTGGGGCGCCTACTGCCGCAGCGGTCCGGACGGCGGCCTTTACGTTTGATAACGCGCACCTGGTTGTGTGGGTTAACGACCGGATCATTGGGACCACAAAACAGGTGGCCAGCTTCACACCCACGGATTCGTTCCAACAAATCTTTCCCTTTTACTCGCAATACCAGCGTTCGGACACGATCTGGTCCCCCGACAGCCAGGCACTGGTGCTCTCAGGCGTCGATGCGGATGGGGGAAACGCCATCTATACAGTCGGCGCAGATGGCAGCCATTTTCAAAAAATCGCCGATGGGGAGCTGGCTTTCTGGGCGTGGAAATAGGAAGATGTGGTAACGGCCCACTTGCTTTCAACCTATCCGGGAAGTTCTGCTCCCTAAAATCCGGCCTTTATTAGCCAACGAACAAATCCGCCTGGCAGATTAGTCAATACATCCAGGCGACCACTCACGGCGCAACACCCCACAGGCGCACCGTACCATCGCTCGAGCCAGAGGCCAGCAGGCGCCCGTCCGGGCTGAAGGTGGCGCTCAGTACCGCCTCTGTATGACCTGTCAGCGTTCCCAGCAGCCCCCCATCCGGCATCCGCCACAGCTTGAGCGAGTGGTCGTCCGAGCCCGAGGCAAGGAGCAGCCCGTCCGGACTGAAGGCCACGCTATCCACCCAACTGCTGTGCCCGTTCAGGAACCGCAGCAGGCTACCGTCCGCGAACCGCCACAATCCCACGCTGTTATCGTCCGACCCGCTCGCCATGGTCACTCCGTCCGGGCTGAAGGCCACGCTCTTCACCGCGCTGGCGTGCCCTTCCATGGTTCGGTCCAGTCTGCCGTCCGCTGCCTGCCAGGTATCCAGCTCGCCATCCTCCAGCGCCGTCCCCACCACCTGCCCATCCGGACTGAAAGCCACCCCGTTAGTGCGCGTCTGGAAGGCCATCCGGCCAAACACTTCACGCAGCGATCCGTCGGCGGTCGACCATAAGCGGACCTTGCCATCATCTGAAACCGAGGCCAGGGTCTGCCCGTCCGGGCTGTACGCCACACCCAGCACCGCGCCGGTATGTCCTCGCAAAGTTCGCAGCAGGCTGCCGTCTGAAACCTGCCATATCTGCACGACCTGCTGCTGCTTGGCTGCTGCCAGGGTCCGCCCGTCCGAGCTGAAAGCCACACCCAGCACCGCGGCCGCCTGCCCGGTCAGGCTGCGCAGCAAAGTCCCGTCCGCCACCCTCCATAACCTTACCAGACCGTCATCGCTGCCCGAGGCCAGCATCCGCCCGTCCGGGCTGAAGGCCACACTGTTTACCGCCGGGGTGTAGCCGGCCCGCGTATGCAGCAGGCTGCCGTCGGCCAGCCGCCACACCCGCACCCTCCCGTCGTCCGAACCGCTGACCAGGGCTTTCCCATCCGGGCTGAAGGCCAGGCTGAGCGCCGTTCCGGATCCCCCCGGCAGGCTGCGCAGAAAAGCGCCATCGGCGGCGCGCCACAAAAGCACGCTGCCATCCGCCGCGCCCACAGCCAGGGACTTCCCATCCGGGCTGAAGGCCAGGCTGCGCACCGATCCGTTCTGCCCGGCCAGCGTAAACGACAAGCTCCCGTCTGCAATCCGCCATAACCGGGCGGCATGGTCGTCCGAACCGGCCGCCAGACTGCGCCCATCCAGGCTGAAGGCCAGCGCCTGCACCGGGTCACGACTCCCTTGGAGCGTTTTTAACAGGCTCCCATCCGAGATGCGCCACATCCGCACTGCTCCGTCGCTGGTACCCCAGGCCAGGCTGCGCCCATCCCTGCTAAAGGCGGCGCTAGTGACTCCATAACTCAGCCCGGAGAGAGTGCGCTGCAGACGCCCGTTGGAAAGGTTCCACACGCGCACGCTCTGGTCAACCGACCCCGAAAGCAGAGTGCTCCCATTGGGGCTGAAGGCCAGCGCGAGCAGCTTGCCGGTGTGCCCGACTAGGTTGAGAAGGAGACGACCATCCTGCACACGCCAGAGCTGCAGGCCGCCATCCCCCATCCCAACTGCCAGCTTCTTCCCATCCGGGCTGAAGGCCAGGCAGGTCACCGCCGCCTGTGTTGCGAAAAAGCGGAGCTGTTCCAGCGTGGTGGCATCCAGCAGGTCAACACCAATGGCAGAAGCCACCGCCAGCAGGTCCCCGCGCGGCGAAGCGACCACCTGCTCGAACGTGCCTAAGCCCCACTGCGCCATTTGTTTCACCCGGCCGGCATTCGCCGGGGTAACGCGGGCCAGGTTTCCCGGGATCGGAGTCCCCCCGGTCGGACCGGCGGGTGTGCCTGTTGCCGACGTGGAAACACTACCCGCAGCGTCGGATGCACATGCGCTTGTGGAAAGGAGCATAAGAAGAACGAAAAGGTATCTGGAAAAATATTGCATGGTTGCCTGCTGCCGGGTGATGAACGCGAATCAGGAGATGCGGTGATTTGGCCTTGCCGGGCCTTTTTTGCGCCGCCAGAATGACAGGCTGGCGGTCACCAGCGCGGTCGCGGCCAGACCGTTGGAGAAGGTCAGCTGTCTCTGCAGGGAAGCCATCTGCGCCTGCAGGCTGGCATCGCCTGCTGGAGAGCCTGTGCCCCCGCTCCGGTCCTGTTGTACGAGCCGGTACACTTGCTGGATGGCGGCCAGGGCCACGCCCTCTTCATCGACCGTGCTGATGTAATGCTTGTCATCCCCCACCTGGAAGGCGCTGTAAAAATCCTGGGCCATTGGCCCGATGTGGCGGATCGAGGCAGCTTGGCCGCGGTAATACCATGTGCTCACCTGCAGCGACATCAAGTGTTCCAGCACCTGGTTTCCATCGACCGGTCGGATCCCGACTTTGGATTGGGAATCGCTCAAGCTATCCCAGGCCCCGCTGCCCGGGCTGAGGCGCACTCCCGCCAACGGATTCCCGCTTGAGTCGATCGCTGTGACGAAGCGCACTCCCCCGCTGGCGCGCACAGCAAATTCATTCGGGGCTGTGGATGGAAACGGAAAATCGTTGGAATCCGCAAACAGGAAGCTGCCGGAATGGGCTGCATTCACTCTGGCATCTCGTCCGGCCGCGAAGCTGAAATCCCCGGCGGCCTGGTTGGCAAACCCACCCGGGATCATGCTGTAGATACCCCCGGCAATATTCCCTGCGCCTCCACCGACAGCCGCGCTCAGGCCGTTGGCCGCGTTATTAATGCCTCCCAGGATGGCGCTGTAGGAGCCTCGGGCCAGGTTATGGTTTCCTCCTGAAACGACCGCGGCTTCGTTGGTGGATTGGTTGTACGTACCTCCACCCACGCTTGCAAAATTGAAACTCGCCGTGTTTCCAGAGCCACCGCTGACCGTGGTAAAGAAAGAGCTGGACTGGTTGGTCGCTCCTCCACCCACGGTTGCGAAGCGGTCATTGGCCGTGTTATTTAATCCCCCGGCTACCGTCGCTTCCTCGGCGTTGGCCAGGTTGTTGGATCCGCCGCCCACCGTGGCATGGAAGTGTAGCGCCATGTTGGCCGAACCGCCCGCGACGGTCGAGCCTTCACCGGCCGTGTTCCCCTCACCACCGCCGACCGTGCCGAAATTCCCGCTGACCCGGTTGGGAGCGCCTGGTTGGCCGCCCCCGGCAATCGCAGCCCCATCGATCCCTCCTGCCAGTGAGTTTCCGGAGTACCCGGCCAACAGATTGCATGCAGCCGCCTTTGGACCGCAGCGGGTGTCCCTGACCTCCATCACTACCGGGGTACTCCTGCTTGTACAGGCTGCCAGCCCGACCAGCCCGGCGAACAAGGCAATTTTGACCGAACCGTGGATTTTCTTGAACATGCGCGTGCTCCTTTCATACCATCTCGACACTGGTATAATTGGTTATACAGGTGTAAAATCGAGGATAACACTTAATAAATATGGAGTCAAGCAGACGGCATGGATGAAAAACGGGAAGCGGAAAACCATCGCCTGGTCGGCGGGGAATTGTGCCTGGATTTTGCCAACACTCTCAATGGGCACGCCCGGCTGCCTCACCACGAATACCTGCAAGATTACCGGGATACAGTCCTGTGGGGCCGGCATGCCGGCGCCCTGCCGGCGGACGAGGCCGCGACACTGCTGAGCGAAGCCGCCCGGCGCCCGGCCGAGGCTGAGATCGTATATCGCAAGGGTTTGGAATTGCGCGAGACGATCTTCCGTATATTCTCCTCCCTGGCAGACGGGAACCAGGTGGACAGAATTGAATTGGAGCTCCTGAATGCCGCCTGGCGGGACGGTCAAAGCCACACCCGCCTGGCGGTCTCCTCGGGCGGCTTCAGCCTGGGCTGGGACGACGAGCCCTGCCTCGAGCGACTGCTGCGGGCGGTCACCGATTCCGCCATTCATCTGCTGGTCTCGCCGCAGTGCATTCAGGTCAGGAGCTGTGCCGGTGCGAACTGCGACTGGCTGTTCGTGGACTCCAGTCGCAACCACTTGCGGCGCTGGTGCTCGATGGACGAATGCGGCAACCGCGCCAAAATGCAGCGCCGCCAGGCCAGGCAAAGGCTCCCTGCACCCGGCCGGTGAGCATTTGAACTGATCAAAGTAACACGATCCCAGGGTGCAACAGCTCTTCTGCTACAATAACCAGGCTGCTGACGGTAAAGGCAGTAACATTTATTTGATTTATATGCAATTTTAGCCATAATGCCATTCGGAGACTCGAATGAGTAAACATAAGGTGGTCATCATAATTGGAATGCTCATTGTTATTTTATTCGCCATTGGAATAGGCTTCTTGATGGCACATCTGGCGGCTTTTACCCAACAAGGCGATTCTACCCAGCTGCAGCAGAAATATTTAGCTGCTACTCCACAAAATTTGGAATACTTGGGCTTGAGCTTTACTCAGGTGAATGTTACTGATAGCCAAGCGCAAGGCGCCATTGGGAAAGATCAGGCTATCACTGCTGCGTTGAATGAAGAACCAGGTCTCAAGGCAGCTAGCAGTGTTTCTGCCATGCTTGGATTTATGAATAATACCAATCTGCAACAAGCTGCGAATCAAGGAGTGTCTGTCGATCCGCACTTGGCTAATATGGGTCTGGTTTGGTTAGTAACTTTTAATGGGATTGAAACATCTTCATCGGGCCCTAGCGGAGCGCCGCATGCTATATCCAACGAGCTTAATGTTGTCATTGACGCAAAGACTGGTAATTCTGTTGAAGCATTTCCGCTCTTTGATGTTACACCGCGTGCGCCTTCAAGCAATATTCCACCATCGGGCGGCCCAGCTACAGTAGCAGCCCCATTACCCCCAGTATATGCTACACCCACGACAGCGCCTACATTTTTACCGTAATAAACTTAACGCCCTACCTCTTACCCATAATATATAATGAAATTCCACCCATCACGGCCTCCCTTTTCCTCCCATCCCTGCTTGCACTTCTTACCTCCTTCTCCTCTCTCCAATTCCAGATATATCCCCGCAGGGGAAATGCGAAAGATACCCGCACGGCGGTTGGGATCGGCTTCGTTCCACCTTTACCCGTCCCCAATTCGTTTCGCAAAAATAAACAGGAATTGACTTTAATTCACCGCCTTATACTCCCCTCTCCAAATGTGTACCTCATTTGGGGAAGGTGCCTGTAGGGCGAGTGGGGTTGCCTTTACTGGGAGGTATTCGCTC
Organism: Anaerolineales bacterium; assembly: GCA_050014715.1. GTDB lineage: Bacteria > Chloroflexota > Anaerolineae > Anaerolineales > Villigracilaceae > UBA877. Next base: position 5,592 of record JBEKCT010000085.1, on the reverse strand, counting down.
CTAGTATAGAGAAATAAGAGTGAGGTATTCTCTTGATACATGAACCATTTTGGATCTAACCGTATTTGGGAGAATACCTCTTGTCAAAATTTAACACAGCCAGGCAATTCGTGCAAGTCCAACCAAGGAGCCTGCATGCAGGTGTTGATCTGGCATTGGAGAAGAACGTGGTCGTCTTGATCAATGAGAAGGCACGACGATTGGAATGGCTGGATCGAGGTCTCGACGGATGGCATCGGGATGTGGGTGGATGTGGAGAAAAAATAGGTTGTGCCCAAAAGATATTGGATGTATACTGGGCTATTGATAAAGGTGGAGTGGGTAGGATCCGGGAACAGCCAAAGCTTTTCGTAAATGTGAAAATTGATTATTATAGGGCATTGACTCTAATATTAATATGGATAGCAACAAGATTCTGAACGGCGGGACACGACCGGACGATCCCATTGAAACCGCCACACGCAAAGTATTCCTGATTGGAACACCAGTCGGCATTCTTAGCTTGCTGGCCGTATGGGGTATTGGGCTGGATCAGCATAATCTAACGGTAGCAAATATTTTTATCCTCCCGCTGCTTGCTTCGGTTTTTCTTCTTATGGCCGTTTTGTACTGGCGTCACGTCATCCAGTTGCGTACTTTTGAATTGGTTCTTTATGGAATTGTATTGTCTTACGCGCTGGTTGAATTCGCCTCGATCGTAATGACGATCACCTTCCTAAACGGTTCATTCGGCCCGATCTTTACGCTCTGGCTTCCTTTTGTTTTCATCCTGGGTTTTCTGGTCCTGAACACAAAGCGGGCTCTGTTGCTTTCCGCCCTCTTTTTCCTGGCAATGCTGATATTGGGGGTGGCCTCCTGCTTGCACTTCCTTCTGTATGGTCTGGCTTTCCCGGATTTCACCCTGCTGTTACAGGTATACATCGCCAGTGGATTTTACATCGCAGTCCTTTACCTTGTTTCCAGGATAAAAGAAAGCTATATTTCGGAACGTGTGATCGCCAACGATTTGTCAAAACTTGCCATGACCGACTCGCTCACACAGGTGGATAACCGCCGCCTGCTTACCCAATTACTCAACGAGGAAGTCACCCGCGCCGAGAGGCATTATCTACCACTCTCCATATTACTGTTTGACCTGGACCGGTTCAAAGACGTTAATGACACCTTCGGGCATAATGCCGGGGATGAAGTCTTGCAGGAGGTGGCTGGACAACTTCGGCTGGCCATCCGCACCTCCGACCCGTTCGGACGCTGGGGAGGCGATGAGTTCCTCGTCCTGGCTACCAACACTGATGGAAAACAGGCCGTTGAACTGGCTGAACGATTGCGGGATACACTGGAAAACTTCCACTTCAGCACGGTTGGTAAAGTCACCGCGAGTTTTGGCGTGACCACGTACCAGATTGGCGATTCCCCTGAAACGTTGATCAGAAGGGCAGACATGGGTCTGTATAAAGCCAAATCTTGCGGTAGGAACCGGGTCGAGGCCGTCATCGCAGGCGTTACATTGCCGCTTTTTGAAGGGGATAAACCTTATCCCGACCCTGCCCCCAAAGAGTAGAGTCACTGAGAGCAACTTCTTTCCTGGTTGGGGGTTTGTTGATAGAATGTTGTTTGCTAACCCATTCAAGCACCCAATATTGCCAGGAGGCCTGTCCCAATGAAACAAGACAACTTCAAAGTCTACGGTTATCGCTGGATCGTTCTGGTCGTGTTCATGCTCATCGTGGCTGCCACCCAGTTATTGTGGATCACTTTCGGCGCCATTACCAGTGAAGCCACCAATTTCTACGGCGTCTCAGATCTGAGCATCGGTCTTCTTTCGATGAGTTTCATGATCGTATACATCATCGTCTCCATCCCGGCTTCCTGGGTGATTGATACTTACGGCATCCGGGTGGGAGTAGGCATTGGTGCGGTCCTGACGGCGGTCTTTGGGCTGCTGCGGGGTATCTGGGGATCCAACCCGGCCAACTATAATCTGGTGCTGATCGCGCAGATCGGTATCGCCATCGGGCAACCCTTCGTGCTTAATGCGGTCACCACCGTGGCAGCCCGTTGGTTCCCGGTAAGCGAACGCGGCACCGCCTCCGGGCTTGGGTCTCTGGCTATATACTTGGGCATCTTCCTGGCACTGGCGTTGACCCCCTACCTGGCAATCCATTACCAGATCGGCGGGATGCTGATGGCATATGGGATCGCTTCAGTGGTGGCAGCGCTGGTCTTTGTCATTTTCGCCAGGGAGTGCCCGGAAACCCCGCCTTGCCCTCCAGGAATGGAAGTGCGCTCCCTGGTATTCGACGGTTTCAAACAAATATTTCGCGAAAAAGGCTTTATCATCCTCCTGCTCATCTTCTTCATCGGTCTGGGCACATTCAATGCAGTCACCACCTGGATCGAGGAGATTGTGAAACCAAATGGTATCACCAGCACCCAGGCTGGCATCATTGGAGGACTGATGATCGCGGGCGGCATCCTGGGCGCCCTGGTGATCCCCACGTATTCGGATCGCTTGCGCAAGCGGACTCCTTTTATCAAAGTGGCGCTGGCCGGGGCCACCCTGGGGCTTGTCGGTATCGCTTTCTTTACAAGTTATTGGCTCCTGCTGGTAGCAGGCTTTGTCATGGGCTTTTTCCTGCTTAGTTCCGGCCCGATCGGATTCCAGTATGGCGCCGAAATTACTTATCCCACACCGGAAGGCACATCCAACGGGCTGCTGCTCATGATGGGACAGATTTCCGGGATTCTCTTTATCTTCGGAATGGACAGCTTTAAATCTCCGCAAACCGGTTCGATGACGCTTTCGCTGGTTGGTTTAATCGCATTGATGGTGCTCGGTCTGGTGCTCAGTTTCTTCCTCAAGGAGCCCAAGGCGGTCATAACCGAAAGCGATAAAGCCGGCAAAACGGCCTGAGCGCTGAATTTTTCCTGCTTGAAGTCAAGGCTCTTTGGGCTCGCCCGAAGAGCCTTTCCCATTCCAATGAACCTTCCCGGAGACCGACTTGCCCTTACCAAGGGTTTGATATAATCCAATGGTTTTACAGGTAAAGTTTCAGGAATGATCTGCGACAAATGAATCCCCACAGCTCCAACTCTCCAAAGGCATCGCCCAACCAATCAGGCCTGGCAATCGGCCTGTTCCTGGTGTGTTTGGGTGCAATGTTCATCCTGGCAGCCTGGTGGGCATACGATGTCGTAAAAACCAGCACCGCTCCGCAAACTACACCGACTTTGGCTGCCCCAACGCCAGCCTCCAATGCGGGCCGCCTGGCCCAACCCATCTTGAGTTCACCACAGAACCCTACGCAGCTTGACCAGGGTTCCCTGGTTTACTGGGGCATCTGCATGGCTTGCCACGGTGATCGCGGGCAAGGACTCACGAATGAATGGCGCGCGGTTTACGGCGAGGATCAGAATTGCTGGGCCTCCAGGTGCCATTCTGGCAACCATCCCCCGGATGGATTTATCATCCCGCGCGATAACCTGCCTCACGCGGTGACCGGTGCCGGAAGCTTGACCACTTACACCACTGCCCAGCAGCTTTATGATTACATCGTAGTTACCATGCCCTGGTGGAAACCCGGTTCGCTTACTCCCGCTAAAGGTTGGGCTGTCACCGCTTACGTCCTCAAGCTGAACGGGACTCTGCCGCAGGGGGTGGCGCTGGATGCAACCGATGCTTCGGCCATTAAGGTGCACAACCCGGTGCCCACCAGCCAAAATGACCAGATCGGAGAAATTGTCCTGGCCGCGTTGCTCGGGCTGGTCGCTTTGGTTTTGATCCTGCAAGCCAACTCCAAACGTAAAGCTGTCCTGGTAGGTTCCCGTCAGGCAACCCTGTCGGGGGAACCGGCCCCGGCCCGTCCACGACCCAACTTTCTGCTGCACCTGCATCCGCCCAGCATCCCTGCAGAGCAAGCCCGCTGGAGTTACACCCTTGGAACCGGCGGGTTGGCGATATTCTTATTCATGGTTCTCCTGGTAACCGGAATCCTGGAGATGTTCTATTACATTCCCCTGCCGGATCAGGCCACCATTTCGATTCAGACCATTGCCCGCCTGGTCCCATACGGCGGACTGATCCGCAACCTGCATTACTGGGGTGCGCAAGCGCTCGTGCTGGTGCTTTTCATCCATTTACTGCGCATAACATGGACCGGCGCTTATAAAAAGCCGCGTCGTTTCAATTATTTACTCGGGTTGGCTTTGCTGATGTTGACTCTGGCCCTGGATTTTACCGGCTACATTCTACGCTGGGACCAGGGAACAAGCTGGGCGCTTGTGGTGGGAACCAATCTCATCAAAGCCATCCCAGGCCTGGGAAACCAGCTATATGAGTTTATGGTCGGTGGGGCACAACTCGGCTCGGCTGCTTTAATCCGTTTCTACTCCTGGCACACATTTGGCCTGACATTGGCTATGATCGCCGGTGTCGTCTGGCATCTCTTCCGCATACGCCGGGATGGTGGTATCGCCGTGCCGCCTGCGCGGCTGCGGCGCAGCGAAGAACGCATCTCCCGGGTCGAGCTGGTGCGCCGCGAGATGTTGCTGATGACTGCCGCAGCCTTTGCACTGGTGCTTCTGTCCATTTTCTGGCCCGCACCGATCACGCCTCCACTGACGAATACCTCCGTAGACCTCACCAATGCGCGCGCACCCTGGTTCTTTCTTTGGGTACAGCAATTGCTCAAATTCGGGAACCCGTTCCTGCTGGGCATTGTGGTCCCCCTGTTAATCCTGGCAATCCTTATCGTCATTCCGTATCTCTTCCCCAAACCAGCTGACTCCGAGTTGGGCCGTTGGTTCCCGAAAGGCGGGCGCATGGTGCAGATTCTCATTGCGCTGCTCACGCTGCTGCTGATCGGGCTGACCATCTGGGCAATCCTGCCCGAGCCCGGATGAGCAAACAATATGGCAGTTCTATAATTTCTGTACCAAGATAAAAAATGGCATTGAAATGAATAAACCTTCCCTCCCACGGCGTGATTTCCTTAAGATGACACTCGACAGTCTGCTGGCCTTTGGCGGCCTGCTTGGACTGGCTGGCCTGATCCGCTTCTTGAGCTACAAGACCGAACCGCCCCAGCCAACCGAGTTCGACCTTGGGTTGGCAGAAACATATCCGCTCGACTCGGTGACAGCCATACCCGAAGTGCCGGCGGTACTGATCCACAACGACAGCGGGTTCTCAGCCCTGAGTCTTATCTGCACCCATCTTGGATGCACTGTCCAGGTTCAATCCGCTGGATTTGCCTGTCCCTGCCACGGATCGCGTTTCAACAGTACCGGATACCCGATCAAGGGACCGGCCGCCACGCCGCTAAAGAAACTGCGAGTCGAACGAACTTCAGATGGGAAACTGGTTCTCTACACGAATTAACCAAAGGGGCAACTGGATCCGTCTTCTAATCCAAAATTAATACAATTAAGATAATTTCGGTGTACTATAGATACATGACATCTGTCTCCTTTTACTGGTATATAAACAGGTGTCTACCATCGAAGGTCTGCGTGTCCCCCCCATGCCGACCGAAAACGGTGGTGTCCCCTCCCCCTTAGATCACCAGGCCTTGTGCCTGGTGATCGCTTTAA
>JBEKCT010000084.1:0-14585 GCA_050014715.1 Anaerolineales bacterium | reverse complement strand
GGGGCTTCTGGTTGGATCACATCCACTTCATTCACCACCATTCGGAAGCGCTCCCCCATATCGAGCAGAGTGGCGTTGATGGCCGGGCCGCTGGATACGTTGAAGACCAGCCGGGCCGGATCGTTCTTGCCGCCGATCGAAAGCGGGTGGATTTCGAGGCTGGGCTTCGCCGCGGAGATGGAAGCGCATACTTCCAGCATATGCGCACCCAGCACCTGCGGGTTTTTCTCGTCGAAGTCGTAGGTGTAATCTTCCATGAAGGAGGTACCGCCTTGCAAACCGGCTCCCATCACTTTCATTGCGCGCACCAATGCCGCGGTTTTCCAATCGCCTTCCGCCCCAAAGCCGAAGCCATCCGCCATCAGTCGTTGTACCGCCAGACCGGGTAGTTGCGCCAAGCCGTACAGGTCTTCGAAAGTTGTGGTGAAGGCCTTAAATCCACTTTCTTCCAGGAACGCCCGCATACCAATTTCGATTCGGGCCGCTTCCCGCAGGGAGGCTCGCTGGCTGCCTTCGCGGCGCAGCGTAGTGGCAACCTGATAGCAGTCATCGTATTCAGCCACAAGCCGGTCGATTTCTGCATCTGTGACTTCATTAACGACCTTGACCAGGTCGCCGACGCCGTAGCCGTTGACCGAATACCCCAGCCGCAGCTGGGCTTCGACCTTGTCGCCCTCGGTTACGGCTACTTCGCGCATGTTGTCGCCGAAGCGTGCCACGCGTGCCCCCTGCCAGTCGTGCCAGGCTGCGGCCGCGCGCATCCAGGTGGCCAGCTCTGAAAGAACCTGTGCGTCCTGCCAGAAGCCGACGATGATCTTGCGCTCCAGTCGCATGCGGCTGCCGATGAAGCCAAACTCCCGGTCGCCGTGCGCGGACTGGTTGAGGTTCATGAAATCCATGTCGATCTCTGACCAGGGCAGGTCCCGATTAAATTGGGTGTGCAGGTGCACGAAAGGTTTGGAAAGAATGTGCAATCCGGCGATCCACATTTTGGCCGGGGAAAAGGTATGCATCCATGTGATCAAACCCAGGCAGTCGGGGGTGTTGTTGGCTTCCCGACAGACTGCGGTGATTGCATCAGGGCTCGTCACCACCGGTTTGAAGACCACTTTTGCCGGCAATTTACCCGACCGCCTCATCCATTCTGCCATTTCCCGGGAATGCTCCGCCACTTTCTTAAGCGTCGCTTCGCCGTACAAATCCTGGCTGCCGGTCACGAACCATACTTCAAAATTCTTATAATCGATCACATCAACCTCCATTCAAATAATAGGTTCTATTTTTTATCGAGAATATCTTTCACAAGGTTGCCAAACCACCAATGGAAAAGGATTCTAGCCTGAAAAACTAAAGTGCCTTAGTGCCATGGTTAATAACTCAATCAAATCACCGAACTTTCACGCACGATCAGTTCGGGAGGCAGTAATATATTTTGCGGTTCCAGGTTTTCATTGTACCCGGAACGGGCATCCTGGTGGACCACTTCGATCTGCTTGACCGTTTCCTGGACGGCCCGGCAGCCCAATTCATACAGGTTGTTCATAACGGTGGTCAATGCGGGCCAAAAATACGCCGATTCGGCCATGTTGTCGAACCCGACCACCGCCAGGTCGCGCGGCACCCGCAGGCCCCGGCGATGGGCGATTTGCAGCACGGTCAGTGCCATCTGGTCGTTCCCTACGAACACCGCTTCCATCCCGGGATACGCCTCCAGCAATTTTGTAAAAGCCGCTTCTGCGCTGGCGGATGACCAGTTCCCTTCCATGCAGGCATTATCGGGTGCCGGGATGCCGGCTTTTTGCATGGTATTCTGCCAGGCTTGCTTGCGTTGGCGGGCCTCCCACCAATCCAGCGGGCCGGATATATGCCCGATCTGCCGGCAGCCCTGCTCCAGCAAGTGCCGGGTTGCCAGGCTTCCACCGGCATAGTTATCGACTGCCACCGTTGATACCCCCGGCCTGGGCTGCATCGTCAAAAAAACCACCGGAACGGAAATGTCAATCAGGATTTCGTCCACCCGGCGGCGGTTGTCACCCACTTCGGGCACCGCCCAAACGATCCCATCCACGTGTCGGGCCATCAGGTTTTGCAGGAGCGGCTTTATGGCATCCGTGTCAAACTGGAGGATTTCCTTCAGCAGCAGGGCGTAGCCCAGCTGCTCGGCCTTGTTGGCGATGCCATTGAGTGTGCGCGAGGGGCCATTGAACTTCAACCCGGCCGTGACCACCCCCAGGGTATAACTGCGCTGCTGGATCAGGCTGCGTGCCAGCGCGCTGGGCTGGTACTTCATTTCCAGGATGACCTGCTGGATGCGCTGACGTGTTTCCGGAGAGACGTCCGGGCGGTCGTTGATGACCCTCGAGACGGTTTGTGTGGAAACGCCCGACGCTTTGGCAACTTGTTTTATGGTAGCGCGCTTGTAAGTATTCATCTCGGCTGGCTTTGTCACAGATGTTATCGTTCCCGATAACGATAACATCCTACCAAGTCCGCATGGGTTTGTCAAGTGGACTTGGTATTTCTATCAGATTGCCCCGGCCAGCCGGTTTGATGCAATATAATGGGAGCAGCATGAAGACTAACCAGCTGAGCGACGCCCATCTTCCCCATATTATTGAGAATCAATCTTATGAAAAGGAGTTTGCATGAATAAGAAACTGCGCATAGGTGTAATCGGCGTGGGCCAGATCGGACAGGTCCATCTGGATAATTACCAGGCAATTCCGGATGTCGAAGTGGTCGCCATCGCAGACATAAACGCGGCGCATGCCCGCAGCGTGGCGTTGCGCTACGGCATCTCCGACAGCTGCGCCGACTTCCGTGGCCTGCTGGCCCGCCCGGATATCCAGGCGGTGGATGTCTGCCTGCATAACAACCTGCACATGCCTGTTAGCGTCGCCGCCTTGCAGGCCGGCAAACACGTCTATTGCGAAAAGCCCATGGCTGGTTCCTACCAGGATGCCGAGGTTATGTACCAGACCGCCCAGGTGCAGGGATTGAAACTCTCCATCCAGCTCAGCACCCTTTTCTCGAACGAAACCAAGGCCGCCAAATTCCTGATCGATCAGGGTCTGCTCGGTCGGTTGTATCACGCCCGCTCGGTCGGTTTTCGCCGGCGCGGCCGCCCCTTTGTGGATGGATACGGCAGCCCGCCTTTCGTTCAGAAACACAATTCCGGCGGTGGGGCGCTGTACGACGTGGGCGTTTATCACATTGCCAGTATGCTCTACCTGCTGGGCAATCCGCCGGTCCTGCGCATTTCAGGCAAAACCTACCAGGAGATCGGGATGGACCCGGCGCGCCGGGAAACCAGCGGCTACGATGTGGAGGAGCTCGGGCTGGGTTTCGTCAAATTTGCCGGTGGGATCACATTGGATATCATCGAAGCCTGGGCCGTGCACCTGGGCGGGTTGGAAGGCAGCAGCCTGCTGGGGCAGAAGGGCGGCCTGCGCCTGGAACCCTTCGGCTTTTTCCAGAGCCAGGGCGACCTGGACCTGGACACAAGCGTCGACCTGGAGTCGTTTGCCCGCCGCACCCATGACTTGCGCACAAAAACCGACCTCGGCGCCAGCCCGCAGCACCATTGGGTCGCCGCGTTGCTAGGCCGCGTGGAACTGCTGCCGACTGCCGAACTGGCGCTGAATACCATGCTGATCTCGGAAGCCATCTACTTATCTGACCGGCTGGGACGTGAGGTCACTGCCGAAGAGGTCAGGCAGGCCTCGGTCAGCACGGCGGTATCCGTATAAATCCAGTTTGCCTCGGACGCTGTAGTCGGGGGACTTCGGAGTTTATTGTCCCATCCTAGGGCGGCATTCCATCCCGCCGTTACCCATGCGGAAATAAAAAAAGAGACCGCGACTCGGCGGCCTCTTTATATTTATGCGCTCCATTATCTATCCAGGGAATCGCTCGCGCACTTTCGCCGAAATCTGGTGATCGCTGAGTTTGTCGGTGGTTTCAATGGTAAGGATGTGTCCTTTGAGACCTTCGTGCTCGATCCGTTTTTCCAGTTCGCCTTTGGCTTCCCCCGGCCCAAATATCTGGATCGTATCGGCATCCTGTATACTCGCAATAATCTCATCGTAAAATTTTGTGAGATTATTACCAAATTTTCTGTCCCTTTGGTCTTCCGATGAGACTTCCTTTAAACCTTCCGGAGTTTTACCGTGCGAACTGCCGGAATAGTGCGTGTGTTTTCCGCTGTTTGAAAGGATATGCCTGATCTCTTCGCCACTCTCCGTGCGTATGACGATCGTCGCTTCCCGGTGGTCGATCCACAAACCAATTTCCTTTTTCATAAATTTCTCCTTTTCCATTTCTGGATGAACTGATTTCTTAGAGATTGAATTAATTAACTAGCTGATATTGAAGATGTAATACCTTCGTCAAAAACCGCAGTAACGATTTAAAACGTTACTACCCCCCTGATGGGTTCTCCACTCCCGCGGATTGTTCGTCCAGCGCTTTTGGGCTTTCGGCTAGTGGAGATTCCTGCAGCGATCCGCGGATGCGGTCCTCCAGTTCCTTCCGGCTGGGCTTGCGTTTGCCCAGGCTTTTCAGCGTGTCCAGCATGGAGGCAGTCAGTACCTTGGTGAGCTTCTTGAGCGTCCCGGAGGACAGCTTTTGCCCTTTTTCGAACCACTGGATGGCGGCATATCCCATCACCACGGTTGTGGAGGAGGCTATGGCCGCTGAAAGTAACCATCCCGGGATCCCTTCCAGCTTGGCCAGTTCCTGGAAAACCGTGCGGGCCAGGAATCCCAATCCAAATGTGGTGACCAGTTCTGTGGCGCGCTGCGCATTGATGCGGTAGTTGTAAATGCGGGCGATCCCAAGTACCATGATCGATTGGGTTATCACCAGTGGAACAAAATCGATCACCGGCAGGGGTGCCAGTGCAATTGCGGCTGAGATGGAGGCGGCCCGCACGATCGAATGCCAGGCGAGCTGCCAGCGGTATTCTGGCAGTGCCTGACCCAGTGCAGCCACCATTTCAGGCTCGCTGGCCGCGATGGCCAGCAGAATTCGGGAGAGGTTCTTGCCGTCCCTGGCCACCACGGGAATGATTTGTTCCGGTTTCAAATCCAAGTTGGCGGCTGCCTGGGAGATGACGCCGTCGAGGTCCTTCCGGGCTACCAGGTCGATCTTATTTAACACCACGATGAAGGGTTTTTTGAGCGCAGCCAGCTCGCGGAACAGCTCCTGTTCGGTCCGTTTGACCCCCTGGATGGCATCGAAGACCAGTACCAGGAAATCAGCTTCTTCCGCTGCCTGCAGGGCAAGCGCATGCTCATGCTCTCCAAGGCTGCCGACCGCATCCGTGCCGGGTGTATCCACTACATTAAATAAACCGGCATCCGCCTGGCGGGTTTCCCGGGTGGTACCCGGCAGGGGACCAACCTGGGCATTGTCCTGCTTTCTGCTAACCAACTGGTTATACAGAGTGGACTTGCCCACGTTTGCGGGCCCCAGAATCGCAACAGCATGCTTGCGGCCGAAGGTTTGGCGGACTTGTGAAGTGGAGAGCTTGATCAGGCCTTTGATCAGGCCCGCATCTGTGGGAAGGGCCGAGATCAAGGAAAGGAAGCGGTTCTGCTCGTCCAATCCAAGTGCGTTCCAAACCATGCGGATGGTATCCTGTACATCCTGCGGAAAATGGTCAAGAAATTCGTCAATTTGAGACATGCTTGCCTGCCTATCTTGAAATTAATTTGGCAAGGCCAAAGGCTGCTGCCGCAGCCAATCCGCCGATCAGCGCAGTTTGCAGCGCGCTGCGAATGGGGTGCCCGCCGGTGAAACGACCTTTAACATACCCAAAGATCAGTAATGCCAGAAGCGTAAAAAGGACGGAAAACAGGAGCGCTGAACTTGCGTTCGAAATTATCATATAGGGGGCCAATGGGATCAGCCCACCGACGATGTAGGAGAGACCAATGGTAAGAGCGCTCCGTAGTGCACGTTTCGGATCCGGTTTTTCGAGCCCCAACTCAAAGCGCATCATGAAATCGATCCACGCCGCCGGTCGCTTGCTCAAAGCCTCGGCGACCAGTTTGCTCTGATCCTTTTCGAGACCATAGGTCAACAGCACCTGCTCCACTTCCTCTTTTTCCTTATCAGGGATGACTTCCACCTCTTTTTCTTCGGTCGCCCGCTCTTTGGCATAATGCTCCACGTCACTCCTGGCAGCGAGATAGCCGCCCAACCCCATGGCAATTGACCCGGCTGCGATCTCGGCCAGACCTCCGGTGATGACGATGGCAGTTGAGTGGGCAATCCCGGAGAGTCCTGCGGCGAGTGCAAAGGGCACTGTCAGCCCATCCGACATCCCAATCACAATATCCCTGACAACCTCAGAACCGGTGAAATGTTTTTCAATGTGCGCCGTTTGTGGCATCTTGTTTCTCCATTGCGATCAACTTGTTTTTCGTTGGCAGGATCGTTTCATGATTGTTTTCTTTTACTACCGGGCAAATTACCGCTCAAATAGGCGGCTGCCACGAACCCCAGCAAGGTTGGCAGCCAGAACGAAAACAGCCGGTATCCCAGGATGACCACCACGCTGACCGCATTTGGCACCTTGAGGCTGTCGTAAATCGCCACCATGCCTGCCTCGATCACCCCGACCCCGCCCGGTAGCATAAAGGCCATTTTCCCCAGGATGAACGGCAGGCCGTATCCGGCAATCAAGATTCCAACACTGACAGTGTGCCCGGCCGCCATGAAAAGGAAATAGACAGTCAGCATGTCAAAGACGAGGTTTGCGATGGCGCCGAGCATGGGGCGCTCCCAATTGCCCTTGCGCAGGGAATGCCAGGTGGTAACGAATTGATTTACCACCGTAATGGTGGGTTCAGCTTCGAATGGTTTACGGCGCAGGGCAGACCAACGCCCCGCCAGCCATACGACCAGCCGGATGGCCGTTTCTGGAAAACGCAGGACCACCACCCCGCCGGCAGCCACCAATAATAATGCCAGCAGGATGCTGCCAAATTCGATCAATTGGGCATTGCCCAGGTCGTGCATTACCAGCAGGTAGATAACCCCGACCAAAGTCATTACCACCAGGGCAACATTATCCAGCAATGCCGGCAGTGTCCCGGCCATGGCTGCGGAATTCCCGTCCTGATTTTCTTTATAGATCCAGCCATATGTTGCCGCAGCTCCACCCACCCAGCCCCCGGCCACCAGCCCGATGCTGACGGAACCCATCGTGATCAATGCGCCTTTCCATATTGCCAACTTTTGGTGTTCGATATCCAGAATGGCGTGCAGCATGTAGCCGGCGCCCAGATAGCTCAGCACCTGCGAAACGACCGCCAGGGCCACCCCCCACCAGATCATATGTTGGGCGACCAACCAGGAATTTTCCAGTGTGGCGATTTGCGGCAGGAGCAGGTACACTGCCAATCCCACTATGATCAGAGTGGGTATATAGCGCCAGGGGTGGATCTGGGGGGATTTCTTCAATGGTTCTTCGATTGCAGTCATAATTCTTGCCCGTCGGCATTATGGAGTCACATGTCTGCCCGGTGCCAGTGCGATGAATTCCAGTTTTTCCTTTCCACGGTTCACGTGGATGGTCTCGCCTTCATGGAACTCGCCAGCCAGGATCTTGACCGCCAGCGGGTCTTGCAATTCGCGCTGGATCGCCCGTTTGAGTGGGCGGGCACCGTAATCAGCATCGTATCCAACCTCGGCCAGATAGGCGCGCGCCTCCGGGCTGATCACCAGTGGATAGCCGCGTGCTGCCAGCAGTGCAGAAACATGCCGGAGCTGGATTTCCACGACTTGAACCAGGTCAGTGCGGCTGAGCGAACGGAATATGATAATCTCGTCGATGCGGTTCAGGAACTCGGGGCGGAAATGCGCCTGCAGGACTTGGGTGATCGCTTCGCGCGTTACTTTGGCCGCTTTTCCACCCAGCCACAGCTCACTGCCAAGGTTGGAAGTCATAATGACCAAAGTATTGCGAAAATCCACCGTGCGGCCCTGGCCATCCGTCAGGCGGCCATCATCCAGCAATTGCAATAGCACGTTAAATATGTCCGGGTGAGCCTTTTCGATCTCATCGAACAGGACAACGCTGTATGGGCGGCGGCGCACCGCTTCAGTCAACTGGCCGCCTTCTTCGTAGCCGACGTAGCCCGGAGGTGCGCCAATCAAACGGCTGACGGTATGTTTTTCCTGATATTCGCTCATATCGATCCGGATCATGGCGTGTTCATCGTCGAACATGAACTCAGCCAGGGCATGCGCCAGCTCGGTTTTGCCCACGCCGGTCGGCCCTAAAAAGATGAATGAACCCAGCGGGCGGTTCGAATCTTGCAAGCCAGCCCGGGCCCGGCGCAGGGCGTTCGAGACGGCCTGCAGGGCATCCTCCTGTCCGACGACCCTTTCACGCAGCCGGTCTTCCATATGTAGGAGTTTCTGGGTCTCGCCTTCCAGAAGCTTCGAGATCGGGATGTGAGTCCAGCGGGAAACAATCTGAGCGATCTCCTCGGCATCCACTTCCTCCTTCAACAAGCTGCCTCCCTGGGACTGCAATTCCTTCATGCGGCGTTCCCCACTGGCCAGTTTCTTTTCCAACTCGGGCAGGGTTCCATAGCGTAGACGGGCCACCTTTTCCAGGTCGGCCTGTCGTTCGGCCCGTTCGATCTCCTGACGGATTTGTTCGATCTTCTCTTTGGAAGTACGCAGTTCGGCGATGGCCTTTTTTTCGGTCTGCCAGCGCGCCTGAAACTCGTGCGATTTTTCCTTCAGATCGGCCAGTTCTTTTTCAATGTTCTCAAGCCGTTCCTTGGAAGCTTTGTCACGCTCTTTTTTCAGCGCCTGGCGTTCGATCTCGAGCTGCATCACTTGCCGGTCAACCTCGTCCAGCGCCTGCGGTTTGGAATCGATCTCGGTGCGCAGCCGGGCAGCTGCTTCGTCGATCAGGTCGATGGCCTTATCGGGCAGGAAGCGATCGCTGATGTAACGCTGTGAAAGCGTTGCGGCAGCCAGTACCGCAGCATCGGTGATGCGCACGCCGTGGTGGACTTCGTAACGTTCCTTGAGGCCGCGCAGGATGCTGATCGTATCTTCTACGGACGGCTCTTCCACCACCACCGGTTGGAAGCGGCGCTCCAGGGCGGGATCCTTCTCAATATATTTGTGATACTCATTCAGCGTGGTCGCGCCGATCAGGTGCAGTTCGCCGCGCGCCAGCATGGGTTTCAACATGTTGCTGGCATCCATGGAGCCCTCGGCGGCACCGGCGCCAACGACCGTGTGCATTTCATCCAGGAACAGGATGATTTCTCCATCAGAATCGGTAATCTCTTTTAATACTGCTTTCAAGCGTTCTTCGAACTCGCCGCGATACTTGGCTCCTGCCACCAATGCGCCCATATCCAGTTGGACCAGCCGTTTGTGTTTGAGCCCCTCGGGTACATCTCCATTAACTATGCGCTGAGCCAGTCCCTCGACTATGGCGGTCTTGCCGACGCCGGGTTCGCCGATCAGGGCCGGGTTGTTCTTGGTGCGGCGGGACAGGATCTGGATTGTTCGACGGATCTCCTCATCGCGTCCAATGACCGGGTCGAGTTTGCCCTGGCGGGCCATGGCGGTCAGATCCAGGCCGTATTTTTCCAGCGACTGGAAGGTGCCTTCAGGATTCTGGGATGTGACGCGCTGGGAACCGCGCACCTGTTTTAGGGCTGCCAGGATGGCGTCCTTGGTCAGACCGAATTGGACCAGACGTTTGCTTTCATTGCTGTCCGCCAGACCCAGCAGTATATGTTCGGTGGAGACATACTCGTCCTGCATCCCCTTGGCGTAGCGTTCTGCGCCAGCCAGCACTTCCCCCGTTTGGGGCGACAGGCCGACATCCAGGTTGGTGCCCTGGATCTTTGGCCTTTTTTCTAGCTCATTGCTCAGTTCTTCTTGGATGGCTTGCGTTCCGCCCGACAGCTTGGTGATGATTGCTCGGACGATCCCTTCCGGCTGTTGAACGAGCGCCAGCAATAAGTGGCTGGGTTCTACGAGCTGGTGTTGATAATCCTGTGCAAGGTGCTGGGCGGCCAGCAAGGCCTCCTGGGATTTTTGTGTGTACTTATCGAGGTTCATAATCTGGTAGCTTTCCTTTTGGCCCCACCTATTAAGACCAACGCCTTTGCAGGGCAAAGTTTGGCAGGGACTCGATCTGAAGCTTGGTGAGTTTCAGGAAAAGGGTATCCTCGCGTTTATCGCCCATGGCGGAAACAGGGACAATCACGTCCTTCTGGCCCCACAGATGACCTTCCCGCATTACCAGATGCGTGATGTGTCCGTTCCCCGGGTTGACCACGAATTCGTCCACCTGGCCTACATATCCATCGGTCGCCTCCACGCGGGTACCGCGGCGAACAGATAGTTCCCCCGGCGGGATCTGCTGGTTCTCAACGGGCGTTTGGAATGTTCTTTCGAAAGTAACATACGGTAAGTAGTAGTTTGTCCCCATTCCCATTCCCTTGGCTATGCCGGCATTCTGAAAATTCCTTGCGGGCATACTGTCTTCGATGAATGTGGTTTTGATAAATGGCTCCATCTTTTCCAGTTCCGCCTTGCTGCAGCGCAGACGAATCGTATCAGCTTTCGTTTCGATCACAGAATCAACCGGTACAAGGTACTCTGTCTTCGGAGACGAATTCTCTTGCACAACCAAATTGGTCACCTGGTCGATCAGCGGGTTTATCAGCACATACTCGGAGAGTCCAAAAACACCGTCGGTGCACTCAACGCTAGCGTTCAAAGGAATTTCCATATTTCACCTCCAAAACAAATAATAGGGACTGCAGAACCTATTCTGCAAGAACAAAGCTCACAGCCCGCGAAGGGTTGCTCACCCAGATTCTCGGTATGCGAATGACTTAGTGTCGCCATGTCAGGCTGGCTCACTGGAGCAAACCGGATAAAATAATCCCGGTTTTATTTCCTCCAACCGAAAACGGCAGCCAGGACCAGGCCCCAGGCGCCCGCCCGGATCAATGCTTCCAAGAAGGCAATGCCGGGACGGCTCCCAATCATGCCGTTACGGGCATCGATGATCAGGGCCATCAAATCTAAAAAGAACAGGACTACAAAGGCGATCAAGGCAACCAGGGAGACGGAGGGATGTTTTTTCCAACCGACGAAGGCCAGGATTACGCCCACAAGCCATACCAGGTATACCGGTATTTGAGTTAATATTGCGACAAATAAGCCCGATCCATTCATGGAAATCTCTCCTCAAGCATTAGATTGTTCAAATTGTTTAGATGAGGTTAAGCTGCCGCATCAACATGATGCGTTAAATCGGCTGCCCCACTGCTCTGCAAGATGGTGTGGGCGCGTGCTACTTCTTCCGCATTGCCGTGGGCCATCAGCAGATACTTGCCACTTTTTAAATGCTCTTCGTATTTGATGATGTGTTGTTTTGAAACGCCCCAACCAACCAGCGCGCCTAGCAATCCGCCGCCCGCTGCTCCTGCCACAACGCCTTCCATACTGCCGAGCAATATTGCGGCAAAGGATCCCGCAACGAGTAAAGGCCCAAAGCCGGGTACCCAGATGAACGCCGCGCCTGCGAGCAATCCGAATATCCCGCCGACCCACCCACCTGTATTGGCTCCGGACTTGGCAACATCCCCAGTGGTCACATAGCCGTGCACTTCTTTCTCACTCTGCATATCTTGAGCGACGATGGAGACCTGTTTGATTGGGAAACTGCCCTTATCTAGCATACGTACTGCCTCTTCCGCTTCTACCATGGAATTGTATACACCGATAACGCTTTGTTCTGACATTTTTGCCTCCAATGCAATACATGAATGATCAAGCGAACTTCTTACCTGGTTGACCAGGACCTAGCTGGCCGTCAAGCCCTCTACCACCTCCTATAACCCATCATACAACGAACACCCCCTGGCCGCATCCATCGGTCGGGGAGTATTTATCTCCCCCAGTTGGGGGATGAGCCGCTGGTTGTCGTCACGGCGTTCCTAGCTATTTATCCGGAGTTGCAGCTTTTGCGACAGGTTGGTGCACGAAGAAGCGAGGTTTGCCCCAGCGATATAGCTGGAGGATGGCCACCAGCGTCAGGCTGCCCAACAAGTAGGCTCCCAGCACATCAGTGGCCCAGTGTTCCCCTTCGTAAATGCGCGAGATACCGACCAGCAGCACCAACAGGCCGAAGAACGCTATCAAAAGGGTGCGTTTCAGGGATGGTTTCAATAGAGTAAAAACCAGGAATGCGATAAAACCGAAGAAACCGGTATAGTACATAACATGCCCGCTTGGGAAACTGGGATCGGTGAGCGTGGCGAGTACATGCACCAGATTTGCGGCAGGACGCGGTCGCTGAATAAGATCCTTTACCAGCCAATTAAGCCCGGTCGAAAGCAGGGCAGCAATTAGCGCCACCAAGGCTTCCCAATGCAGGCCAATGCAAAGGATCAACAAAATGATCAATCCACTGATGATGGCGGACTGCGGCAAAAACCCCGGCCAACTGATGGCAATCAGCAACCATCCAATAACCGGGTTATTGATCGACTGGAGGCCTCTTGTTATCTGAAGGTCAAGCGAGAAAGAAGGGCTCGTCCTGACAAGATAGGTCAACACAGCAAAGGCAGCCGTCAGGATCAGAAGTACCACCAGGAAGAGGATTGCCCGGTAGCGCCGGACAGGCGCGCTCGCAATGACGGCACGCGCGGCCGCTTGCGGTTTATTTGATCCCATTCAACACATACCCGTTGACAAGCGCTCCCAGCAGACCCCAGGCGCTGCCCAGGATCGCCCCGGCCAGCACGTCGCGTGGGTAGTGCGCACCCACGTACATGCGTGTGATGCCCACCAACAAGGCCATGGCATACAGCAAAAGCACGGCCCAGCCGCCAGGGTGGAAATACGGGGCCAGCAGTGTCGCTGCAAAGAAAGCCTGGCTGGTATGCCCGCTCGGGAAAGAGCGCCCGATCGCCCGCAGTCCGACAATACGTGCCTGCGTCACCCGGAAACTGGGTCGTGACCTTCGCACCAGCGCTTTCACCAACTCCACCACCATCCATAACGTGATTGACCCTAAAATGAATTCATACGCCACCAGGCGGTCGCCGGTGAAGAATAAGATCAATCCAATCGCCAGGGCAGCCATGGCGCTGCCAATCTGGGTAAAACCCAACATTGTCAAATCCAGCCAGGCCGGGCGGGCTCCCCGCAGGTTAAAGACCAGGAAGGCCCAAACGTCCACGCGCTGGCCAACGGACCACACCAGCGAGACCGCCAGCAGGCTGAAAACCAGCAGCATCGCCGAAAGGAGACCGCGCACTGCCAGGGCCTGCCAGATGATCGCCCGCATTTGGGCAGGCATCCATGCCAGGAATAAGAACAGGCTGACAACAAGGAACACCAACCAGGCAACCGGGCGATACTTCCTTATTGCAAGAATCAGGCGTCCCGGCTTGCCGGGGACAACATCATTCAGCCGCATACCACTCATTTTTGCAATTGCAAAGACGGTTGGAATACCAGGGGCTAATGAGCATCGCGACGACCCCGTACCAAATCGAGACCTTGCAAACCCAGTCCCAGTTGGATAATCAAGAGCCAACCGAGCACAAAGCTCATGATCCAGGTGATTATCAATATCCAGGTTGGGGCCTGGCGTTGAGCGGTTTCCACATTCGCCTTTAGCTGTGTGGTGGCTGCTTTATATTGGTTGATAACCGCCTGCGCATTGCTGAGTGTGTTGCTGATCCCTTGCGTAGTTTCAGAGATTTTGGTTAGCTCGACCTCCATGACGTTCAGGTTAGTCTTGCCATCGGTTAAACTGGTGTTGATGGCAGTCAGTGATGGTATCAGGGTATTCAGACTGGTTGAAACCTGGGCCAGGGCAGTGTGCAAAGGAACCTCGGGCTTATAAGCCGCCACCGATAAGAAGGGAATATTGGTCAGAGCTGCCAGTGCGTTGTCGATGAATAATGCGCTGCTTTGCGCCGAATTCAATGAAGTTTGAGTAGCACTGACGGCAGCCGGGAGATTATTGTTGGTCAGGCTGATCAGCGAATCAAGCATCGGGTTTGATTCATGGATAAGGAGAGCAACCGCATTGCCGGTTGCCTGTACCGAAGCAACATCAGCCGTTGATGCCTGCACCACCTGACCGACGATGGTGAGAACGTCCTGAGTTGTCCCCAGGGCTTGATCACTCAATGCCAGGTTATTAATCACAATTTTTGTCACCACTGGCCGGTAGCGCCATATTTCGATCAGGCCAACCAGGCTGAAAATAATTCCGGCCGCCGCAGCTATGAATAATAGAATGCCAACCATTTTTCTTAGAATCATATGACTTTCCCTTTCACCTCGACTCGATTGGGGAGGATGTCCAATTTTTACTTTTCAATGGTCTCGTCAGCTTCTGATAGCAGCTCTGCTGCCGGTTGGCCTGCCATCACCGCCAGGGCATGCCGCTGCACTTCGATACGCACCAGGCCTTCGCCTAACGGGCTCCCATCAGCCATGACCGGCATGGCCGGGTGGGTGTCAATCTCCACCCTGCGCACGTGGTAGTGCTGGATGCGTTGGTC
>JBEKCT010000083.1:0-28999 GCA_050014715.1 Anaerolineales bacterium | reverse complement strand
GTGGGCGCGAAGAGACTTGAACTCCCGACCTCATCAATGTGAGTGATGCGCTCTAACCAACTGAGCTACGCGCCCGAAGTTTTGGGATTATAGCCGAGGGATTGTACTTTGGCAAGCGTAAGAAGAAAAAATGTCACTTTTGATATATGCCTGCATCTGATAAAATGGGACATGTCATTCTTTTTGAGGTGGTAAATGCCTGATTTAAACGAAATTTCTGTTTCTACAACCAATAATGAATCCCGTCATGTAAAATTACTTGTGCTAGGCTCCGGGCCGGCTGGATTGGCTGCGGCGCTATATGCCGCACGGGCTGAACTTGCTCCCCTTGTTCTCACCGGAACTGAATTGGGCGGCCAGGCCGCCCTGACCTTTTCGATTGAAAATTATCCGGGATTTCCCCAGGGTGTGGGCGGCGCAGAATTGGGCGACTTGTTTCAGAAACAAGCCGAACGGTTCGGAGCGCAGGTTGAATTTAATAGCGCTTATAGCGTGGATCTTTCCAAGCGACCATTCAAAGTTGTAACCGATAATGGAGAGTTGCAGGCGGATGCATTGATCATCGCTACCGGCGCCAGTCCGATCCATTTGAATATCCCCGGCGAGACCGAATCGACTGGCAAGGGCACCTCTTATTGTGCCACCTGTGATGGCTGGTTCTTTAAGGAAAAAAAGGTTGTTGTGATTGGTGGGGGTGATTCTGCCCTGGAGGAAGGTCTTTTCCTCACGCGCTACGCTACCGAGGTGACAGTCTTCCACCGGCGGGACAGCCTGCGGGCTGGGGCGGTCTTACAGAATCGCGCCCTCACCCACCCAAAAATGAAATTTTTCTGGAACACTATCCTGACCGAAGTAATCGGCACGGAGAAAGTCGAAGCGGTCAGGACGAAGAACATCCAGACTGGCGAGGAGAGTCTTTTCCCGACCGACGGCGTATTCATCTTTGTCGGCCACATTCCAAACACCCAAATGTTTGAAGGTCAGGTTGCGATGGAAAATGGGTATATCAAAGTGGACGATCATATGAAAACCAGCGTTACAGGTGTGTTTGCCGCCGGCGAAGCGGCCGACTCGCATTTCCGCCAGGTTGTTACTTCCGCAGGGATGGGCGCCGCGGCAGCGATCGAAGCGACTCACTTCCTCGAGCGGCAAGCTGGTTAAGAGTCCGTAAAATGGCTGGAAAATGTAGGAAAGTGACCAGCCTTATACCCTTTATATAAAAATCAACTCTTCTAATCTGCCTCTTAAACCAAGATTGTAAAATCATCTATATTGTAAATATTGAATAGGAGAACTTATGACAGCAAAAATTTCCATAGTTGGTGCCGGAATGACCGGTTCAACTACAGCACACTGGCTGGCTGAACGTGAATTAGCCGACCTGGTTTTGGTTGATATTGTCGAAGGGATGCCGCAGGGCAAGGCCCTGGATTTGCTGGAAGCCCTTCCGGTCGTTGGAAAAGACGTATCAATCGTAGGCAGCAATGATTTTGCCGCTACCAAAGGATCAGATATCGTTGTCATCACGGCCGGGGTCCCACGCAAACCGGGCATGAGCCGGGAGGATCTGCTGACCATTAATGCCCGGATCGTCAGTGACGCCACACTGAGCGCCCTTAAATATTCTCCGGATGCAATTTTCATCGTATTAACTAACCCACTGGACACCATGGCTTACCTGGCTATGAAGATCGGCAAACTGCCGCCTCAGCGCATCGTAGGACAGGCCGGCATTTTGGATTCTGCACGTATGCGAGCGTTCGTGGCGCTTGAAACAGGCATCAGCGTCGAAAACATTGACTGCTACGTCATGGGCGGCCATGGGGATGAAATGGTGCCTCTGACCCGCCATTCGAATGTGGCCGGGGTGTCCTTGCGGGAATTCCTGTCCGCTGATAAGCTGGAAGCAATTGTGAGCCGCACCCGCAAAGGTGGTGGAGAGATTGTCAACTTGCTAAAGACCGGCTCAGCCTATTATGCCCCGGCGGTAGCCGTGGCGCAAATGGCGGAAGCGATCTTAAAAGATAAGCATTTGATCGTTCCAGCTTCGGCCTGCATGCAAGGCGAATATGGGCTGAAGGACATGTTTTTCGGCGTGCCGGTCCAGCTCGGGCGTGACGGTCTGGAAAAGATCATCGAATATTCTTTGGATCCACAGGAAAAAGCCGCGCTTGAAAAGTCTGCTGCGGCTGTCAAGGAAAGCATCAGCGTAATGCAAGGACTCGTGGAAATCTGATCAATCAGGGATGCAGTCCGCTGCTCCTCTGAAAAAATTCTTATGGAGGTTTCGTATGATTCTGCATGAAAAGATTGCTGCACAACTTCCCACCTGGCGTGACCGCGTCAAGAATCTCGTGAAAGAGCATGGAGAGACGGTGGTTGATAAAGTGACGATCGGCCAGGTTTATGGTGGGATGCGCGATATCAAGTCCTTGGTTACGGATATTTCATTTGTGGATCCCGCCACTGGCATCAAGTTTCGCGGCATGGCCATCCCCGAAGTGCTCGCCAAACTCCCGAAACCGCGCGGCGCTAAGATACCCTATGTCGGTAGCCTGTATTACCTGTTGATGACGGGTGAAATTCCTACACGTCTCCAGGCTGAAGAAGTCGAGCATGAATGGGCGGCCCGGGCGCTCGTCCCGGATTACGTCTTCAAGATGATCCGCTCGATGCCTGCTGACGCTCACCCGATGGTGCTGTTATCGCAGGCAGTCCTGGCATTGCAGAGCGGTTCGAAGTTTGCCAAGGCTTACCATGCCGGCGTCAAAAAGGATGCCTATTGGGAATCCACTCTTGAAGATGCCATGGATTTAACCGCTAAACTCCCGGTAATTGCCGCTTTTATTTATCGCCTGAAATACTTTGGCGAGACTAAAAAACCCAAATACAGTGCCCGGCAGGACTATGGGATGAATTTTGCCCGGATGATGGGCGTGGCTGACCGAAAAGGCTATGCTGAGTTGGCGCGCCTTTACTTTATACTCCATTCCGATCACGAGTCTGGGAATGTATCCGCGCATGCCACACATCTGGTCGGGTCGGCGCTTTCGGACGCTTATTATTCCTTTTCGGCCGGCCTCAATGGACTGGCTGGACCTTTACATGGCCTTGCCAACCAGGAATGCCTGGGCTGGTTGATCGATGTACGTGACAAATTTGGTGGCGTCCCGAGCCGTGAAGATCTGTATAAGTTCGCCTGGGATACTTTGAACAGCGGAAAGGTGATCCCTGGATACGGACATGCTGTCTTGCGCGTAACCGACCCGCGCTTTACCGCACAACTGGAATTTGCCAAATTGCGCTTCCCGGAGGACACTTTGATCCGGTTGGCTGAATTGGTTTATGATGTGGTTCCGGCGGTGCTCAAAGAACAGGGTAAGGCCAAGAACCCTGCTCCCAATGTGGATGCCATTTCCGGAACACTACAATATTATTATGGTGTTCGTGAATTTGATTTCTATACCGTATTGTTCGGTGTTGGACGCGCACTCGGTGTGACTCCCAATCTTGTCTGGGCGCGTGCGCTCGGCCAGCCGATCGAGCGGCCCAAATCCCTCTCGACCGCCATGCTGGAAGAAGCCGCGCAAACCATGTAACCACCGGCCAGACTGCCAGGTTTAAATAATAACTCCCGGAATCCGAATCCCGGGAGTTTGGTTATTATGCGGAATCTTTGTGCAGTGGATCTGCCACCTCGAACTTAACCAATTTCACGACGCGGGCTTTGTCGCGTACCATCCACGGGACGACTTGCCTGGCGTGCTCACGGTTTTCTGCTTCGATAATTGCCCAGGCAGTATGAATGCCGTCTTTGCAGCCCCATTCAAAATGGTGCAAATAGCCGGCCATGCTGATTTCCTTGATCACTTTATAGCAGTCATCGGCCTTATGTGGGGATTCGATCAGATAACGGTCCATTTTATTTCATCCTTAATTAATTTATCACTTCCAGAGATAACCTCGCCACAATGGTGGTCAGGCTAGACGTATAGTCAACGCGCATTATACGATATTCCAACAAATATTACAATATATTGGATATAAATAGTCTAATAACCCCCTGCGACAACTACGGTTTATTAAAGTGATAGTCCACAAACCTACTGATTATTTTGCAGTGACATAGAAAAAATCACGTTTATTGATGGTCAAATACCGGTGATCGCCGGGGCCTTTCATTTGGTCCAAGAGCGGGACAGCTGTCAGTTGGTTGTCGCTTCCCAATGTAAAAGCTTCGAAATGGGTATAAAAATTATTGATATCCAACTGGATGGCCTGGAAGGCGCCTGCATCCTGGATAGCGCGCGTCAGGACAGGTAAGGTCAGATTAAAACCGACCGCGTAATATAGAATGGAACCATCCTGGCTGATTCCCAGTGCGGAACGGCCGGTAGCCGTGCTTCCGTCGGTCGTATACCCCCAAACCAGTGGATCGGTCACTGCAGTATGAGGATTAATCTGTCCGTTTTGAATGATCAATGGACCGTTCTGACGCCAGGCGATCAACTGAGGCGAGGCGGAAATATCCGTCCCCCAGGCGCCCAGGAGCACTTTCCCATCTTTAAAAATTGCAACAGTTCCAAACCCTTCCCTGGGTGGGATTAGAATTACACCGTCTAGCATCACGCCGAAATGACCGTGCTCTGCCTTAAAGCCGCCGTTAAAGGCAGCTAATAATTTGCCAGGCTGCAGGTCGTTGGCAGGAATACGGGCCGGCCGGCTGATGAATATGCGGGAAGCAGGTTCTTCGTAGCCAAGCACAAAATGTAAGCGGGTCGCTTGCAGGTTGAAAGCCACTACTGCGACGGTTGCATATGGCCGCTGGGGATCAGGCTGGAGAAATGTTCGGTAGGCATCCACATTCCCATTTCCATCCCGGAGATAAGCCGTCCAAAGACCTTCTCCCGGGGTGGTGCCCAGGGCAGGCACATTCCCTGGCGGCCAAGATGGTTGGGTCGGGCTGGTAATAGATGTACTGTTGGAATTGGTGGTTGCTGCTGGATTAGAAGAAGGTGTGTCGCTGGAAATTGGGGCAGTTGCCGGGGTGGCTGGTGCTAGCGTGGAATTTTGCCAGGGGGCCGTGGGGGTAATTTTCACCAGACTGTATTGAATTTGCTTTAATTTATCTTCCGAACTGAGCACAAAGTTTTCTACTTGGCTTACAAGCCGGTCACCTACCACGCCGCGCGCCAGCTCGACTGCCCCGGCTCCCAGGTTGGGCCAAATATTCGTGGCAGCATAGACAACTATGACTAAGAAGAATAGCAGGATGACCGTTCCGGCCAGGACACCCAATCCTGCATGCTGGTGTTTGAAACGCAAATTTTGGTGTCTTGTTCCGGTCAATGGGTCTGATTCCTTGGGGTGGCTGGGAAATATATCCAGCCGGGATGGAAATAATCGATTCCGTCGATCAGTGCAACGATTGCTTGCTGCGCGTTTCCTGAAGCTGGTTCTCCGGAACGCGCCGGTTGAGCAAATCCAGGGATAGCTCAATCACTTCACGCGCTTCCTCGGGTGTGGTCGTGCCGATGGTGACCATGTCCTGGTCGCGGATGGTGTTCCAAACGAAGGCCAGTCCCACCACGGGAAGAATGCGGCCTGCGGCGAGCGGCTTGATCGTCATGACCGGTTTTTTGGCTTCCTTGATGATACGCATCACCCAATCAGCTTCCACTTGCATTAGAAAACCGGCGGAATTATAAATTTGGAGATATGTTACAACATCCGCCCCCATTTTGTCAGCGTACATGATCGCCTCGGGCATGTGGGTGGAGAGGCCAGGTAGCATGCCGCGCGCCCGGATCATGCGGGTGTACTGATCAAGATCGCGGATCACGGCAGCGCGCCGGTCTATCAGCGCATCGGTGACGGACTGGTGCGGCATGCAAAATGTTGCCCCGAGTTCTGCACAACGGTCGAAAACCGTCCCGGCCTGTTCAGCTGTTGCTGCGTTTGGATTGAGATCGAATGCAGGTGTGTAGATGCGGATAATCTTACGACCTGAGCTTTGTTCCACATCCTGGATGGATTGGTCGAGGTGAATGGAGAGCGGCCCCATGACTGCGTCAATGCCGTAATCCACGAAAACACGTAGCACAGCCGCAATACGTTGGCGGGTCTGATATCCTTTGATGAAATTGTCCTTGGCGAGGCTGGTATGCGACCAGCCCAGGAACCAGTTTGTACCAACCAGCAAGCGCGGCAAGCTTACCCCACCCACATTTGTGCGAGGAAATGGTTCAAGGTTGGGCATATTTATCTCCGGTAATTTCTTCCAGTCAGCGGCTGCGCCTGCGATTACGACCTTGTCCACCCGGTTGAGGTTTCCTTTCAGCCGCAGGTGTACCGGAAGGCTGAAAAACCGGGGCGTGCAGGGTCTGCTGATAATAGTCGTCCAGCAGCATGGTAATGATCGGGAGTTCTTCCTCGTTCTCGGCCAGGCTGCGGGCGAGCGGGTCAAAACGGTGCGAGCGTTCGGTCTGGAGTTTATCGCGCTGGCGCAAACGGGCTTCGAGCAAAGCGGTGGTCCGTTCGGCTACCACCACTTCCACATCCGCATCGGAAGGGATGGTGCGTTCTTCAAAATCGATTCTGAATTCTTTGGCAATCTTGTCAAGGTCGTACTTTTCGGCTCTGTTAACCAGAGAAATCGCCACACCGCTGGCTCCGGCTCGCCCGGTCCGCCCGGCACGATGGATGTATGCTTCAGTCTCCTCAGGGGGTTCATATTGGATGACATGGCTCAGACTGGGGATATCCAACCCGCGCGCAGCCACATCAGTGGCAACCAGGAAACGCAAGGTACCGGCCCGCACCCGGTCCAGCACCCTGTCTCGATCTGACTGGGACAGGTCTGCGCTGAGTTCATCCGCGTCATAACCGAAGCGCTGCAAAACCACCGATACATAATGGACGCGCGCCTTGGTGTTGCAAAAGATGATTACCGAGCTGGGGTTCTCGATTTCGATCAGGCGCACCAAGCTGCGGTCTTTATCCATTCCGGGTACGAGATAAAAGACGTGTTCGGTATCGGTGACATGGATGTGATCCGTGCTCAAGCTGAGAAATTCTCCATCCCGGATGAATTCTTGCGCGGTCCGCATAACCGAATCAGGGAAGGTGGCTGAAAACATGCAGGTATGAACCGGGCGTTTGGGCAAATAGCGTTGAGCCTCTTGCATATCGGGATAAAAACCCATCGAGAGCATCCGGTCAGCCTCATCGTAGACCAGCATTTTCAGCTGATCAAGGGAGAAGGTGCGTTTGAGCAGGTGATCAAGAACGCGTCCGGGCGTTCCAACGACAATATGTGCGCCGGCTTTAAGAGCCGAAGTCTGTGCACCATAGCCCACTCCGCCGTAGACTGCAACTGTTCTCAGGCCGGTTTGGCGGCAAATTTTTTCGGTTTCCTGCCACACCTGGCGGGCCAGCTCACGCGTGGGGACGAAGATCAAGGCCTGGCAAGCCGATTTGGCCGGGTCAAGATGGGCCAGCATGGGCAGGAGAAAAACGCCGGTCTTGCCGCTGCCGGTACGGGCCTGGATCATCATGTTTCGCCCTGCTAAGAGATAGGGAATGGCACGCGCCTGTACGTCCACGAGGGAATTCCAGCCGGCGCGTGCGGCAGCTTCCTGTAAATTGGCCGGCAATTGCTCCAGGGTCACCTCGGCTAGTGGGTTGCTCCGTTTGTCGGATTCGCTAGAAGAAAAAATTTTCAAAGTGGTCACATTTCCGATGGATGGTTGATTTCATCCAGTATATCATTGACACTGCATATTTTCGAATACCATGATTTACGTATAGCCATACGTAATCTTATTCACAAATTAATAATGTAAATAGATCCTTGTGCATTGCCCTCAATTGTTTGTTTTCGCTTATATTGGTAAGAACCATCCTATTGAAAAACTGGCCAGGTTCATCACTAGGCTGAGCAGCATGGCTTCGCACAGTGGCAGCTGGTTAGGCTGGTAAAGGTATAGAATACACGCTTCTATTCCCCAAATGCAGAACTCGGCGATGAACAGTGTGATGAGGTATGCTTGTGGGAATAAGGATAAGACGACCCAAAGAAAAATCTGGGTAAATATGTTCGCACATATGCACGAGAAAAGCAGGTGGTATAACGGCTTTTTGCGGCAGATCGCGTAAGCAGCGACAACTGCGCATTCTATTACTATGGAAATTGTAAGAGTCGCAATCACTTCTTCACTTTCGAGCGGCGAACCAGGAAAATTATCAGAATCACCAGAATCGCAATCCCGACCAGACAGCCGAGGCAAAGTAAGATGTACGTCAGGGGTGTAAATGCATTCAAAGTAAATTCGGGTGTCACCAGCAGGTCATTTGGGCGAATCGTCACCAGGTAACTTGATTGGAATTGGGCAGTTCTAAATATGTTGCTCCGGCGCGTCTTTCCGTCCGAAAATTGAATTTCAAGGCGGTGATAAGTGCTGAACCCATATGCCATCGCGGAACAGGTGGTCTCTGCACATGTAAAACGTTGCGGGCCCAACACTTGTAATGGCTTGGCATTCTGGCAATCGGATTGATCGCACTCAAATAGTATTCCGGATGTAATCGTTAAGGATGAAGTGGAAACCGCTTGTTTAAATGTAAAATCCATGCTCGGTTTGGGACCCGTATCTGCTGACGCAGAAAACAGAGGTAAAAGAGCTAGCAGGAGAAAAGAACTGATGATTGCGTGCTTGATTTTTGAGGCCATAGCGTAATTCCTTTCTACTAATTATTGCATGGGAATCTAATGGTATTATACAATTGGATGGTACTGGGGACCAAGCTGCCTTCCCAGAAATATTTGAAAACCATGATATAACATCCTTGCTTGTCAAGAAAATCAGGTATAAATAAAGCATGCCTGTGGGTGACCAAAAGTAGTGATCTGCCTTACCAAACTAAAATGATGACCGTCAATAGCCTCTCTCCAGGAAATCCCGGTGCAGCTGACCGGAAAGTCCAGCGAATTTCAGTCTCATGAATAAGTTGCAGAAAAACTCAACCTGATTGTTCACTCTTGAAATGCCGTTACCTAATATCCGAATCAGACAATTTCCAAGCCATGAATCCATCCAAAGAAAACCGCGTCGTGTTTATTATCCTTTTTGCCGCTTTTGTATTGCGAGGCGGTTTATTGATTGTTGCGTTCCAGCACCTGGGGCGAGCGTACCTGCCAGACTCTCAAAGTTATATTGCTCCGGCTCTCAAGCTCCTTGCCACGGGGTATTATCCATTGGACAGCGCAATGAGAACTCCTGTATATCCTATGTTCATCGCGGCGATATACGGGATAGGTGGTCAAAATCCGATAATATTAATCCTTTTACAGATGGTCATAAGCACCTTGAGTGTTTTGATTACATATAAACTCGGCAGTCGTTTGATATCCAAGCCAGCTGCGATGATAGGGGCAGTTTTGATGGCGATCAGTGTCGAATCTATTACAAACTCGTTTTTTATATTAACGGAGACATTGTTTACATTCTTGCTGCTCGCCTCATTATTGGCGTGGGTCAAATCCCGCCAGGATGGAAAATGTAAATGGCTGGTTATTGCAGCGATAATGATGGGATTGGCGATTTTATGTCGACCGATTGCATTCTATTATCCCTTGGTAGTGGCAGGAACAATTCTATTCGATCTACGCCGGCGCTGGATCCCTCGCTTGCGGGATATATTGATCTACCTGGTCATCACAGCTTTCGTGCTTTTTCCCTGGCTATTAAGGGACTTTATCTTGTTCGGTTCCCCTACCGTTTCTACTATCACCAATTACAACCTGTTGTTTTACAATGCAGCGCAATTGGAAGCAAATTTAACCGGGGTGAGTGAGACTGCTGTACTCCCAGATTTACAGAGACAAGTTAATAAAATGTTGGAGACGAATGGGTGGACAGATACGGAAGGCAATCGCGCCAGAGTAGAAGGAGGACTTGCTTGGCAAATCATCCTGGCACATCCTGCACGCTATGTTTATCTTCACCTGAAAAGCGATTTGAATAATTTCCTACCCGATGTAACCGATTTAACTGAGATTCTGGGCTTGACCGTCGGTCAGAAGGGGACTTTAAGTGTGCTTAACCAATATGGACTCCTCGCGGCGATTCAGAATTATTTTGGCGGAAATGTGTGGTTATTGGGAGTATTCTTCCCGCTCATCGCATTACTTGGCTTAACATACCTGACTGACATTGTTGGCGTGGTTTCAATGGTGAGGGAGCGGAAATGGTTCGCCCTGGCAATACTGTTATTCCCGATAGTTTATTTAATGCTTATTCCTGGAGCTCCGTCCGTGCCACGTTTCCGTGTGCCTGCCATGCCCTATTTTTGTCTATTAGCGGGATCGGGTATGCAATTTATTATTATTCGTGTCCATAATAAATCCTCGAAAAAACCTGCATAAACCATGACTCAACCCAAACGTTGGCAAATTGCCCCCACACTTACGGCTCAAGCAAATGAATCATTGGTGAAGTATCCACCTATTCTTCGACAGGTGCTTTTCAACCGTGGTCATGCTTCTGAGGCCAAAGCGCGCGCCTTTCTGCAGGCCGAAACGGATTTTGATACTGATCCATTCCAAATGACTGGCATGAATGAGGCAGTTGAGCGGATCGGTCATGCCATAGAACAAAAGGAATCGATCGCGGTATATGGAGATTATGACGTGGATGGCGTGTCCGCCACAGCATTACTTGTACAGACACTTCAGGTTCTGGGCGGGAATCCCCGTCCATATATTCCCAATCGAATGGATGAAGGATACGGCCTTAACCCCAAAGCGCTGGACTTTCTCAAGACTGAAGGGGTCGGGCTGGTTATAACCGTGGATAGTGGCATCCGTTCTCCTGCCGAAGCTTTGTATGCCCGGTCGATTGGCCTGGATCTGATAATCTCTGATCATCACCAGCCTGCTGACGGAGAGTTACCTTATGCCGTGGCGGTCATCAATCCCAAACAAACAGGTGACCATTATCAAGAAAAGGACCTCGCAGGCGTGGGTGTGGCCTACAAACTCGCCCAGGCATTATTCAGTAGAATTGAAAGGACCATCTCGAATTTTCAATTGGAAGATTTACTCGATCTGGTGGCTCTTGGCACAGTGGCTGATCTGGTGCCGCTGGTGGGCGAAAACCGTGTACTGGTACGTAAAGGCTTGCAAAAAATCCATGAGACAAAACGCCAGGGATTGTTTTCCCTGGCTGCAGTTTCAGACCTGGCATTACAGCGTACCACGGCGATCAGTATTGGTTTTATCCTTGGGCCGCGCCTGAATGCTGCTGGAAGGTTGGAATCAGCACTGGCAGCCTACGAACTATTGACGACAACCGATGTCAAACAAGCCGGGGAGCTGTCCCAGCGATTGAATAATCAGAACCATTTACGGCAGGAATTGACTCGTAAGATACAGTCTGAAGCCGAGGCAATTGTTCAGGCAGACGATCCCGACTCTCCCCTGTTATTTGCAGTTTCGCCTGAATTCAATTCAGGCGTGGTCGGTCTGGCAGCCGCGCGGTTGGTGGAGACTTATTACCGTCCGGCGGTGGTTGGGCAGGTATTCGAGCAGGAAGGCATAACCCGCTGCTCCTGTCGTTCCATCCCGGAATTCCAAATTACCCAGGCTCTCGACCAGTGCAAGGATTTGCTCATACGGCATGGGGGGCATGCCGCTGCAGCCGGATTTACCGTCAGTAATGAAAACTTGCAGGAACTTAGAAAAAGATTGAAATCCCTCGCTGAGGAGAAACTGGGAAGTAAAGATCTGCGTCAAACCCTCAATGCCGATGCTGTTGTGCCATTATCAGATCTACGCTCTGATTTGCTGAGCTATCTGGATTACCTACAGCCCACCGGTTACGGCAATCCGGAAGCCGTATTCGTAACCAGGAACGTGCGTGTCACACATTCCCGCACTGTCGGTACAGAAAGTAAACATCTAAAATTATCGGTTACTGATGGCCATGTGACTTTCGATGCAATCGGATTCCGACTTGGCCACCTCCAGGCTGAACTTCCTCTCAATGTCGATTTGATGTACACCTTTGAATCCAATGAATACAATGGTCGGACAACGCTCCAACTCAACCTCAAGGATGTTAAAGCTGCAGAGTCCCCTGATAAGGGAATATATTATTAGGATAAACGGATGCGTACGAAGTGCAAAGGGTTGTTATATGATTATTTTGAATAATAAGGAAGGAGGAGAAATGAAACTTCGTTTTGCAAGTTTGGCAGGGGTTATTTTATTGGTGGCTTTGCAGGCTTGTGGAACTAGTACAACAACACCGGCGGTAATTCTACCGCAACAAACCAGTTTGCAGCCGGAACAATCGATTGTTACGTTGACCAGCAAATCCACTCAACCTCCCACAGCAACCCAACCCCCCACAGCAACCCTGACTCAGTTACCAACCCAAATTCAGCACCTTACCAAGCCGGGCGAGCCCAACTATATTCCTTCCCAGAAGACAGCAGATTGTAGTTTGGGGAAAACCATAGTCCCAAACCAAACGGTTCATATTCCAAAGTCTTGCAATAACTTGCTTAATGACTTTATTGAGCGCCCGGTCACGGATGACCTACAAACTTATTTCCCTTATCTGGATATCTGGGAGGCCCAATTTGGAGCGAACAAGGATTGGCTATTCGCTCAAATAAAAGTATATGATGCTGTTGCACCTACAGCGACTGGCGATCTTTATTATTTCTTTAAGCTGGATCTCAATTTTGACGGGCGGAATAGTAACGTGGTAGTCGTCTCAGTAAAGAATTTGTCCATGGACGCAATTACCTGGACAGTAGAGGGTGTGCAAGCTTGGACCGATTCTGATGGGATGATCTCGCTAATATTTGATCAGGGTGTCGGAGCCGACCCCGACTTGGTGTGGGCGCGTCGCTCCCCCAACACCATCGAAATGGCGATCAAACCTTCCATTCTCAATATAAAAGGTCCAAGTCGTTTCGCTTGGTCAGCATGGGCTTATCAGGGGACACTCACTCCGCCAGATATTGTCCTTAAAGCCATTAGTCCAGATCTGTATCAAATAGATAATACATGTGCCAGGGGGTTTAATGGTAATTCTTCCGGCCTACTTAATAATTGCATGCAATAACTTTCCTCACTAGTGATAACCAACTCATGCATTTATTGGCGTAACGACGATAATATGCAAAACGACCCCTACGGAATGAATTGACCCCCTAAAAGAAGACACGAAAAGGAAGCACCCCCTGTGAGAAAATAAAGCACAGGAGGTGCTTTTATGTCTGGAAGAACAGGGATGAAGCATTATGAAGTTGAGGTAAAGCGAGCAGCAGTGCGGATGTTTTTAGAAGGACATCACACGTATGCCATGATTGCAAAAGAGTTGGGGATAAGGAAGGCAGCTCGAATAGAAACCTGGGTGCGGATGTACCGTGAAGAAGGCGAGCTATCCTTTCATAAGCCGATTGGGCGGCCGCTGAAATCAGAAGGAGAGCAAAGAGAACTGGAACGGCTGCGGATGGAGAATGCCCTGCTAAAAAAATTCCATACCGAATTGCGGGGACTGCAGCCCGCGCAGCGCAATATCGGGTGATCTACCACCATAAGAAAGAATACGAAGTGAAAGCTATGTGTGACTTCTTTGGTGTTTTGCGAGCAGCCTATTATGTCTGGGTGAACAAGCTGGACCGAGAAGACCCAGATCGTGAGCGGATGGAACTCGTCCAGGAAGCCTATGAAACTTCTCATAAGGTGTATGGCTATCGCCGGATTACACTGTGGTTGAAGCAAAAACGTGCGCTGGTGATCAATCACAAGGCAGTTTTGCGGCTGATGAACAAGCTGAATATTCGCTCCAGGGTCCGAAAACGCAAAATGTTCAAGAAACTGGAAGAAATCGGCACTTATCACCGCTAGCCCAACGTGCACAACCGTGATTTTGTGGCCACTCGACCCAATCAAAAGTGGGTCACAGATGTCACCTACGTCATGACCCGGGATGGTTGGGCCTACTTGTCCACCATCAAGGATCTCTACGATGGGTTTATCGTCGCCCATGTCTTTGATCGCAATAACTCGATCGCTTTGGTTGTCAATACTATCAGACAAGCCAAGCAAAAAGAAAAGGTCCTGATGGACTCATCCTCCACAGTGACCAGGGGCACCAATACACTTCGCAGGCGTATCATGATGTCCTTGCCAACGAGTATAACATCACTCCCTCCATGTCCCGGCGCGGAAATTGCTGGGATAATGCCTGCATGGAAAATTTCTTTGGACACCTCAAAGAAGAGTATTTACGTGCTTCTATAACTATGAAAGGATACAATTGAAAACAAGACAGACACCCTTCGAACACAGGTGTCTGTCCATTTAGCCACTCGGGGTCTTTCTTTTTTTGTCTCGTCTATAGGGTGCAGTTCAGAATGAAGGGGTCGTTTATTTTGGAAGGTCAGTCAACAAATCTGTATTTGAGCAAAGCCCAGATGGCTGTAAAAGCATCTTTCATTTTGATTTTTTTGCCTTCGCTATAATCGCGCGGGTTGAATGAAATTGGTACCTCGTAAATATCCTCTTTACACTTGAGTATTTTTGCAGTGAATTCGGGTTCAAAATCGAAGCGGTTCGCTCGAAGTTTTATCCCTGCCAGCACTTCACGCCGAAAGACTTTATAGCCGGTCTCCATGTCACTCAGGATCGTATTATAGAGCAGATTGGTTGCAAAGGTAAGCATTTTATTGGCGAGCATATGCCAAAACATGGTCACCCGGCGCGGTCCACCCAGGAAACGCGACCCATAGACAACCTTTGCCAGCCCCTCTTCGATTGGACGGAGAAGTGTTGGATAATCACGCGGATCATATTCAAGGTCAGCATCCTGGATTAGTATTACATCTCCGGTGGCTGCTGTTATACCTGTTCTGACAGCTGCGCCCTTGCCCTGATTTTTGTCATGAAGAATGACCCGGATGCCCTTATTTCCATCCAAAGATGCGAGCAAATCACGGGTTCCATCCGATGAGGCATCATCCACCAGGATAATTTCAGTTGCAAGGTTGGTCGCTAAAACGCGATCTACGATAGTGTGAATCGTATTGACTTCATTGTAAATTGGAATAATTACTGAGAGTTTCATGGCCAAATTATAAACGAAATGCACAAGAAAAAATCCAAAGCACAACACCGTAGAGTATAATTATTTTCGAAATGAATCTGGCAACTTGGAAATTTTAAGCTAATAAGAAACCATAAAAAATTGAATTGGGAGAATTATGCTGAATACATTAATTGAAGCGATGGAAAATGCCATCGCGGAAGTTAAGCAGTGGCCTGAAAGAGCTGTTCAGGTTTTCCATCACAATGATTCGGATGGGCTTAGTTCGGGCGCCATTCTCAACCGGGCGTTTGAAAGGCAGGGTTTTAAAGTTCAGCGCTTCTGTTTGGAAAAACCATATCCAGCAGTATTAAATAAGGTGTACGAACAAGAAGGAAAGATTCTCATTTTTGCCGATTTTGCAGGAAGAATCGCTCCAATGCTTTCCCAACTCAACAAGGGAAGAAATCTGACCCTTATTCTGGACCACCATGTCGCGGAAGCTTCGACGGATGCAAGAGTTCTTAACCTTGACCCGGATTTATTTGGATTGAAAGGGGACCGGGATATTTCCGGATCGACCACGTGTTATCTTTTTGCGCGGACGATGGATCCGGCCAATTGCGACATGGCACATATCGCAACTGTGGGAGCAGTGGGAGATGGATTTTTTGTGGACGGCCAGCTGGTGAGCCAGAACCGCGCAGTTGCCGTCGAAGCCGTTCAACAGGGCTTGATTGAGATCAAAAAGATTCCAACTGGGGAGCAATACCTTTTTAATAGTTCAAAAGGTCAAATACCGGTTATTGAATTTGGTGACTATTTGGATATCCTGGGGGGTGTGGGTTATTACAAAAATGGACCAGATATTGGGATTCGGGTTTGCCTCGAAGGAACTTCGTTGGAAACGGACCGGATGGTGGAAGAATTGAAAGTCATCAGAACCAGGATATTTGACGAAGAGATTAAAAAGCTTCGGGCAGGCGATTTGAAAAAAGCGCCACACATCCAGTGGTTTCATGTCGAAAAGCGTTTTTTCCCGATGGGGGTAAAAATGATCGGAGCATTTTGTGATGCAATCAAGGATACGGACCTTATTGATCCTCTGAAATACCTTGCCGGGTTTCAGATTATTCCTGATGAAATCCCGGGATTTGGCGCCATTAAGTTCAACGAAGTGAAGATTTCGATGCGGGCTTCCCATTATTTGGAAGAAGAGATCCGGGCGGGGAGGGCTATGGGACTTAATATATTTCTTCCTGAAGCAACAACCACGCTTGGAGGGTTTTCAGATGCCTGTCATAGTCTGACGGCTGCCACTACGGTGGCCATTGGCAAGGAAGTAAGACTGATCGACGAGATGGAAAAAATATTAGGAAAAAATATTAAATAAAGGAGAAACAAATGGCAAAAGGAACGGGTTTTGGTAAGACAATCTTGATAGGGGATCAGTTCGTATTGGATGAAGTACCGGCGATTGTCTCATCAATTTCCTTTGAAACGGTGGCAACTGTGGAGAGGACTGATGGAACGGGATGGATACTGGAGGACAACCGGATTGAGGTACCTGGTTATAAAGAAAAAAAGAAAGAACAACAGGCGCTCTCCATCGACAGAATTGTTGAAGTAATGAATATCGATGTAAAGAAGAATCCTATCAAGATAACTTTTGGAGGAACATTGTTGGCTGGAAGCGGGGTTGGTGCCAGTGCTGCCAGTTGCGTTTCCCTTGCCCGGGCTTTGGATGCAGAATTCAAATTGGGCTATACGATTGAACAGATCAACCATGTCGCCTGGCAGGGAGAATTCCCCTATCATGGTGTAGCCAGTGGAGTTGATAATACCGCCTCAACCTATGGCGGGCTGCTTCTTTTCCAGTTAAGAGATGGGCAACAACATTTTGAGAAGATCAAGACTCAAAAACCCTTTGAAATCGTATTAGCCAACAGCGGTATCACGGCAAATACAGCCCTTCTGGATGTTTTTATCGAACAACAAAAGAAAGACAATCCTGAACTTTTTGCTTCTCGCCTGAAGACAATCACCTCCCAGGCTTATTCCATGAAGCAGGCGCTTGAAGCTGCGGATCTGATGACCGTGGGAAAGATCATGTCAGAAAATCACAAACTTCTGATTGACATGGTCATGTCTCACGAAATCTTGGATTATTTGTGCAAGTTGGCTCTCGAAATGGGGGCTCTGGGAGCAAAAGTCACCGGAGGTGGGCGCGGCGGTTATATGGTTGCGTTGACTCCAGGCAAGCAACTCCAGGAAAAAGTAGCATCTGCGTTCGAAAAGGGCGGGTACAAGGTTATTCGAGCAACGATAGGAGGAAGTTGATTGCACAATAGAACCTTTTGGACGCATC
Organism: Anaerolineales bacterium; assembly: GCA_050014715.1. GTDB lineage: Bacteria > Chloroflexota > Anaerolineae > Anaerolineales > Villigracilaceae > UBA877. The sequence continues at coordinate 11,530 of JBEKCT010000083.1, read as the reverse complement.
TGAAAACCCGGAGTGACTTGATTCGTGCATTGAGATGCGCTTCCGACTTTGAATTGTTTACTGAAGTGCTCCACGTGGAATCCGACCAATTTTCCACAATGACCGGTCTGACGCACGCCTTAACCGGTGGGCAGGCAATATATTGAGCAATCTGCCCACTCCAAAACGCTTTTTTTCCGGCTACATTTTTGATTTGGACGGGACGGTCTACCTCGGCGAAGCCCTGCTTCCCAGGGCGGGTGAGACCCTCGCAAAGCTTCGTGCCCGGGGATTGCGTACCATCTTCATATCCAACAATCCCACACACGCACGTGAGGAATACGCCAAGAAGCTCACACGTCTGGGTGTACCTACCCCTATTGAAGACATTCTGACTTCAACGCTCGTGATGGTGGATTTTCTGAAAAAGCGCATGCCGGGCGCCTGCTTGTTTGTTGTGGGCGAGCAGCCACTATGCGAAGAGTTGCGCCGGGCTGGCTTCGATCTGACCGAGCAGGCGGATAACGTGGATGCAGTTATTGCCAGTTTTGATCGAACCTTCGTTTACCGAAAACTCCAGATCGCCTTCGATGCCATCCGGGCCGGTGCGCGCTTCTTCGCAACCAACCCCGACCGGTACTGCCCGGTGCCATCCGGTGGTGAGCCGGACTGTGCCGCCATTATTGCCGCCATTGAGGCCTGTACAAATAAGCCTGTCGAAGCCGTAGTTGGCAAGCCTTCCACTTATATGATCGAGGCCGCTCTGAACCTGATGGATCTTCCGGCAAAGGATTGTCTGATGATCGGCGACCGGCTTGAAACCGATGTTAAGATGGGCCTGGATGCAGGCATGTTTGCCGCACTGACTTTGACAGGCGCGACTGATGAATCTGCGTTGGCGGGCTCGTCCATCCAGCCGACCTATATTCTGCGCCATTTAGGTGACCTGCTATTGTAACCAACGTGTTCTTGATTGGATTAGCTGCCTGATAGGACCATTAGCTTCAATCTCAAATCCACCAACGTTAATAAGATAAATAAAGAAGAACATACCTGGCTAATAAGCCCTGCAATAATGAATCTGTATTATCCGATTGGTTGAAGAACCATTCATTCTGACACGGTGACATAAAATAATATTTATGCGCAATCGGAACAGGCCATTCGCCAAGCTGCAGATAATAGTTTATACTAAGCTAATCCTTCTTGTAAAAACCAGGATAGTCTCGGCCCTCTGTGGACCAGGGAGTTGCATATGGTAAATGTCGCCCAACCCAATCAAGGAACCACCACAACCCAAAGTTCCTCTTATTTTCCTCCTCCTATAACCAAATTAGAAGATACCGGTCTGTCCTTGTTATGGCTTCAGGATTTAACGTTAAAGATCTTCTATTACCAGGGTTATTTGACCGGTTTTAAAACGGCCGAAGAATTGGCTCTGCCTTTTCCCGGCATAGTGGATCAGATTCTAGAGTCACTCAAGCGGGAGAAATTGATCGAAGTTAAATCTTCACAAATGGGTCTGGGTGAGGGCTCCTACCAGTATGCCATTACCGGGGCCGGGATGATTCGTGCCCGTGAGGCTCTCGATCGCAGCCAGTATGCCGGACCAGCTCCTGTGCCGATTGAAAATTATAATGAAGCCATCCGTCATCAAAGTCGTAGCAGGGTTGCCATAACCAGCCGGTCAATGCGTCAGATCCTCTCCCACCTGGTTCTTTCCGAACAAACCTTTCAGAGGCTTGGGCCGGCACTCAACTCCGGTACCTCCATCTTTCTTTATGGACCTCCCGGTAATGGGAAAACCAGTGTGGCGAAGGCCTTTGGAAACCTTGTTCAAAGTCAGGTTATGTATATTCCGTTCGCACTTTACCTGGATGGACAAGTCGTTAAATTGTATGATTCGGTCAATCATCAGTCCGTCCCTTCTGGCGAAGCAACGTCTAATGGAACTGGCGGCCTGCGCGCCGGCGGAAGGCGTGATCCACGCTGGATTAAGATTCGCAGGCCATTTATCATGGTGGGTGGTGAGCTGACACTGGAAGGACTTGATCTTGTTTTTGATGACATCCGCAAATTTTACGAGGCGCCTTTCCAGGTTAAGGCCAATGGTGGGATTCTTTTGATCGATGATTTTGGTAGACAACAGGTACGACCGCGCGATTTACTAAACCGATGGATTGTCCCGCTGGAAAACCGTGTTGATTATATGACCCTTCATACTGGTCGCAAGGTGGAAATCCCGTTTGATGTTCTGGTGGTTTTTTCAACCAACCTGCCACCGCGCGATTTGGTGGATGAAGCCTTTCTACGCCGCCTGCGTCATAAGATAGAAATCGGCGACCCTTCCTACGAAGAATATCGGGATATCTTTATGCGCGTTTCCCAACAGAAAGGGGTTCCATACAGCGACGAGGCATTGGCCTACCTGCTTCAGGAATTTTACATAAAGCGCAATCGAAAATTGCGCGCTTCCCACCCGCGTGATTTGTGCGATCAGATTCTTGATATTGCAAGATATCTGGCCGTAGATCCGGTCATGAACAACGAAATGATCGATCGGGCAGCCCAGGCTTATTTTGTTGATATTTAATCATGTGGAATGATTTATCCCTCCCGGTTGTCATCGCACATCGTGGAGATAAGCAGCATGCTCCAGAAAATACCCTGGCGGCTTTTAAACTTGCTGCCGAAAATGGAGCAGATGCCATCGAGTTCGATTTAAAATTAACCGCCGACGGAAGGGTTGTTGTACTGCACGATCAAACAGTTAATCGCACTTCAAATGGGACGGGTAGGATATACCAGCTCCCTTTCGCAGCAGTGAGAGATCTGGATGCTGGTACCTGGTTTTCCGGGAAGTTTCAGGGTGAACGCATCCCCACTTTGAACGAGGTCTTCGAATCAGTTGACAAGCGAATGTACTTCAATGTCGAACTTGCCAATTATGCCACTCCCGGTGACGGCCTTGTTAACAAAGTAGTTGATTCAGCCAAGAAACACAATTTGCAAAACCGGATACTTTTTTCGTCTTTCTATCCCCGGAATTTACAAATTACGCGCTCACTGATGCCTGAAGTGCCTCGTGGACTTCTCTGCAAGCGCGGAATTAGAGACGCGTGGAAACGAACCTTTACCTGGCAGGGCGATTATTTTGCCTTGCATCCGCATCTGGATAATGTTCACCCACGACTTGTTTCCAAGGTTCACGCCTCAGGAAAACGGGTTCATGTTTGGACGGTCAATCAGGAAGAGGATTTAAAGAGAATGATAGATCTTGGTGTGGATGCGATTATTACCGATAACCCCGTAATGGCACTTCACCTGCTGGGGAGAAGTATTTGATTAATTTGGCGGTTAAAAGAATGAGGATCACTCGTCTTTTTTCCCTGCTCTTGTCAATTTCGCTGATGTTGTCTTTCAGTCCAGCGCCGATTGTGCGCGCCTCCAGCGTATTTCAGAGTAATACGGATAATGGGCTCGCTCAGCAGATGCTGGGGTTGATGACACCGCAGGAAAAAGTAGGGCAGTTATTCCTGGTGACATTTACTGGTTCGACCGCGAACGAGAAATCACAGATATATGATTTGATCACCCATCACCATGTAGGTGGGGTGGTCCTGCGCAGCGAGAACGATAATCTTGTCGCCTCCCCGGATACCGTATCGTCTGCGTATCAATTGATTGCTCAGCTTCAGAACGATGAATGGCTAGCTTCGCAAAACCAGCCTGCAAATCAACCGGGCAGCCCAACTACCGGGACACCCACCGCTTTACCAGCACCTACTCCAGTTCCTGCGAATTACATTCCTCTTTTCACCGGTATTTCCCAAGATGGGGACGGCTACCCAAATGACCAAATACTCGATGGACTCACACCGCTTCCTGATTTAATGGCAATAGGTGCCACCTGGGATCCTTCTCTGGCTGAAAAAGTTGGTGTGGTGGCTGGGCAGGAACTCTCAAGCATTGGTTTTAATTTCTTCCTGGGACCCTCACTGGATGTACTCGACACGCCTGAAGCCACGCTGGCCAACGGCTTGAATGCAAACGTTTTTGGCGGCAATCCCTATTGGGTGGGGGTGATGGGAAGCGCATATATCAGTGGTCTTCATATGGGTAGTAACGGGCGGATGTTGGTTATTGCCGATCATTTCCCGGGCAGTGGCAGCGCTGATCGTCCTGCCGGAGAAGAACCGGCAACCGTGGTTAAAACTCTCGATCAGTTAAAACAAGTCGAATTACTGCCATTTTATGCGGTGACGGGTAGTGCCAAATCCCCTCAAAGCACCGCCGATGGTCTACTGGTTACACATATCCGCTACCAGGGGCTTCAGGGTAATATCCGCTCGACCACGCGCCCAATCAGTTTTGATCCACAGGCGCTCAGCCAGGTCCTGGCTCTCCCTGCATTCGCCAGTTGGCGCACCGCCGGAGGCTTGATAGTAAGTGACGATCTTGGCAGCCAGACGGTCCGGTTATTCTATGATCCGGGCGGGCAATCTTTTCAAGCCCACCAGGTGGCACTGGATGCCTTCTTGGCCGGCAATGATTTATTATATATGGGGAATATCGTATCCAGTGATGCGAAAGATAATTATTCATCACTGATCGAAACGATGGATTTCTTTACGCAGAAATATCTGGCAGATACAGCCTTTGCAAAACATGTTGACGATGTGGTTCTTCATATCCTGACTTTGAAATATCATCTGTATGGAAACTTTGACCCGGGGATAATCACCCCTCCACAGGCGGGCTTGGCGCAGATAGGTCAGTCAGATGCGGTCACATCTGAAGTTGCCCGGCAATCGGCGACTCTGGTCAGCCCGGATATGGCAGATCTGGAAACTGCGCTCCCCTCGCCGCCGGTTGTTGGCGATCATATCGTCTTCCTGACGGATGCAAGAACCGGGCACCAGTGCAGCACATGCATGGATGTGCCCATGCTGGCTCCGGATGCATTGCAGAACGCGATTCTGCGCCTTTATGGTTCCCAGGCTGGAGGTCGGGTTATTGCAGGACGGCTGATCTCTTTTTCAATTGATTCTCTTTCAGGAATCCTGACTGGTGGGCCGGGAAATCAGGATCTGGAAAATGCCTTGGGCCAGGCGAATTGGGTGGTTATTAATTTGTTGGATGCGGGACCTGGACAACCGCAGACCACGCTCTTGCAGCGCTTCCTTTCCGAACGGCAGGATTTATTGCGCAATAAAAACGTGGTTATTTTTGCTTTCAATGCCCCGTTCTTCTTGGATGCCACCGATATCTCTAAAGTAACTGCGTATTATTGCCTCTACAGCAAATCAGCCCCATTTGTAGAAATGGCGGCAAGATTATTATTCCACGAGCTTACCCCAGCTGGGACGTTGCCTGTCTCCGTGGAAGGAATTGGTTATGACTTGCTTTCTGCCATTTCACCTGATCCTACCCAGCTCATCGAACTATCGTTGGTTACACCAACTGTTTCAACGCCAGTAGCAGGTACTCAAACTCTTGTGGAATCGACTTCCACGCCATTCTTTCGAGTGGGTGATACTCTTTCGGCGCAGACGGGAATCATTATTGACCATAATGGTCACCCGGTCCCGGATGGGACTGGTGTGCAATTTACGATTGCCATGAATGGAGCCGGGGGATACGTTCAGCAAATCGACTCAACCACCACCCAGGGCGTTGCCAGTGCTTCATTCAACATCGATCGACCCGGGCTTCTTGAAATTAGTGCCACCAGCAATCCGGCCATCAGTTCAGTGGTCCTTCAGTTGAATGTCACCAATGAGGGGTCCAGCGTAACAATAATTACGCCCACGCCAATCCCTGAATTTACACCCACTCCAACTGTGGTCACGGCAACACCAGTGGTTATTCCCTTGACGCCAATTGAGCAAGGCTATCCGGGCTTTGGCGGTTGGCTGGCTGCTGTAATTTCATTGTTCGGGTTTGGGTTATTGGCCTATTGGCTGGGTGCACGGTTGGCAAAGGTGCGTTGGGGAGTGCGCTGGGCAATTTGCGTCATTCTCGGCGGTTTATTGGCATATACATATCTGGCAACACGCCTGCCAGGCGCGATTATGTTCCTTCAAAAAGGTGGCTGGTCAGGCATGATGGGAGTTGTTCTACTTGGGGCAGCGACAGGTTTCGCTGGGGCGTATGTCTGGTTCCGGCTGTCTAGTGGATCAAAGAAGCGACCAGGCTGACAAGCATTAAACCTCCCACCGTCCAAAGTAGGAATTGCTCAGGTTTTTCCCCGATAAAATCAAAAATTGATTCCTTTTGATGAATTTGTGCCTGGGGTCGGACAGGTAGGTCGCGTGTTCCCATCAGGAACTGGCGTAGGTCCTCGGCCGATTTGGGGCGGTCATCCGGGTGTAATTCCATGGCCCAAAGAATGGCCCGCTCTGTGCGGGGGCTGATTTCCGGGTTAAGTTTACGCGGCGCTGGCATGCTATCCGGATGCAGAAAACGTTGGCGTGCATCTTCCGGAGGAGTATTTGTTAATAAATGATAGAGAGTGCACCCGAAGGCATAAATGTCACTGCGGATATCGGTATGCAACCCGTCCCCCCCATATTGCTCCAGGGGGGTGTACAGGGCGGTGCCGCGTCCTTGAATGACAGTGATGGTCATTTCATCCGGAACAAGTGCTTTAACCAGGCCGAAGTCCACCAGTTTCAACAATCCATTTGGATTGATTTTTAAATTGGATGGTTTCACATCCCTGTGAACAAGTGGGGGGGTCTGGCTGTGCAAATATGAAAGAGCATCAGCCAACTGGTTTGCCCAACCGAGAACACTCTCTTCACTTAAAAAAGTGTTATTTTGCTTGGCATCCAGCATCGTGGCACGCAAATCTTTGCCTGGAATATAATCCATCACCAGGTAATCGCGCGGGTCGATCGAAAAGAAATCTGATACTTTGGGAAGATTGGGGTGATCCAGACGCGCTAATACTGTCGCCTCATGCATGAATTGCTGCCGGGCTTCTTTGAGTAAATTGACGGGTACCGTGCGGTCGTGTTCGACTTCCTTCAGAGCGCATTGACGCCCTTCCAGACGGAGGTCCTCGGCAAGGTAAATATTGCCCATGCCTCCCTGGCCAATGCGCTCACGAATGCGATAGCGGCCGCGCAATACCTCTCCTTTTTTTAATGCGACAGGCATATTGATCACGACCATCAAGAACGGGGAGAGCTAATGCGTTGCTGGTGTGAATTTCGGCGTTGCAGCCAGCTTTGCACATCCGTTATATGTTTATATATTATAAGCGTCTTTTGCCCTCTTGTTGTATAATACCAGTGGCGAGGATTAAATAGACATGGATGGGAATCTATCAGAGTCTCCGTTATTGATTGCTCAAAATGGTCCCCTCAAAGGCCAAAGATGGACGGTAAACAAACCACTGTTGGTTGGACGGGAAACTACTTGTGAGATAATGATCCCGGACCGGTTGGTTTCGCGTTTCCATGCCAGGATATCGCCTACCAACGAAGGAATGCTATTGGAAGACCTGGACAGTAAAAATGGAACGCATATTAATGGAAATCCAGTGGAAGGCCAGGTATTTCTTAAGGATGGAGATACGGTCCAGATTGCCCTTTCGCAACAATTCCTGTACCTGACATCCGACGCGACAGTTCCTTTAAGTGAAGAAGATGCCCATCCAGGGCGCTTGCGATTGGATATGCGTTCCAGGCAGGCTTGGGTGGATGACAGGTTGGTCGATCCCCCACTTTCAGCCTTGCAATTTCATGTTTTACGCATACTATATGAGAACATGGGACAAGTTATTGACCGGCAGAAATTGGTGACCGATGCCTGGGGTGAAGAAGAGGCCGTCGGTGTATCTGACCAGGCGCTGGATGCACTCTTGCGGCGCTTGCGCGATCGCATCGCTTCCATTGATCCTGCGCACGCTTATATCATCACCGTGCGTGGCCACGGAATCAAGCTGGATAATCCGCCAGTAGATTAATAATGTGAGAAGAGGAAAACAGAAGGCGTTGCTTCCGTTCGTTTATTCGGGTTCAAAAAATCCCCTCCAATTCATTCTTGGAGGGGATTTTCCTTTCTACTTCATGCTCTTTTTCATGGAATACTTAAGCACGGTATTGTAGAGTGCCCGTAATTTATCGATGGTTTGGGCATCCTCGCCTTGTGGTTTGGCGCCGGCCTGTTCCTCACTGCGCGCCAGTATGTTGCCAATGACCGAGCTGAGTTCTGGGGTAATTTCCTCGGCATGCTTATCGAGCATTTTATTCAGGGCCGCCTCATCCGGTGCGTCCAGCAGTTCTTCCAGCAAAGCCAGCTCAGGTGGAGGTGTGCTGGCTTGCTGCAAAACCGCGACGATTTGCTGCAGCTTGGGCATGCGTTCCGCGTCGTTTTTCTGATTGGCTTCCTGAAGCGCCTGGTTCAAAACCTGGACAAAGGTATCGTTTATTTCCTGGATGTGATTGGCAGTGGCCTGCTGAATATCATCCGCGGCCAGCAGGGTGTTGAGAAGTTCGCTGGCGTGTTTGAATTCCGCCTCAGCGCGCTGGTCAAATTTGTGGGTAATATCCAATAATTTTTCACGTAAGTTCTCCAGTTTTTTTCGTTCGTCGCCAGTCTTTTTCTCGATCCGCCCGGTCAGGGACTGGAAAAACGTATAATCCAACCCGGGCCTTGTCAGGCTGACCAAAGCGCTCAATCGGTCATCGTTAGGGGCTTCGATCAAGATATCGAGCAGCTTTTCCCGGTCAAGGTTTTTTCCCACCGCCTGCAAGGTCTTGATCGCTTCCTGTACCTCGTTGGCCTGCTCGGAGATCTTTCGCCCATACTCCGTCTCTTCCAACAATTGCTTCTGGATGGATTCCATTTGGGCGTTGTATTGTTCCTGCCCGCTGGCGGCTGCGCCTTCCAGCAAGCGATTAAAAATGGAGAAAAACTCTGCATCGAAAAGAGCGGCGTCCTGTTTGATGATCTCTTGCCGGGCTTGTGGAGTTGCTGCGCTGAGAAGTCGTTCCACGAGTGAAACGCGCTTCTTTTGTGACTCGATCATTTCCGGGGTTATCCCATCCGCCCCGAGGATACGTTCGATCAGACTCTGATATGTGAAGAAACTCTGCGGACGCAAAAGGTAGCCTTTCCGCTTTTCGGGCGCCAGGCGGTTTGTGACTTGCGTGATGAGAGGACCGATCATCCTTTCCTGCTCGTTGACCGGCATGGCCAATTCTGCCGGAAAATAAGTGAGCAGCAGTTCTTTGGCATTATCATGATAAACAATCGGGGTTGCCAGCGGACCGGTATAACCGCAATTCTGGCAGCTCGCATAATTGGAAACCCCACCGAGCAATCGTTGCTTGGAGCCGGGATCGGAGCTGACATCAAAGAGTTGTTCGATCTGGGCCACTACCGGTTGCCGGCAGCGCGGACAGGATATTTGTGTTTTTTGTGGGGGCATGGCTGATTTCCAATTTCTAAGTGAGGATTATTGACTGACAACCGGCCTATTTTACTTCAAAATGAGCAGGCCATTGGGTATTGGTTCGGATCAAGGAACGAAAAAGGATTTTAACCCCTGGGAAGCGAAAAACAGATGGTCGCGCCCGAACCGGGATGGGGATCCACCCAGATACGGCCGCCGTGGGCCTCCACTATTGCTTTGGCAAGATATAGTCCCAGACCGGCACCTTTTGTCTTTCGGACGGCTTTTTCCGAACGGTAGAAGCGGCCAAAAACATACGGGATGTCGCCGGGATCGATGCCCGGACCTTGGTCGCTGACACATATGATCACCTGTTCCGGCCGGACTTGAGCGTTGATGCGGATTTCACCTTCGGGCGCATATTTAATGGCATTGGAGATAAGGTTGGATAGAACCTGGCTGATGCGATCCTCATCTGCCAGGATGATGGGGAATTTTTCAGGGAAATCCACAATGATCGTATTTTTCTGGGTCTGGGTCCGAAAGCGTTCTGCCAGGCGTTCGGCCATTATTGGTAGAGAGATATCTGACAGATTCGGCGTCAGGCCGCCCGCCTGCAAACGGGAAGCATCCAGTAAATCCTCGATCATGGATGCCAGGTGATCGGCCTCTTCTTCGATTATGGATAGGCTTTCACGGACAACGTTTTTATCCCATTTGGCATCTTCCCGCCGCAGGGTGCTGACGTAGCCTTTGATCAAGGCTACCGGAGTCTTGAGTTCGTGGCTGACGATGGATACAAAAGTGTTCTTGATTTCCTCGGCGGTGCGAAATTTGGTGATATCGCGAACGGTCACAAAAATATTTCGAAGGCTGCCATCTTCTGCCAGCAGCGGGGCATAAGTAATCCCGATCGGCAGATTGGGCGATTCCGGGCGTTGCAGATCGCCCTCCACGTATAAGTAGGCGTTCGTCGTCAATGGCCAGCCGGTTGCCTCCGCTTCATCCAATGTCATACCCTCGGGACGTCGCGCCCAACGAATGACCTCGTTTTGGGCCAGGGTTTGAATCTCGCTGCGCGGGTGGCCATACATGTGTTCGAAGGCGATGTTGCACCTTTCGATGGTGTGGTCGGCGTTGAGAATCAGAATGCCATCCGCAGCAGAATCGAGCAGGGCATCCAGCCGCTTTTTTTCGTAACTGACCTGCCCATACAGGCGGGCATTGAAGACGGCAATGGCAGCCTGGTCGGCGAAGGATTGCAAAAGTTGCTTGTCGTTGGTGGAGAATAAATCTGGATAACTGCGGAAAATGAAGATTACACCGATGACCTGGCCATGCGTGGCCAGGGGGATGCCGACACCATTTAGAAGCCCCATGCTGGCCGTGTAGGTTAAATCCTTGAGCATCCGGTTGAGCTCGATCAGGTTGAGCTCGGAGGCCTTTTCCTCGGCCAGCAGTGGTTCGAGATAGCTTAGGAAGGCTGCCGGTATGCCGTGTGCCGCCACCACCCGCCAGCCGCTGGTTTCTTTGAGCGCAATTATCCCGGCTTGGCCAGCCAGCATTTCTATGGAGATGCGCAAGATGCGCGTCAAAAGTTTATCCAGGTCAAGTTCCTGGGTGAGGGCACGCGCAATTTCGAGCAGGTAATCGCGTTGGCGGACGCGGAAATCGGGCAACATAAGAGAATGTCAGGTCTCAAAGGAATGATTCAAGGTTTAATGATTTTATCACCTTGGTCCTGCAAGCGTCCAAGAAATATATTAATAATCCGATAGAGCAGTATAAAAAATATGTTTACCCAATCTCCTGGTGATTGGGGCAAATTTATTAACGGCAACTGCTTTATTCGGATTCTTTTTCTGCCAGGTACAGAGCTTCCTCGAAGATTTTGAGACCTTCATCAATTTCTGCTTTTGAAATACTTAATGGTGGTGCGAAACGGATAACGCTCTTTCCGCAGGATAGCAGGATCAGGCCGCGCTCAAATGCCAGCTCGACCAGGCGGTTGCACAGAGTTTCCGCCGGTTCCTTGGTCTTGCGATCTTTGACGAATTCCACGCCTATCATCAAGCCAATCCCGCGCACATCGCCAATGGTGTCATGGCGTTTCATGATCGTGCGCAACGCCTTCTGTGCATACTC
>JBEKCT010000082.1:0-14816 GCA_050014715.1 Anaerolineales bacterium | reverse complement strand
GCACCGGCTGGCCCAAACATCTCACGCCCGGAGCAGGATGTTCCCGTTCCTAACCATCGGGAAGTCTACTCCCAAACGTACCCGGCCACCCCTTATGCGAGGGGTGTTGAATGCTAACATCCATCCGAAAATAAATCATCCGATATATATCTACCAACTATTTCTAGAAGCACCTCATATACTGGATGTGCGGTTACCTGGCGTACCGGCGGGTGCGAAGCTGCACCGACTAAAAATGCATACTGCTTTAAAATTTTCGGATGGGTTCCATGGTGATAGTTATTGGAAGGCAATGAAAGTGTTTTGTGTAGGAAGTGGTATAGTATTGCCGTTGAATAGTAATCAACAGGGAGATAACCATGCAAATCATTTTCAGGATAATCATGAAATGGCTGCCTCTTGCCATCGCTACTGCCGGGTTGTGCGCCCTGGTTTACTTGACATGCCAGCAATCCCTGCGGATGGGCGCCAACGACCCGCAGATCCAGATGGCAGAGGACGCAGCCAGCCAATTGAATGCCGGCATGAGCATGGATTCCATCGTACCATCCTCCAAAGTGGAGATCTCCGAAAGCCTGGCTCCGTTCTTGATGATTTTCGATGAATCTGGAAAGACACTGGCTTCCTCGGCTAATTTAAATGGGGTTTTACCAGCTTATCCAGTGGGTGTGCTGGATTACGCCCGCCAAAATGGCCAGAATCGGGTCACCTGGCAACCTGAAGCAGGTGTGCGAATGGCAACGGTGATCGTTTCTTATAACAAAGGTTTCGTGATGGCAGGACGATCTCTCATGGAGGTTGAAAAACGCGAGAGCCAAGTGGAGGAACTGAGCGGATTAACCATGCTGGGCATCTGGGCCGCCACGCTTATAGTCATCATCCCTGGAGAACTGCTGGGGCGCCAAAAAAGCGCTTGATGGTATACTCGGGACAAGGAAGGAACTTCTGGATGCCTGATATCCCCCGACAGCCAAGGAAGCCACTCGTTGCCACCATTCTCCCGGTGTTTAATGAGGAACTTAATGTTACCGATGTTTTGGATGTTTTACATGCCAGCAGCATTATCGATGAGATCATTCTCGTCGACGATGGCTCATCGGACGAAACCAATAAGATCCTGATCCGGGCTGCCTCCCTCGACCAGCGCATGCAGGTGATTCGCCATGACCAGAATAGAGGCAAAGGGCAGGCAATTTTCAGCGGCTGGTCTGCCACTTCCGCACCAATCCTCTTGCTGTTGGATGCAGATCTCAAAGACCTGACTCCTGAACATGTTCATGCCTTGCTGGCGCCTGTTATAGACCATCGTGCGGATATGACCCTCGGTTTGTTCCAGGGCGGCCATTTTAGCACCGATCTATCGCACCGGCTCTCGCCTTTCCTGACCGGCCAACGCGGCCTGCGGGCGGAATTACTTAAGAACATCTCGCGCGAGGCGGCTTCCGGGTATGGTTTTGAAATCGCATTAACCGTAACGGCAAGTCAGCATAATTATCGTACCCAGGTGGTCTCGCTCAAGGGCGTATGGCACCCATCGAGCGAATTCCGGGTGGAACGCGGGTTCTGGGGCGGTCTGCTGTGGAAGTTGCACATGTACAGCCAGATCCTGCGGGCATGGTATATATCCACCCGTGCGCACTATCCCAAAGAAAAGGCATTCTTTTCGGACATCAGTAAATTCTAAATCCCAGTGCGTAGAATCGTTGCAATATTCCTACCCGTTTTAATCCTGACAGCCTGCCATATTCCCTATTCCATTTCGGGCACTGCCACAGCGACGGCTAATTCCCATAACTGTTATTACAACTGGGACTCGCAACCCCTGCCTGCTCTTTCTGCGAACGTCCAGTCTGCCATCAACGCAGCCGGGCTGACAGGTATCAGTACGATTGTTCAAGCATATGGGGAGAACTGCTATGACTCCCAGACCAACAAGCCGGTTAGTTTCATTCCAATGGAGACGGATTTTTATTTCACAGCGAAAGTTGCCGATCTTACCGACCAATCCAATTTAGGAAATTTGTTGGAAAAAATTCTGCATGTTTTGGAAACCATCCCTCCCAGAAAGATTCCCGGCCCTGAACCAGGGAAAATAGCCGTTTCTTTCCAAGCTGAAAACCAGCAGTTGAATATAACGTTTACCATTGCGGCATGGAAATCTGCCCGTTTGCAAGGATTGCATGATACGGCGCTCTTCGAAAAATTGCAGCACAAGTAAATTTGCATCTATAATATTCCCCATGACATTCAGCATTTTGCATATCTTTGGTTTCACTGGGACAGGACTGATCATTCTGGCTGTTCTTTATCCATCTTTGGTTTACCGAGGCAAACTAGGTGAACGCTTTTCTTTGCTCAACCATTTCATTTCTGAACTCGGTGAGCTGGGCGTTTCACGCGCAGCCTGGATTTTTAATATCGGTCTGCTTCTGGCCGGATTGGTTATGCTGCCCTACGTGGTCGGGCTGGGAATCACCTTCGGCAATCTTTTAGGCTGGCTGGGAACTGCTGCGGGAGTCATCGCAGTATTGGGCATGGCAGCAGTGGGGGTTTTCCCGATGAACAATATCGAGGCCCACAAAATTGCCGCAACAACCTATTTTCGCGCTGGACTGGTGATGGTCTTTTTCTTCGGGCTGGCTATCTTCTTCCAGCCATCTGGAAAAGTGTTGATCCCTCAGGCGGCCAACTTGCTCAGCCTGCTGGCTTTTCTTGCTTATGGAGCCTTCCTGGCATGGCCTTTGGTCCGGGGAAAAAAGCAAACGACCCCAGATAGCCTTGACCCGGAACAGGAACCCGAACGCCCGCGTATCTGGGCATTTCCGACCCTGGAATGGCTGGTTTTCTTTTCCACCATCGCCTGGTTGTTTGGAATAACATTTTTCATATAACAAAAATATAAAATAGAAAACTGGCGGAAAATCACTCGCCAGTTTTAGCTACATTTGTATTAATTTTTCGAGCAGTTTCATTTCTTCATCTTCAGTGCCCACTTCTCCATCCAACCATGCCTGCCGCAAACGCGATAAGACCTCCTGGTAGCGCGGGCCCGGTGGAATTCCGAGTTTCTGCAGATGGTGACCATTCGTTTTCGGTTTGATATGCCGCCAATTTTCCAGGTAATTAATTAAATTCTGGCGCGCTTCCCCATCCGGAATAGACAGGTACACAGCGTAAACTGCCGAAAGTGGCAGCCCTTCAAGCCGCTTCACGCACTGGCTGGGTTTTATTTTGATCAGGGAAGGCAAATCAATGAACAAGGTCGAGGCAGCCAAGAGGGATCCCTGCAATTTCGCATGAAAGTGCAGGCGTTGTTCAAGGCCTTCTATGCCATTCAATGGCATATCCAACAGCCAGAAATGCCAGTTGAGGAAAAATCTGTCTTTGGGAGTTGGGATGGACTTGATTTTGCCTACCCTGGCCGTCCGCCATCCATTGATAAAACGCTTCCGCTTATATTCATTCCAAACCAGCGCAGGATGGACCGGTTGCAACAAATCCAGCTCAGCCAGCCGCTTGAGCATGGCAACGGCTTTCTCTTCGTCCAAGATTAGATCCAATTCATGCCGGATGCGCTCGGCCGAAAGCGAACCAACCAAGGGACGGGCCGGCGGGATAAGCGCGAATGTCTCCGGGGCGATTTGGAAACTGTAACGCTGTTCATAGCGGACCGCGCGGAAAAGTCGGGTCGGATCGTCTCGAAAGGAATGCAAATTAAGAACACGCACCAGGCCGACTTTCAGGTCGTCCAGGCCGCCCAGTTCATCGTGAAGTTCCCCCCAATGGTCCCCATCCAGGCGCAAAGCCAGGGTATTGATGGTGAAATCGCGCCGAACCAGGTCATCTTGAAGCCTTCCGGGTATCACGGTAGGCAAGGCACCGGGGTGTTTGTAAGTCTCTGATCGGGTGGAACTAAAATCAAGTGCTAGGCCATTAGAATCGGAGCGAAACCATTGGGCGGTCGCAAAGCGGACGTGGGCAGTCACCCGCCCACCGAATTGAGCTGCCAGGGCTTTGGCTAGGGCGATTGCATCACCTTCCACGACCAGATCAAAGTCCGTTGCTGGAATGTTCAGCATCAGATCCCGCACGAACCCTCCAACCAGGTAAAGTGGCAGCTGGCGCGATGTGGCCGCCTCTGCCACAATCCTCAAAAGTGCCAGCATCTCCGCAGATAGGCTTTTTTCGAAATCGAATTCTGGATGGTCTGATATGTCAGGCATGGTTTGTACTCTGATTATATAACATAGTGCGGCTTTGCCATCCGCACTGGGGGCAACACCAGCCAAGGATCCTGTCTGGGCAATTCTGGAGGGGCGGGTCGAATGCTGTTCCCCAAAAGTACGTTACGGTGGTATCTGATAAAAAGGAAAAAATCTCGCGTGAAAAGTACACTAGTCTGGGAAAGATACAAACCGGGAAATACCCGGCTGTTTTCCTGATACCGCTTTTATAATCGGGTATAATCTCCGCCATGAAATTGGAACCGCTCCCGGTCCCTGCCATGCAAAAACCCACCAGGTCAGGTTAGGGTCGGTTTGTCACACTCGCCGGCGGCTCCCAGACCTGGAGAGCCGCTTTTTGTTCGATATACCACTCACGATTGCCTATGGATATCAAAGAACTTACTGAACGCATGCACTTCTTCGTCTGTTCCAAGGGCTGGTATGAATCTGACAGCCGCCGTCCGCAGACACCGCGCAATCTGGCGATATCACTCTCGCTGGAAGCCAACGAAGTACTAGAGCACTTCCAATGGCAGGCAGACCTGAAAGACAGGGACGAACTTGCCGGCGAACTGGCCGATGTGGGCTTATATCTTTTGCAATTGGCTGCCGTCTCCGGTATCGACCTCGAACAGGCAATTTTAAAGAAACTCGAAACCAACGCCTCCCGCACCTGGGAGGATCCTCCTTCGAAACCGGCCATTTTTTGATCCCCTATTCTCTGTTCTGCTCTGTCTGATATCTTGTTTCCATGAACATAACCATTTTCGGCGGCTCACAACCCCATCCCGGCTCCCCAGCTTACGTGCAGGCTTATGAATTGGGTAAATTACTCGCTTTAGCCGGGCACACCATTTTAACCGGCGGTTACATGGGCACCATGGAAGCAGCCAGCCGGGGTGCCAGCGAGGCAGGCGGGCACGTCATCGGGGTGACCTGCACGGACATCGAAACCTGGCGTGGCACTTGCGCCAATGCCTGGGTGCAGGAGGAACGTCGCTTTGCCACCTTGCAAGAACGCCTGAATGAACTGATTCTGGCGTGCGACGCGGCCGTCGCCCTGCCCGGTGGTCCCGGCACTCTGACTGAGATAGCACTGACCTGGAATCTGATGATTGTGGATTCGATTCCGCACAAGCCGCTCATCCTGGTCGGAGCGGGCTGGAAGACCACCCTGGAAACTTTTTTTCTGAAGTTGGACGCCTATATCCCTGAAAAACAACGCTCTTTCCTGTTCTTTGCAGATACTATCCAGGAAGCTGACCAGTTGCTTAATCAACGGAAATAAGGGAAATGGAAAAAATCAAGAACTTTCTTGGTTCCCAGTATAAGAACATCATACTTGCGGCCTTTATTGCCATGTTCCTGGCCATAATTTCCATCCTCGCCATAAAAGGCTCTTTTTTTCGTTATTCCCAGGATAATTATCGCTATGGATACAGGTTCCGAAATAGTAATTTTTGGAAAGTCCAAATAACCTCCTACTTTAAACCGGCAGAATACAACTCCAATCGATATTCATTGACCATGTTCGATGGATTGGCCGAGATCATCGGCGTTCCAAAGGTTGTTCCTTACTTTCCTGCCTTGGTAATGGTCTCCTGGGTAGGTATTTTCGTTTACATTGTTTCCCTCTTCATTAAGAATCGAGGGAATATCCTCATTTTTATCTCGGCAGCCTTGGCCATTGTTTTCTTCACCTATATTCTTACTCCTAATATTTACCAGGGTTTATTTTGGCTTGCAGCCACCAATACGTATACTACCCCCACCGTAATTTCGACTTTCATCCTTGCCCGGATCCTTCACTTCACATTTAAAGGAAAGTTTACAATATTTAACATGGCAGAAGTGGTGATTCTGGATATTTTGGCAGGCGGGTTTTCAGAAATCTCCACCGCCTGGTTATTAGTACTCTGGTGTTGCACATTCGCAGCTTTTCTTTTCTTCAGCCCCAAAGATCTTTTTCATAAGGCCAACTGGCCTTTTCTGCTGGCGATTGTCGGGACATTGATCGCCATTGTCATCATGCTGGTCAATCCTACCAATTCAACCCGGGTGGCATTTTATCATTCCCAGGATTTGCTCGGGGGTCTGCGTGTTTCCTTTTCCTATGGGCTCCTATTTATCAAACGTTCCATTAAATTCTCGCCTCTCCCCTTTGGGTTTGTCGCTATGCTGGGTTTTTTGTTGGGCGCTCAATCAAAAGCTCTAAAAGAAGTAAGCTGGAATAGAAGAGCATTTACTATCACGGCTATTTTTGCCATTACATACCTGTTATGCTCTGTGGATATGGCGCCTTCCGTTGTCTCGACGGATTCTTATCCTGGTGACCGGTAACTCTTTCCTGCCACCTTCAGTCACATTTTTGGAATATTCGCTTCCAGCTGGGTCTCGGCTAAGCTGGTATTGCCATTTTTGACCAGGATCATTCCTCAGATAGTGGTTGCTGGCAGCCTTCTTGCCGTGGGAATCGTTATGCTCATATATCTTGGAACGACATTTCCCCAGGCTTACGATAAAATGTCCCTCTACCAGGCTCGTGCAACTGCCTGGGACGCCCGCCAGAAGATGATCCTGGATGAAAAATCGGCCGGGCAGATGAATATCACGGTGCCCAAATTTGACAGTATTTACGGGATCACTGAATTGGGAGCCAACCCGGCAAATTAGGTCAATTGATGCGCTGCCTGGTATTATTGCGTCAAAAGTATCTCCGCTATAGACGGCTACATGGGAATCGGTGCTTTTCCCAGTGCAAAATAACCTGGAATTAATGGAGTAAATAATGTCCGACGAAAAACTCACCCCCCAAAATGTTGATTTCTCCGAATGGTACAACCAGATCGTCCAACGCGCCGAGATGGCCGACTATGCCCCGGTACGCGGCTGCATGGTCGTGCGCCCATATGGCTGGGCACTGTGGGAAAATATCCAGCAGGCGCTCGATCGGCGTTTCAAGGATACTGGCCATGTCAATGCCGCCTTCCCACTCTTAATTCCAATGTCCTTCCTCGAAAAAGAGAAGGACCACGTGGAGGGCTTTTCGCCCGAACTGGCCGTGGTTACAATCGGCGGTGGCGAGAAGTTGGAAGAACCCTTGGTGGTGCGACCCACCTCCGAAACCATCATTGGCTATATGTATTCCAAGTGGATCAAGAGTTATCGCGACCTGCCGGTATTGATCAACCAGTGGGGCAACGTGGTACGCTGGGAACTGCGCACACGCCTGTTCCTGCGCACGCTGGAGTTCTACTGGCAGGAGGGTCACACAGCTCATGCTACGGAGCAGGAAGCACGAGCAGAGACCATGCGTATGCTGAATGTCTATGCTGACTTTGCCATCAATGAGGGCGCAGTGCCTGTGATCAAGGGGGTCAAAAGCCAGGCCGAAAAATTTGCCGGGGCCAACCTGTCCGCTTCCATTGAAGCCATGATGGGCGATACGCGCGCATTGCAAGCTGGTACATCACACTTCCTTGCCCAGAACTTCGCCAAGGCCTTTAACATCCAGTACCTGGACGAGAACAACGCCCAGCAATATGTCTGGACCACCTCCTGGGGTCTCAGCACCCGTTTCATTGGCGCCATCATCATGACACATGGTGATGATCAGGGATTGATCCTGCCGCCTCGCCTGGCCCCCATCCAGGCTGTCATCATCCCAATCTTTAAATCAGTCCCGGAAACTACCGCCGTTATGGAGTGTGTACGCCGGGTCGAAGCCGAGCTTAAGGCTGCCGGCGTGCGTGTGAAAGTGGATGACCGCACCGAGGTGACGCCCGGATTCAAGTTTAATGACTGGGAGATGCGCGGAGTGCCTCTGCGCATCGAGATCGGTCCCAAAGACATAGAGAAGAACACCGTTGCCCTAGCCCGCCGGGATAAACCTGGTCGTGAGGGCAAGTCCTTCATCCCGCAGGCACAATTGGCGGTGAGAGTGGCGGACCTGTTGGTGGAAATCCAGCATGCCTTGCTGGAGCGCGCCACCTCCTTCCGCGACAGTCACATCTTCGACCCCAGGGATTACGCCGAACTGGTAGAAGTTGTCCAGAACGGTTGGGCCTATTCCTACTGGTGTGAGTCTCCTGAGTGTGAGACCAGGGTGAAGGAAGATACCAAGGCTACCACGCGCTGCATACCGCTGAACCAGGAAAAAGGAACCGGTAAATGCATTGTGTGTGGAAAAGCTGCCAAACACAAAGTCTATTTTGCAAGAGCGTATTAATCAAACAAGACGCCACCAAGGCTGCCCTTAAGGAATTAGTTGCTTCGGTGCCTGATAAGCGGTTCTCATTGGACAATTGAATATCCCATTTTTTTTACTATCGAAAAACCCCCTACATACGAAGTCGAAGAAGCAATCTGGTTAGGAGATTTCTTATGAAGCTCAGTCAACTCTTCGGTCAAACCTTGCGCGACGCCCCGGCCGAGGCGGATGTTATCAGCCACCAATTGCTTATGCGGGCCGGTTTCATACGACCGCTTGGGGCCGGCATCTTCACGTACTTGCACCTTGCCAGACGCTCAATGCTAAAAATCGAAGCCATCCTGCGCGATGAGATGGACCGGATTGGCGGTCAGGAAATCTCGATGCCGTTCATCCAGCCGGCCGACCTTTGGAAGGAGACCGGGCGTTGGTACCAGATCGGGTCAGAGATGGGAAGATTTCGCGACCGGAACGACCGCGACATGGTTCTCGCCATGACTCACGAGGAAGTGGTGGCTGACCTGGTTCGACGGGAGGTTCAATCCTACAAGCACTTGCCGCGCCTGATCTACCATATTCAAACCAAGTTTCGGGACGAACCCCGCCCGCGTGCCGGGCTGATCCGGGTACGTGAATTCACCATGAAGGACAGCTACAGCCTGGATACAGACTGGGATGGGCTGGATAAACAATACCGTCTTCACTACCAGGCCTATTTCAATATCTACCATCGCTGTGGACTTCCGGTCATTGCAGTCAAGTCCGATTCCGGCATGATGGGCGGCAAATTAGCGCATGAGTATATGTTTCTAAATCCCATCGGTGAAGACACTCTTATTCTGTGCGATGCATGCCATTACAGCGCCAACCGCCAGGTGGCGCGTTTCCAAAAGGTCCCAGCCGTTCCGGAAGAGCTGAAACCTGTCAAGAAAGTGCATACCCCGGACTGCAAGTCCATCGAAGACCTGGCAAACTTCCTGGGCCTGCCAAAATCCAGAACCGCCAAGGCGGTCTTCTTCATGGCGCAAATCCCGGAAGGCGAAGAATTGATCGAAAAATTCATCTTTGCCGTCATCCGCGGCGATATGGAGCTGAATGAGACCAAGCTTACCAACGTTCTGCATGCTCGCGATCTACGCCCGGCCACGGAAGAGCAGATCGAAGCTGTTGGAGCCGTACCCGGTTTTGCATCCCCGGTTGGTCTCACTCCTCTTCCCACTGGCAAACGGCCAAGGGTGATGGTCGTTGTGGATGATTCAATTACCAGCAGTCCTAACCTGGTGGCCGGAGCCAATCATCTCGACTATCATTTGCTGAATACCAACATACCCCGTGATTATTCCGCCGATATCGTCACGGATATCGCCGCCGCGGAAGAGGGGCATGCCTGCCCCGAGTGCGGCAATCCATTGCGGGCAGCACGCGGCGTGGAAGTGGGTAATATCTTCAAACTTGGTACACGCTACTCGGATTCACTCGGGTGCACATTCCTTGATAAAGATGGCCAGCCCAGGCCGGTCATCATGGGCTCCTACGGCATCGGTGTAGGGCGGCTGCTGGCTTGTGTGGCCGAGGAACACCATGACGAACACGGCTTGATCTGGCCGGTGACGGTTGCCCCTTACCAGGTTCATCTGGTTCTTCTGCGTGGCAAGGGCACGCCCCTGGCAGAAGAGACTGCCAATAAACTCTACGTCGATCTGCAAGCTGCCGGGGTGGAAGTGCTTTATGACGACCGCGACGAAAGCCCCGGAGTCAAGTTCAATGACTCCGACTTGATCGGACTTCCAATCCGGCTGACGATCAGCGAACGTGCCCTTGATCAGGGCGGTGTGGAAATGAAACTGCGCAACAAACCAGAAAAAAGTATCATACGGATGAATGATTTGGCAGGAGGGATCCGTTCCGAGTTGGTTTTGCTGCATGCTGAAATCAACGCTTCCGTTCTGCCGGTGGAGTACAATGACTAAGGATTTAAAGATGAAGCGCGTGGTGAGTAAGTACTATTTTCCCGCATTCACCCAATCCATGAACTTCTCCGGAGATTCGAGTCTGGTTTCGTAGATGCCTGCCATCAATCTAGCCCGTCTGAAAATTCAAGCCGCCCGGCTCGCCGAGAAATTTGGTGAACCGCAGGCTTTCCTGCTTTTCTTGAACGAGCTGCTGGGTTTCTACACCAACCGGACCATCCGTGCTGCACAAATTGCACAGCGGCTATCCGTGCCCACGTACCAAACACCACGTCCGGTGCTGCGTCAGATCGAAAGCGAAATGGTTGTGCTGGTTGAAAATCAGCCAGATGAAGCCATCAAGCTTTCCGATACACTTTGGAAGGCCGGGTCGCTTGAATCCCGTCTTCTCGCAGCTTATCTTCTGGGTAACCTCCCACCCGACCGGGCCATCTCGGCCCTGACTCGCCTGCCCGAATGGCTTAAGCAATCGAAAGACAAGGAAATCCGCGTTGCTTTGTTAACCGACGCTTTCGCCCGGTTACGCCGGGAATATCCGGAGGCGTTCTTTTCCATACTTGAGGGTTGGCTAGGTTCTCCGCAACCTACCATGCAAATCTGGGGAATGCAGGCGCTAATCCCATTGCTGCAGGACCCGCAGTTCGAAAATCTTCCAGCCATATTCCGAATCCTGCATCCGGCCATCCTGGTCGCCAGTCCGGCCACCCAAATGGACCTTCAGGCTTGCCTGGCTGCCCTGGAACGATTCTCCCTGACCGAAACAATTGCATTCCTGCGCGAGATAATCTGGGGCAATCCGGGAACAGGTGTCCTGCGGATATTCAGGCGCATCCTGCCTGGTTTACGCCCGGACCTGCAGGAGGCTTTGCGCGAAACCTTGCGGGAACAGGAAAGCCAGTCATCATCTTCCTGAAACATGCTGCCGGAATGGCTACGCGTAAGATCGAATATGAAAATTTATCGAACATTATTTGCAGTGATTTTCATCTATTTGCTGGCAAGCTGTGCAGTTTCCCCAAGTGTGATGCCAATTGCTTCCCTTAGCAGGACTCCTTTTTCCTCTCCATCCAGAACTTTCACATTCACTCCTACTCCCTCTCCCACTCTGACCCTAACTCTTCCATCACCGCCATCCCCAACTCCCACGGAAAGACCGCTAACGCTCGTATTTTACGGGGATAGTGTATTGAAAGTAGGTGATGTCAGCAAGGAAGGCAGCGTCGGGTTCTCGATAGTGGTTGTCTTGCGTACTGATCTCCCCCTGGTGGATCAATTCATTACTTCCAACCATGGTGGACGGAAGGCCTGGTGGGGATATGAGAATCTGGATGCAAATGTCATGGTTTATAAACCCGACCTGGTAACGCTCTGGTGGGGGCTGAATGACTTGAACGGTTGCCCGGGGATATTCGATCGGGCCACCAATAAACTGCTGCCTTATGAACTGACCGCAATGGTCAACGATCATATTCAGTACATGAAACTGCAAATCGACGCCTTGCTCAATGCGAACATTCCGGTGATCGTCATAACACCTATTCCTATTCTTGGGACTCTTCCCTGGAGTCACTTTGATAAGAATAACCAACTGGTCTGGGAAAATGACTACCGCTGCGATTTCAATCTGGGGCTGGAACAATTGGTGGAAGCGCAGCGCCAGATGGTGGCCGGTTATGCAGCCACGCAAGAACCGGTTTTCCTTGTGGATGCCTGGCAGATCTATAAAGATCATCCGAATTCTGATAATATGTACATGGATATCGTCCACCCCGGTCAATATGGCGCAGAAATCATTGCCGAGGGCTGGCTGCAAGTTTTTAAAACCATAAAAAGGTAGGTTGCCAATATGTCTTTATCAGCACGAGAACGATTGCAAGCCTGTATGAAGAATGATCCTGGCCTGGATCGCCCGCCCGTAGCACTTTGGCGGCACTTCCCTGTGGATGACCAGAGTCCTGAATCGCTGGCAGCCGCCACTCTGGACTTCCAACATCATTACGATTTCGACCTGGTAAAAGTAACTCCGGCTTCCTCGTTTGCCATCCGGGATTGGGGTGCCCAAGATGCCTGGGATGGGTCCACCGAAGGCACGCGCCGCTATACTCAACATCCCATCCAGACACAGGGAGATTGGGAACGCCTGCCGGTGCTCGACCCGCGTAAAGTTCCGCATCTTTCCGGACAGATAACCTGTCTTCGTCAAATCCGTGCCGGCTTGGGCCCGGGGATACCCTTGCTGCAAACGGTTTTCAGTCCTTTGGCCCAGGCCAAGAACCTGGCCGGAGGCGAGACTTTGATCATCCATATGCGCCAATATCCTGAAGCCGTTTTGAAAGGACTGAAAAATATCGCCGAAACCACTCGTCGCTTCGTGGAAGCCGCCATGGAAACAGGCATTGACGGCATTTTCTATGCCGTCCAGCATGCCCAGGCTGGACTGATGACTCTTGACGAATACAAGACCTTTGGCCTGCCTTTCGACCTGACGACCACGAAACCTGCCGATGGTCTGTGGTGCAACCTGCTTCATCTCCACGGCCTGAATATTTATTTCGACCTGGTTCCTGCTTTCTCGCCTCGGTTTCAGATTGTTAACTGGCACGATCGGGAAACATATCCTTCATTGGCTGAAGCCCGTGCTTCCGAAGTCTTAAAGACTTCTGAAGTCTCACCGGTCTTCTGCGGAGGAGTGAGCCAGCATACCATTGTCTATGCGAATGCTTCCGCAGTCCGGGAGGAAGCAGCCGATGCCATCCGCCAAACCGGCGGGCGCCAGCTGCTGCTCGGCACCGGCTGCGTGGTACCGGTTATCGCACCGCATGGGAACATTCTGGCAGCCCGCCGGAGTGTGAAGGCAAGCCAATGAGTCTGCGCGTCATTTCCGGCACGGCCAAAGGCCGGAAGCTGAAGGATGTCCCCGGCGATACGACCCGCCCGGTAACAGACATGGTCAAGGAAGCACTGTTCAACATTCTGGCTGGGGATGTTCAGGATTCGGTCTGGTGGGACTTGTTCGCCGGCACGGGCGCGATCGGGATCGAGGCGCTAAGCCGGGGAGCCTCCTTCGTGCGTTTCTCCGACCTGAACCGCCTTCCCATTGATACTATCCAGGCCAACCTGCAAAACACAGGCTTGAGTTCACAGGCAGAAATCCGCCGGGGGGATGCCTTTAGCATGCTCGAGGCTGCCCCTACCCGCCCATTCGATTATGTTTACATTGCCCCGCCGCAATACAAGGAAATGGCCTTTAAAGCTCTCCTGATCCTGGATGCCAACCCCGGCTGGTTAAACGACGAAGGCGCCTGGGTGATTGTCCAAATCCACCCGCGTGAGTATCGCGAATTGGAATTGCATTCCTTGGAAGAATTCGAGCAGCGCAAATATGGAAGCACCTTATTGGTCTTCTACGAGAAGAAATAATGCGCATCTGGTCCCTGCATCCAAAATACCTTGACCGCCAGGGATTGCTGGCCTGTTGGCGGGAAGCGTTGCTGGCGCAAAAAGTTCTTAAGGGTGAGACAAAAGGCTATCAACATCACCCACAACTTACCCGCTTCCTTTCATGCCCGGATCCATTGGCCGCCATCGCCTCCTACCTGGAAGCTCTCGCTGATGAGGCTGATAGGCGCGCTTACACATTCAACCGGGCCAAGATCAGCCCCTCCCGCTTACCAGGTAGAATCCCGGTAACCCGTGGTCAGATATTATACGAATGGGGGCATCTCAAGAACAAGCTCGCACACCGTGATCCGCTTTGTTTGGCAAAGCTATCCACAGTCAATTTGCCGGACGCCCATCCGCTTTTTCAAACCGTGAACGGGAAGGTGGAACCCTGGGAAAAGGTTACATGGAAATAAAAAGGGGTTGCCATTTCATGTCCTGTTTGTATGATGGATTCAAAATATTGCACTGGAGGTGACCATGGACCTTAAGACTGTTACAATCGTAAAGCCAGAAAATGTCAACTTTATTCTTGGGCAATCGCATTTTATTAAAACAGTCGAGGATATTCACGAAGCATTGGTCAGTGCCGTTCCGGGCATCAAGTTCGGCCTGGCATTCTGCGAAGCCTCTGGAAAATGTCTCATCCGCTGGTCAGGTACGGATGGTGGGATGATCGACCTGGCCAGGAAGAACGCGCTTGCCATCGGCGCCGGCCATTCTTTCATCATCTTTCTGGCAGATGGATATTATCCTGTCAACGTGCTTAATACGATCAAGCAGGTTACGGAAGTCTGCCACATCTTCTGCGCCACGGCCAATCCGACCGAAGTGCTGGTTGCCGAGACAGAAATGGGGCGCGGCATCCTGGGCGTGGTGGACGGTGCATCCCCTAAAGGTATTGAAGCGGAGGAAGACATCACCTGGCGCAAGACTTTCCTGCGGGAGATCGGCTACAAGTCCTGATAT
>JBEKCT010000081.1:0-15131 GCA_050014715.1 Anaerolineales bacterium | reverse complement strand
AGTTCTTTTTCTGGAAGCATTGTCCCACACCCCAAGGTGGTACACATACGGGCGGCTACGCCTGGTACACATTCAGGCGATCATGCCTGGTACACATACGGGCGATCATGCCTGGTACACATACGGGCGATCATGCCTGGTACACATCAGGCGGCGACGCGTGGTACATATTAGCACGGTCAATGACAGCGCGAGATTCCCACATTCTTAGGTGATCTTGAATTTCAGTTATGGCACTCAATTCCCACTAGAGCAATAATAAGGCGTAACAACAATTTTCATATGTTTCAGTAAGTTCAGTTGGCCATGGGTTCGCCGTCCACTTTTTGCACCTTGACCTCCCCAATCTCCTTTGCATACCTTAACGGGTTCGCACCGGTGTACTTCCTAAATACTCGTGAAAAATAATAGGGGTCTTCAAATCCGGAATCATGAGCGATCTCCTTCATGGAGCGGGTGCCGAGGTAGTGCTGGATTTGGCGCTTGGCACATTCGATGCGCATGTAGTTGAGATAGCCGATAGGGGAATTGCCGGTGAAACGGTTGAACAGTTTTCGAAAATAACTGGAAGAGTAACCGGTCCTGCGGATCTCTTCGGAAAGATCGAACTCCCTGTTGGAGAGATTATCCAATAGGACCTTTTGAAAGTGTTCCACGGTGGGGTTACGGTCCCCGATGTCGCTCCAACTGAGCATCAACTGGTACATTGCATCGGCCAGGGCATGGACAACCGCCTGGGCTTTGAGTCCATTATTCATGACGGCATTGAATATGAGCGAGAAGAGGGATTGGAAAGAGCCATGGGCATCATCCTCTAGGCAATAGACCTGGGAACTCCCGAACGGTTTGAAATCCCGCAACATCAGGCTGCCATCGATGAATCCTTCGCTGGAAACTTTGCCGTGCAGGATGCCCGGGCCGGTACAAAAGATAGAGCCCTTATTAAAAGGATATTCCTGTCCATTAACGGTCGCTATTCCGCTGCCAGCCAGATTAACCGTAATCTCCCAAAAACCATGCTCATGGAGTGGAAAAGAGTGATATTTACGAGGAGATTTATCGATATACATGATTTCCATGGGGAACCTTCCGGCCTGAAGATGACATATCATACTTGAGAAGGAGCGTTTTGTCCATCTTTGACCATTAATTTTACATTGATATTCGGGTAGAAAAAGCATATATTGAAATAGATGCTATTTCAACAAGCAAACCATGAAAAGGAATTGAAACCATGTACGATACACATATTTTAACCGATATGGGCTGCCGGAGCGTCTGGGAACACGGCAAAAAGGTCGGTTATTGCGTCAACCTGACCATCAATTATTACCGCGGGCTTCCGCTCTGCTGTGTGGACGAAATTGCGCTGAAGGTAGATGGGAAGCCCATCGATCCAGCTGATATGGTGCTGCAGCTCAGAGGAAAGGAACTGCCTTACCAGGAAATCCTAAAGAATGATTTTCCGACCGATTTCTACTGGATGCTTGGAGAATATCTTCGGGTGATTATCATGAAGGAGGGTGGCATCGCTCAGGGTCGCCATGAGGTCAAGTTGAAGTTGTGCACCCGCCGTTCCTACACCCCCACCATGGTGTCTGAGTGTACCAAGGTTCTGATTTTTGCATAAGGGGAAGGAGGAAAAATGAAGACCAATCATGATATCAAACTGGGTGTATCCCTTTACAGCTACCAAGACACTTATTATTTCCACAAACATGACCTCGAAGGCTGCTTGGCAGCTGCCGCTGGGGCAGGCGCTGAAGGGATCGAGGTTTTCCCCGAGGCAATGATGCCTGAATGGCCATATATATCCGATACGTTCGTGGACCGCTGGAACGGCTGGATGGAACGTTATGACCTAGTTCCCGTTTGTGTGGATCATTTTTCCGATCGTCGCATGTGGAAGAACAAGGACCTCTCCGATGATGAGTTGTTCGAGCGCAGCACCTGGTATATCAAGACTGCCGCTAAGCTTGGCGCTCATACAATTCGACTGTTGCACGATGAGCATATTGGTATAGAGGCATTTCAAAGGGACTATAAACTGACTGATTTAAAGATCGCCGAGAAACTCTTGCCGGTAGCTGCCAAATACAATGTAGTCATGGCACTGGAGTGCCATGCCCCCACCTCTGTCGACGATCCAATCCATCAGCCATATTTGGATATGGCTGAGCGCATGGGCTTACCATTCATTGGCTTGCAGGTTGACTTCAGCAGCTATGAATACTGCATCTCGTCTGCTGATGTGGGCATGTATTCCCGCCAAGGTGCCCATGCCGATATCCTGAATTTCGTACGTGAGAAGGAGAGAGAGACCTACTTTGCAGGCCGCGATTTCGTCTACGATGAGATCAAGGACAAGGTGGAAAAAATGGGTCCCAACGAGATCGATTTATCCGCCATCAAGTTCCACATAGGATTTGCGAAAAAGCATTCCATTGAAAAGCTGAAGGAATATGCTTCCCGGCTCGTATATGCACACGGCAAGTTCTACGACATTGACGAAAATGGTCAGGTTGATAACATCGACTATCCCAGGGTGTTGAAAACCCTAAAGGAAGGCGGTTATAAAGGATATATCTGCTCCGAGTTCGAGGGCAACCGCCGCATGAACGACGCCGGCTGGGTTGACGAGATCGACTACATCCGCAGGCATCAAATCCTGATGAGGAAATGTCTCGGCTACGACAAGTAGGTTCATTACATAACAGGCCGCGCCTACCGCAGCCTGTTATGGTATGCCTCATTCAACAAAAACACATTTACTTTATCTATGATTGAAGAACTAATTATTAAGAATATTTCCAAAACCTACCCGGGCGTAAAAGCGCTTGATGATGTATCCATTTCATTTTTTAAGGGGGAAGTGCATGGAATCGTTGGTGAAAACGGATCAGGAAAATCTACATTTATTAAAGTAATTTCAGGCGCAATTAAACCAGATTCAGGTTCAATAATTATAAATGGTAAGGTTTATTACGAAATGGATCCAATATTGTCGAAGGAAAATGGTATTGCGGTCGTATATCAGGAATTGATACAGTATGATGCGCTGGCAGTATATGAAAATATTTTTATAGAGTTAGAACAAGGGAAACTTTTCGTCAACAAAAAAGAACTGAAGGAAAAAACCAAAGAACTTCTTATGTCTTTCAACGCTGATATTCCACCTGAAGCAATTATGCGAACATTGTCCATCGCTAATCGCCAAATCGTTGAAATCGTAAAAGCAATGATACGAAAAGTAAAAATCGTAATAATGGACGAGCCTACAGCATCGATTTCATTGGAGGAGCAGAAACTTCTCTTAAGAACAATCAAAGATATGAAGGAACGGGGTATTACTGTCATATATATCTCTCACCGTTTAGAAGAACTTTTTGAAATTTGCGATAGGGTAACCATACTTCGGGATGGAAAATATGTGGATACAAGGAATATCAAAGATGTTGATAAGAAAAAATTAATTAGTCTTATGGTAGGTAGGGAACTTTTAAAAGTTTATCCCGAGAACGTTACGCCTTCTGAAAACGTGGTTTTAATGACCGAAAAATTAAGCGGTAATGGACTTAAGGATATTAATATTAAGTTACATAAAGGCGAAATTCTAGGTTTTGCAGGTCTTGTTGGTGCAGGAAGATCGGAACTCATGCATCTGATTTTAGGTGCAGCAAAAAAGACAGGCGGGAATGTTTACTTGAAGGGTCGTAGAGTAATGATAAAAACTCCAAGCGAAGCATTAAAAGCAGGTATTACAATTATTCCCGAGGACAGGAAAGTACAAGGCTGTTTTGTGGATAAGAAGTTATTCTGGAATGTTTCGGTATCTAATTTAAAACATTTATGCAGAGGCGTATTTATTATCGAGAAAAAGGAGAGAAACCAGGCTATTTACTACAAGGACAGTCTTAATATAAAAACACCAAGTATTGATCAAATCGTATTATCTCTTTCCGGCGGCAATCAACAAAAAGTTGTCATAGCAAAGGCTCTTGCTGCTGAACCAGATATTCTGATATTCGATGAACCAACCAAGGGAATTGATATTGGAGCAAGGCATGAGATATATACGATAATGATTGAATTGCTCAAAAAGGGGAAATCCATTCTCATGGTTTCATCGGATATGGAAGAATTACTGGGAATGTCCAACCGAATTGTTGTACTATGCCAAGGCAATAAGGTTGGGGAACTAACCAAATCGCAATTTAATCAAGAGCAAATTCTGGAATTAGCCTCAGGAATGGGAGTTCATTAACAAGATGATAAGGATAGAAAAAAAAGATAAATTTATACATTTCATATCAGAATATTCTCTTGTGATAATTCTGATATTTCTTATGGTTTTATTTTCGTTACTTTCCGATAAATATTTTACAATACTGAATCTAACAAATATTTTGATTCAGAATGTACACATTGTTGTGGTTTGTACTGCCGTAATGATTATTATGATCAGCGGCGGTACAGATCTTTCTATTGGTTATCAAGTTTCCGTAGCATCGGTGATTATTACAAAAATGCTAACCGTCTCCTCCGTTTCTATATGGATTGCTATTCCTGTAGGTATCCTTTCATGCATGCTGATGGGTACATTTAACGGTACTGCATCTTTGGTCTTAAAGAGCCATTCAATGATGGTTACCCTTGGAACCATGTTTATCTATGAAGGAATATCCTATTTAATTAGCCAGTCAAAGACATTCTATTATCTTCCCAAATCATACATGTTTATCGGCCAAGGAAATATTTTTGGTTTTGTTCCGCTCAATTTCGTGATCATGGTTGTTATTGTGATTATCGCGGGGATAATTATGAGTAAAACGTATTTAGGAAGAAGCATTTATCTTGCAGGCGATAATCCTGAAGCAGCAAGACTTGGGGGCCTCCGAGTAAATCAAATAAAAATCTTGGCATTTACAGCAGCAGGTTTTTTGGTAGGTATCTCGGCAATACTACTGTCGTCACGTGCAGGAGCTGCCGATTCAACTACCGGACTGGGATTGGAGTTCACAGGCATAATTGCATGTGTCTTGGGAGGGGTTTCTCTCAAAGGTGGCGAGGGAAAACTATGGAAGGTTGTGACCGCTGTTTTCCTTTTAGGCGTGTTGTCCAATGGGATGCAATTGATAAATTTGGGAACATATCCACAATACATAACGAAAGGAGTAATTATGCTTGTATCAATATATATAAGCAAGAAACAAACCACCAGCATATATTAAATAACACTACATGATGAAGAAAACTGATAAGACATATGATCAAGAATGAAAATAAAAAGGAGAAAAATGAAAAAGCTGATTTCTTTCATTCTCACCATTCTTGTGGTGACTACGATTTTTACGGCTTGCGTAAACCAACCAACACAGCAAACAACCGCGACGGTTGCGCCTACGCCAGCCAAGAAGTATTCCATTGGATTTGTTAATCTTGGCCCTGGCGCTGTGTTACAAGCATATGTAGATGAATATCAAAAGGCAATGACGAACGCTGGCTGGGATGCTACCAATACGGACGGAAATTTCGATCCCACAACTCAGACTGCACAGATTGAGAACTATATCGCTGAAAAAGTTGATGTTTTAGTTGTGTTTCCAGTAAGCGGTGACGCTATCAGCTCTACGGTCGACAAAGCAATGGCGGCAGGTATAAAGGTTATTTCGTTTGTTAATCCTACTCAACATTATGATGTTCTAATGGATGCCAATGATAAGGTAACTGCAGCATATACCTGCGAAATGGCAGCGAAATGGGTTGACGAAAACTTTCCGAATGCGGCAAATGGTTCCGTAAAGGCTTACGTCCTGACTTATGCGGCCAACCAGACCAATGTTGATCAATCGACTCCATTATTACAAATTGAACAATATTCATCCAAGATCAAGCTAGAAGGCCAATATCAGCTACCAGACGAAGCAGTTGCGACCGGCGTAACAGTTGCAGAAAATGTATACACAACCAATCCTGATATTAATTTATTCCTTACGGCTCAACCTCAAGTTGCATTAGGCATTTCCAATTACTTTACTTCTTTGAACTCTCCAATTAAGGATTACTCGAATATTGGAATCTTCACGATTAATGGTTCAGACGAGGTTTATAACGCAATAAAAGTATCTGCAGATAATAAGTCTCCATTTCGTGGCACAATAGTACCTTCAGGTCCTGTTTCTACAGCAAAAACCATACTTGAACTTGCCGAAGGGCTTGTGGCTGATAAATATCAACCGCAATCAATTATCTTTCCTAAACTTGATGTTGTAGATGCGCATACAGCAGCTGAGGAAATAAGTAATGGTACAGTCACTTCATATACTACAAGCGATCTTGACAAGTTATTCCCAAATATCACATTTACGCAACCACCAAAGGTGAGCAATCCTATAATAACACTTGATAATAAATAGGAGATACGAAGGAACCATAAACTATGTTCCGGAGTGTGAAGTAATCATTCCGGAACATAGTCCCTATACCCAGGAAAATAATTCGAAAGAAATATATATTTTTGTAACAAAGATACCTATGGTTACAGATTTTAGCAAAATAGTTAATGAAACTTAGATTCCTTAATTAAAAGGAGTAATATCATGGGAAAAATAAATGTTTTGCTTGTGAGCGGTCAGGTTTGTACTGAACATGTTTATCAGGAAACAAATGAAATGTTCCGAACTGTCTTAGAATCCACTGGGATGTTTAATATTAAAATTACTGAAGAGTTTAACGGAGCTACTAAGGCGACAGTCGAAAAATACGATGTTATTATTCTTAATTATGACGGCAAAGGAGCTCCAGCAGAAAGTGGATATGATTATGACTATATTAGGTGGAATCCAGAAACAGAAAATTTGTTTTTTGAATTTGTCAAGTCAGGAAAGGGACTCGTATTACACCATACCTCGCTTTGGCTTGAAGATAATTTGCCGGAAGAATACAAAAAAATATGGGGAGCATATTTGCAAATAAACAAAGGCTCGCGTAAGAATCCTTCAGATGAATTTACAGTACGCTTTAATATGGAAAGCCCTTTTGCGAAAGATTTGCCATATGAATGGCGTGTAGTAAATGATGACTTATTTACAGGTGTTCAAATTAATCATGATCCTAATGTTAAGATAATTGCTTCGGTGTTCGATGATTTGGAAAATTATAAAAATGATAAAAATTTTCCACCGGCTCGTTTTTGCACTGCGAAAATTCCCGGCGGAAAACTGGAAAATATGGTAGGAGTAAATTCTTTTCAGCCAGTTGCTTGGACCAATAAATATGGAAAAGGCAGAGTGTTTGCGATGACTATCGGACATGATATGGAAACTTGGCGTAGAGTAAGTTATCTGACTCTGCTGTGCAGAGGCGTCGAATGGGCAGCTACCGGAAAAATTACTATTCAACCTCCAGACAGAGTTGAAGAAAATAGATTTAAAAAATGGCCATTTTTTGGCCAAGAAGCAAAATAAAATTAGCCCTTTTTACCCTTTAAAAATCACCACCACCCGTTTGACGGATGGTATGCTCTGAGGCTATAAGCCTCTGGTACCGGCCAGAGGCTCAAAGCGCCGGCTTTCATATTCGTTCAAGCCATTTTGTATTTGCTTTTTCGGATGTATTTTTGATATTTCGCCCAGATTATTTTTCAATTATATTTTTGGTGCGTATGTAAAAATAACATTTGCTGATCGACTTCAATGGACTAAACTATTGGTCATATCTTCCATAAATCGCCTTTCGCTACTTTATTAGCGGCTTGAACAATCGCTAAGCTAGCGGAAAGGTGATTTGTCTCCAGGTTAAAAGTTCATAACACCATCTAATAAACTTCAACTTTACCCGAAAAGCCCTACTTTGTTACTCATTTTTGGCGAAGGTATTGAATAACAGGAAATGGTATAAACTCCAGTAGTACCTATGATCTGGGATATGTAGAATTACGCGGAACAATTGAAAATCAATATACATCAAAAAGCGTAAAAAAACAATCACTGCTTTATAAGGAGAATAGAAATGAAGACAATCAAAGTTGGGATCATCGGTTGCGGCTTCATCGCCAACAGCAAACACCTCCCCAGCATGGCCCGCCTGGGAAGCATCGAAGTCGTCGCCTTCTGCGACCTGATTATCCAGAAGGCCCAGGCCTCCGCCGAAAAGTTCGGTACCCCGGACGCATTGGTCTGCGTGGATTACCATGATGTGCTCGCCCGCACAGACATCGATGTCATCCACGTCTGCACCCCCAACAGCTCGCATGCCGAGATCACTGTCGCCGCCCTCAAAAGCGGCAAGCACGTCATGTGCGAAAAGCCCATGGCCAAAACCGCCACCGAAGCCAAGGCCATGCTGGATGCCTACCATTCTACCGGTAAGCTGCTCACCATCGGTTACCAGAACCGCTTCCGCGAAGATTCCCTCTTCATGAAGTCGCTCTGCGACAGCGGCGACCTGGGCGAGGTCTACTTCGGCAAAGCCTTCGCCACCCGCCGTCGCGGCGTGCCCACCTGGGGC
This sequence comes from Anaerolineales bacterium, assembly GCA_050014715.1. Classification (GTDB taxonomy): domain Bacteria; phylum Chloroflexota; class Anaerolineae; order Anaerolineales; family Villigracilaceae; genus UBA877. The sequence goes on along the minus strand of JBEKCT010000081.1, from coordinate 6,623 downwards.
GTCTTCATGGACAAGGAAAAGCAGGGCGGCGGACCGCTCATTGACCTGGCCACCCATGCCCTCGACCTGACCCTGTGGATGATGCAGAATTACGAACCCTCCACGGTCCTTGGCTCCACCTTCGACAAGATCGCCAAAATCGGCAGCCCTGCCAACGCCATGGGCCCCTGGGACCCTGCCAAGTACGAAGTGGAAGACAGCGCCTTCGGGCTGGTCAAGTTCAAGAACGGCGCAACGGTAATGGTGGAAGCCTCCTGGGCTCTCAACATGATTGTCTCCAACGAAGCCATGACCCTGCTGTGCGGCACGAAGGCCGGTGCGGATATGTTCCCCCCCACCGGGCCAATTGTGCGCACAGGCGATTTCCAATCTGCGGACAGCTACCACGTGCGCGTCAATGGCGAGCACAACGGCAAGCTCTACATCCAGAACTACTCCATGGGCGCCGCCTTCATTGGCGATGGTAGCAAACCCGAAAACTTCCCTGGCGGTCTTAAGGAAATGCAGACCTGGATGAGTGCGGTGCGCGACGAAGGTGATCTGCTGGTAAAACCCGAGCAGGCTTACATGGTCACTTGCATCCTGGAAGCCATCTACCAGTCCGCCCTTTCTGGCGATGTCGTCCACTTCGGCTGAGATTTGCTGCCTGATCATTGAGAAAGGATGATTACCCTATGAAGAAATTCCGCGTTGGCATCATCGGCTGCGGTGCCATTTTTATCATGCATGCCTATCCGCTTCACCGCCTGGGGCAGACCGAAATCAAGGCTGTCTGCGATATTAAACCTGATGCGCTGAAAACAGCCTCGCAGTTGTTCGGTTGTGATGGGCACGAGGATTACCATGAACTGCTTAAGCGTGATGATATCGATGTCGTCCATATCCTCACGCCGCATTACCTGCATGCTCCCATGGCTATCGAGGCTGCCAATGCAGGTAAGCATGTCCTTCTCGAGAAACCGATGGCCATTTCGATGGACCAGGCGCGTGCCATTATTGAAGCAGGGAAACGTAACCATGTCATTATCGGTGTGATCAGTCAGAATCGGTACAATGCTGCTTCCGTCGCCATTAAGGATGCCCTGACGGATGGTAGCCTGGGCAATGTCATTGGGCAGCGTATTATCCTATCCTGGGCAAAGCCAGCTGAATATTACCAGAACAGTGATTGGCGCGGCACTTGGGATAAGGAAGGCGGGTCGTTGATGATTGATCAGGCCATCCACGTGATGGACCTGGCGCGCTGGTTCGTTAATGATGAAATACAAAGTGTTCAAGCCTCCATCGGCAACCGCACCCATCCCGAGGTAAAGACTGAAGATACCGCCGAAGGACTGATTACCTACCGCAATGGTGTGAAATCGGTCTTCTTTGCTACCAACAACTTTTCTTATTGTGCGCCTGTCCTGGTCGAGACCCAGTGTGAGAACGGCATTGCCTTGATGGAGTTTGACAAAGCCGTAATTACCTATAAAAATGGCAAGGAATTGACGGTAGTGAATGATCCCAGCAATACCATTAACGAAGAGGATTACAAAGGCTTCTTTGATGAAGAGAGTTCCCAGGTGGCCATGCGGACTCTCAAGGAATGGGGTGTCATCATGCTGCCGGTCACTTGGAAGGCTCCAAAGGCATACTGGGGCGTAACGCATATCAAGCAGATCGAAAACTATTATGCCAGCTTGGCAGCCGGCAAGCAACCCGAGATCACTGCCGAGGTTGCCATCAAGACCCACGAACTCATCATGGCCATTTACCAGTCAGCCAGAGAAAATCGAACGATCGAGCTCCATTGAGCATCTGACCTGGAAAGCATCCTCGTCTTTCGAATCTATGATTTTTGGGAGGCTCATATGAAACTTGGTGTCATTACGGCCCTATTTCAAGACCAGCCACTCGAGAAAATGCTCGACCATGTGGCTGAAATGGGTCTGGAAGCAGTAGAACTAGGAACTGGCGCTTATCCCGGGAATGCCCACTGCAAGCCAGAAGAATTGCTGAAAAGCAAGGATAAGGCGCAGGAGCTTCGCAAGACAGTCGAGAAGCGCGGTCTCATTATCAGCGCCTTGTCCTGCCATGGGAACCCGCTCCATCCCGACAAAGCAGCCGCGCTAGAATACGACCGCGTTTACCGCAATGCCGTGCTCCTGGCATCGGAATTGGAAGTACCGGTGGTGAACCTGTTCTCTGGCTGCCCGGGCGACTGCGATCAGTCCAAGTACCCCAATTGGGTAACCTGCGCCTGGCCACCGGATTATGAAGCCATCCTCAAGTGGCAGTGGGAAGAGAAAGTCATCCCTTATTGGCAGGAAGCCGGCAAGTTTGCCGCCGACCATGGTGTGAAACTGGCCTTTGAGATGCATCCTGGCTTTGTTGTTTACAACCCATCTACCTTGCTGCGCTTACGGAAGGCGGTCGGCCCCGTGATTGGCGTTAACTATGACCCGAGCCACCTGTATTGGCAGGGAATCGATCCGGTCGCTTCTATTCGTGCACTTGAAGGCGCCATTCATCATGTTCATGCCAAGGATACCTATATCGATCCGGCCAATACCGCAGTCAATGGCGTGTTGGATACCACCCCCTACGGGGATCTGGTGCATCGTTCGTGGACCTTCCGAACCGTGGGATATGGTCATGATCAGTACAGCTGGCGCACCCTGGTCAGTACATTGCGCCTGATTGGGTATGATTACGTGCTCTCCATTGAACACGAAGACCCGATGTTGTCAGTTGAAGAAGGCTTCAGCAGGGCTGTTAGTTTCTTGAAGGATGTGATTCTGACCGAGAAACCAGTTGCAATGTGGTGGGCATAACCATGAACGTGCTGATTGGCGATATCGGAGGAACGAAAACCATCCTGGCGGTCTACTCACATGAGACTGGACCGCGCAAGGCGCTGGCAGAAATGGTCTTCCCCAGCTCGGATTATGAGAGCCTGGGCGACATGATCAAGGAGTTCCTGGCCAAAGCCAAGCTTCCAGTCGAACAGGCCTGCTTCGGGGTTGCAGGACCGGTATTTGCAAAACGAGCCAAGATCACCAACCTCAAATGGGTGGTTGATGGACCCGCACTCCAATCTGAATTTAAATGGTCCGCGCTGGAACTGCTGAACGACGTAGAGTCCATAGCTTACGCAATCCCGATCATCACTCCGGAAGACGTTCATACCTTGAGTGCTGGCGACCCAGTCGATGGCGGCGCGCTTGCCATCCTGGCTCCTGGCACCGGCCTGGGCGAGGGATACCTGATCTTTGAGAACGGAAGGTATCGCGCTCACCCCTCCGAGGGCAGCCACGCCGCCTTTGCGCCGGTCGGACCATTGCAGATTGGCCTGCTGACTTACCTTAATCAGCAAGGCTATGATCACGTTAGCACCGAACGGGTTTGCTCTGGTGGGTTGGGTATTCCCAATCTGTATGCCTACCTGAAGTCGACTGGGTTGGAGGAACCTGCTTGGCTGGCAGGGCAGCTTGCCGCCAGTAAAGATCCGACACCAGCGATCATTGCTGCCGCTCAGGACGCCTCCTGTCCGTGCAAGTTGGCGGCAGACACGCTTGACATGTTCATCACGATCCTCGGGGCCGAGGCTGGCAACTTGGCGCTAGAGGTGCTCTCCTCTGCTGGGATCTACCTTGGTGGTGGCATGTCTTCGCGCCTACTGGCACAGTTGGAAAAACCAACTTTCCTGGAAGCACTGCGCAGAAAGGGCCGCTTCCAAGGTCTGGTAACCAGGATACCGGTGCATGTCATCCTCCATGACAGACCTGGGATGCTTGGCGCAGCCGCCTATGGGCTGGCTCTGCCCTCCTCTGGATAGTTGCCATTCCCTGTTTATTTTCGATGTGCACTTAAAAACGCATGAGCTGGCAATTCACGATCTTATTGCTCAGGCGTTCTCATGTGTCTCAGGGCGTATAGACGCTTGCATCCGTCCACTCGGTTATTAAGGATTTAGATGCAATTCGCTATGAAGCAAAAAAATAACACGTGCCCTCAAGCTTATCTTCCTCGTCATGCTGATGGATGTTATTGGAATCAGTATGCTCTCGCCGGTTGCTCCTCAGATTATCCTGAAAAATAGCAACAAAGCCCTGATGGTCACCATGGTGACGGTCATTTAATAGTTTAGCTTTGCCGATTTAGTTCTTCTTTACATAGATCAGAAATACGATATATGAGCCTTAATACTATAGCAACGATAAACCAAAAGTGTTGGAGAAGTACATTCTTCCTGACGCCATCTCGAGCCCAATTCTTATATTTACGTCGTTTGTTTTGGTCATTTGTATGGGCCATTGCCCCATTCAAGACTACGTTTAGAATTTCGCCCAAAGTGGGATATTCCCCTACTCCAAAAAAATCTTCTTGAATATCTGCAGGATGATGATTGATCAAATCGAAATATTCTTGACGCACTCCTGCCATTTGGGATCGAAATTCACTTGACAAGCCCTGGTCGGTGATTAAATGTTGAATTTGTGGGAAAGAATAGTTTTCATTGTGTTGAAGAAATAAACGGAGCGTGAATAACGAGGCATCCCCCTTCTCGCCATCGGGAAGATCAAATTCAATTTCCCACTCATCATTTTCCGTTCTTTGGCCCCGGAAGCCCTTGACGGTCTGTACGATATGCTCGTCAAGTTTCATTTCTCGAAGCTTATCTGTCTTTTCGACGCAATCTTCAAGGGCCTGTCGAGTATTATCCTTCATAAACACCTTTAGGTGCACAACTACAGGAGTTACGCCTCGCCATCAAAGGGGAATCGCATTTGCAAAGCATCGCTGTCGCTCATAGGAACTTGCTTGGTATGTACCTCTCGGAAATTTGCCCCTCCTTCTGAAAACTCGACCAAAGTTACATTGAATGACCTGTAGTGTCCGCTATATCTGAAACCGCCGCCTCGCTTTCTCTTATCCAACATTTCCTGAACTGGTTGAGCAATAATATCTTTCTTGACACATTCATCTCCGATACGAGGTAACGTTTTTCTCGAGGTCATACCAACATAGCAAGAGCGTAAGGATGCACCTAGCATAAGATCCGCCAACTGCAACATGTGAGCATTTATATATTCTTCGCCAGTGGGCTCATAATTTCTATGATCAGATGGAAGATGAATAATGGTGGCGTTGGGAGACAAGGATACATAATCACGCAAAGGTGCCCTTCCATATAAGCCATCGTAAGTGAGCCGCCATAATATCCTGTCAGAGTCTAAGCTTCTATGTTCTGGTTGACCATCGGAAATAATATTAGCCACTTCAATACGATTGTTATCGTCATACAAATAATGTGCCGCACCTTTTAGCAACATTCGCAAAACTGTTTCATCATGCCTTAGCTTCTGCTCTTTCTTTGTCTCACCCCCATAGATTAGGTAATCGGCCTCGCTTGGATAGAACATGACGGCTAATTTGCAATGCAAGGGGCGCTTGAATAATTTCTGATGCTTGTGACAAAGCCCATCCACGACTAACTCAACGGCTTTTCGGTGGGCAAGATCATCCGTACCCCATTTACTTCCACCAATTTTTGAGAAGTGAAATTTACCGCGATAATTGAAATCTCGTCGGACACCCAATACTTCTTGAGCTATTTCGTCTCGCGGATGATACTCTACAGAATCGAGACCGAAAAGAGGGGTTTTGCTAATAATGATTAATTCCACGGGAACGAAAAGCAAAACATGACCCTTGAAATTTCTTCCGGGCACTTCTTTTGTTTCGTCATGATAAACGAACACCTTGCTTAATGATAGATTACCCATGTTTTGTTTCCTAGAGTGGGTCTTGTTGTATGAAGACAGTATAGGGCGATTCTCCACTAGAAGCAACACCTGGGCATCAGAGTCAGGCTATCGCTCTACAGAACGACGCTAGCGAATTGCTATCAAATCCAAACTAACTTATCTCCAAATATTAATACGCTGCTTCATGATCACCCTCAGGCATCTCTGCCGTTCCCAAGAACGCTTGACTTTTCGTCGAACGTTCCTGGGAACGACCCAGTCGTCCACCCCCGCATTTCGGGGGTCACTTCAACCATTACGGAGGTAGGTCTTTATGACCACCCAACAAACCTGCAATTCGATTTCCGACGAGCGGAACTTCCGCCCCCAAACGCTGGAGGAGTTCATCGGCCAGAGCGACTTGAAAAAGAGGCTGCGGCTAATGCTCGACTCCGCCCACCAGAGGGCCGCCACCCTGGAATACGTTGTGTTCTACGGCGGACCGGGCCTGGGCAAGACCACCCTGGCAGCGAAGATCGCAGCTGCCGAGCAGGATGCGCGCCGATACTAAAAACGGTTAGTTCAAGTCCCCTTGTATGACTACATTACCAATAATCTAGCATAAAATTCATTGGTTTCTCGCTTGTAAGAATGAAAATATATGTCGTAAAACAAGAAATTTCATTGTAAAAGTGGAAACAGATAATAGTTATTGAAACAAGACGAAGCTTATAATTTTTCTTGGAAAAGATTACATTATTATGATACAAATTTAGATAAAAATCCTATTGTTATTAAATAATAGAGGTTTGATCCCCTTGGGGGTATAACCATTGGGCGCATATATTCCATACTTTTTTGAGCAGGAAATTTTATAGGCAGAGCGCGGAT
>JBEKCT010000080.1:0-26581 GCA_050014715.1 Anaerolineales bacterium | reverse complement strand
AGGCCACCTGGTTCATTACGTACGGCTTGAAGACGGGGGCAGCAGGTTTTCGTTTCATACCCCTATTGAATCACGATTCCTTAAAAAAGAAAAGGCTGCCCGGGACTTTTCGGACAGCCTCTATTCAGCGGGATTCTTTATAAAGTATTTGTCAGAGTGTTTGTCAGACAATTGACATCCACAGCATTCTTGATTACACTATATGTGATCTTGTCAGACAACTAGACTTCCTTCTTATGTCCACTCTTTTGATCAAGAATGCCAGCATACTGGTCACCATGGATGACCGCCGCCGGGAAATTTCGGATGGTGGTCTTTTTGTGCGGGACGGATTTATCGAAAAAGTGGGCCTGACAAGCGAAATCCCCTCCAAAGCCGATGAAGTGCTCGACTTATCCGGTCACCTTGTTTTGCCAGGGCTGATCAACACCCACCATCATTTCTACCAAACCCTGACACGCGCCGTACTGGCTGCCCAGGATGCCAATTTATTCACCTGGCTCAAGACGCTCTATCCGATCTGGGCGCGCATGACTCCGGATGACATTTTCATTTCCACCCAAACCGCCCTGGCCGAACTGGCTCTGTCCGGCTGCACCACCGCATCCGACCACCTGTACCTGTTCTCAAATGGCTCCCGGCTGGACGATGAGATCGCCGCGGCGCGGGAGATGGGTATGCGCATCCAGGCCGCGCGCGGCTCCATGTCGCTGGGTGAATCGAAAGGCGGGCTGCCGCCTGATTCGGTGGTGGATACGGAGGCGAATATCCTGCGCGACAGCCAGCGGCTGATCGAAGCGTACCACGATCCGAAGGCGGGTGCGTTCGTACAAATCGTCCTAGCACCCTGCTCCCCGTTTAGCGTGACCGGGGAATTGATGAAGCAATCCGCCAAACTGGCGCGTGAATACAGGGTTCACCTGCACACGCACCTGGCCGAGACCGAGGACGAGCAGGCATTTTGCCTGCAAAAATTTGGATACCGTCCTGTGCCATATATGCAGTCGGTGGATTGGGTGGGACAGGATGTCTGGTTTGCCCACGCCGTTTATGTGGATAATGAAGAGGTGAAGACCTTCGCCAAATACGGCTGCGGTGTTGCACATTGTCCCAGCTCGAACATGCGCCTGGCCTCCGGAATTGCACCGGTAAAAGAGTACCTGGCGGCAGGTGTGAAAGTAGGCCTGGGCGTGGACGGATCCGCCAGCAACGACGGATCGCACCTGCTGGCCGAGGTCAGACAGGCGATGTTGTTAGCCCGCCTGAAAGAAGGCATCACTGGATTTTCCCTATCCAATGACCCCAACCGAAAATTGATGACCGCCCGGACTGCCCTGGAACTGGCCACACGCGGCGGGGCAGCCGTGCTCGGAAGGTCCGACATCGGCAGCCTGGAAGCCGGCAAATGCGCCGATTTCTTTGCGGTCGATCTCAACCGGCTGGATTACGCCGGGGCGCTGCATGACCCTGTTTCCGCGGTGGTCTTCTGCCAGCCGGTGCGGGCTGACCATACCGTGGTCGGCGGCAAGTTCGTAGTAAAGGATGGCCAAATGGTTACGCTGGATGAGCACAAGCTGGTTGAAAAACATAACATGGCAGCCAAGTTCCTGCTGGAGGCCAGATGAGAAACCTGCGCGCTCTGCCCTTGTAGAAATATCCTGATATTTAGGGAATTTTACACTGTTACCAGGAGTTTTATGGAATCTGACATTAAATCAATCCGTAAACTGATAGACGTTACCATGGGCCGCCAATCGGCTGATCTGGTGGTTCGCAAAGGCACCTGGGTGTGTGTGCAATCCGGTGAACTGGTGCCGGAGACCGATATCGCTATAAAGGATGGTCGCATCGCCTACGTTGGGCCAGACGCATCTCATACCATTGGTAAGCAGACCCACATCATTGAAGCGGGCGGCAAGTATCTTGTGCCAGGCTTACTGGATGGGCATTTGCATGTCGAATCGGGCATGTTGACCGTCACCGAGTATGTAAGGGCAGTACTGCCGCGTGGCACTACAGGCTTGTTCATTGACCCGCACGAGATTGCCAATGTATTCGGCCTAAAGGGCGTCAAACTGATGGCGGAAGAAGCTGCCCTGCAGCCGGTGCATGTGTGGGTGCAAGTGCCTTCCTGCGTGCCGTCTGCTACCGGTTTTGAAACCCCTGGTGCGGAACTCAGCGCGGAGGATGTGGCTGAGGCACTGACCTGGCCAGGAATAATCGGTCTGGGCGAAATGATGAACTTCAAAGGCGTGGCCAACGGCGACGAGAAGATGCTGGTCGAGATGGACGCTACACGCAAGGCCGGGAAAGTCATCGGGGGACACTTTCCTTCGACAGACCTGGGCCCGGCCTTCCATGCGTACGCGGTCGGCGGCCCTGAAGATGACCACGAAGGCACCCGGCCCGAAGATGCGGTGGAGCGTATCCGCCAAGGCATGAAGGCCATGCTGCGCTATGGTTCCGCCTGGCAGGATGTGGCCGAAGGGGTAAAGGCCATCACCGAGCAACATCTGGATCCGCGTCATTTCATCCTGTGCACCGATGACTGCCATGCCGCCACCCTGGTTAACGAAGGCCATATGGACCGCGTCCTGCGGCATGCCATCCAGCAAGGTCTGACCCCGATGACGGCCATCCAGATGGCCACCATTAACACCGCAGAGCATTTCGGGGTCAGCCGGGAGGTTGGGATGATCGCCCCGGGCCGCTGGGCCGATATCCTTCTGGTGGACAACCTGAACAATTTCCATGCCGGGCAGGTTATCCTGCAAGGAGCGCTGGCGGTCGAGCAGGGTATGTTAATGATTGATCTGCCCAAAGTGGAATACCCAATTTGGGCCACCCATTCCGTCCATTTGAGACAGCCCCTGGTGGCGGAAGATTTCTGCATCCCGGCTATTAGTTCCATGTCCAAGGCCAAGGTTAATGTCATTGGCATTATCGAGAACCAGGCTCCCAACCGGCACCTGCATCTGGAAACTATCACCAAGGATGGCAATATCTGTGCAGATATGGTGCACGACTTGGCGAAAGTCGCTGTTGTTGAGCGGCACCACACCCGGGGAACGGTACAGATGGGACTGGTTTCCGGCTTTGGATTTAACCTACCGTGCGCCATCGCCTCAACCGTGGCGCATGACTGCCACCAGATGATCGTTGTCGGCACGGACGAAAAATATATGGCCCTGGCAGCCAACAAACTGGCCGAAACCGGCGGTGGACAGGTGGTGATAAAAAATGGCCAAGTGGTTGGATTGGTCGAGTTGCCGATTGGCGGGCTGATGTCCACCGAAAATGCCAAAATAGTCGCCAGGAAGACAATTTCGATTTTAGATGGCTTTCGCGCTTGCGGATGCAACCTTAACAATGCGAATATGCAGTTATCCCTGCTGGCCTTGGTCGTCATTCCAGAATTACGTATCACGGATATGGGTCTGGTGGACGCAACGAACTTTACATTCCTGCCGGTTGTCGAAGGACCGGCATAAGGTGCAAGAGGCGATTATGGGAATTTATCCATTCAGACGTCTGCAGGAAGACCTGGCGAAAATGATAAGTTCGCTGCCAGCAGAGAGCCGCCTGCCGTCCGAGCCAGAACTGGCGCGACGGATGGGAGTTTCGCGCGCCACTCTACGAGAAGCCATGCGTTCTTTTGAAGGACAGGGGATGATCCGGCGCCGCCAGGGCGTGGGCACGTTCGTATTAGCCCAGGTACCCGTGCTCGATTCCGGGCTGGAAGTCCTGGAGAGCATTGAGACCCTGGCCAGGCGCATCAACCTGCCGGTTAATATCAGCGAGTTGGAGGTCCGGCAGGTGGAAGCAGACAAGGAGGAAGCAGCAGCTTTGAATGTCCCGGTCGGGACGTACCTCACCAGGGTAACACGTGTAATCTTTACAGAAAATTGCCCGATTGCCTACCTGGTGGATACGCTACCTGCGGATGTCTTGCCTTCCACCGAACTCGAAACTGGGTTCAACGGTTCCGTGCTGGATCTTTTGCTCACTCGTGGCAACCCGAAGCTTGTCCAGTCCCGCACGGACATCCGGGCGGTTGGAGCCAGCCAGGAGGTTGCACACGCCCTGCAGATTCAGCGTGATGATGTCCTGCTCCACTTTGTTGCACATCTTTATTCTATGGATGGCCGCGTGGTGGACTATTCGTTCAGCTATTTCCTACCTGGCTATTTCCGCTTTCATGTTGTCCGGAAGGTCGGTTAAGCGAACAAAGAGAATGGAGAAATGTAAAAAGAAAGAAATGAGATATAAAAAAAGCGTTTCGCAAATCTTTTCTTTCTGTTCCCAGAAATCTGTTCCCAACAATATTCTTCTTTATGAATCCCGGAGGTAATAATGCGTAGTTTTGCTGGTCGGGACATCCTGTCCCTGAAGGAATTTGAACGACAAGAATTTTTCCACGTTTTCGACGTGGCCGCGGAGCTGGAACCCATTGCGGTCAGCCGCCGAAATAGCGACCTGCTTGCGGAAAAGACCCTAGTGACTGCCTTCTATCAACCATCCACCCGAACCCGCCTGGCACACGAAGCTGCCATGCACCGCCTGGGTGGACACGTGACCGGTTTTTCCGATGCCAAAATGACACGTGCCGGGGACTTCTACCAGGAGTCTATCAAGGATACTGTCAAAATGCTGGAGTTTTATGGCGATGTGATCGTGATGCGGCATTTCCAGCAGGGCGCTCCTGCGGAAGCAGCCAAATGGGCCTCGGTGCCCATTATCAACGGCGGGGATGGCTGGGGAGAGCATCCCACCCAGATCCTGACCGACCTGTATACCGTGCTCAAGGAAAAGGGCACGATCGACGGGTTAACCTGGCTGGCGGTGGGTGATATGCGCATGCGCACCATGCATTCGCTCGGCTATGCTATGAGCCAGTTCGATTGCCCCATCACCTTTGTCTCTCCACCAGACATGTCTCCGACCGAGGAGTTCAAGGCTGAACTCAAGCAATACAGCGTTAACTTCCGCCAGGCCGAACATGTTGAGCAGGCCATTGCCGAGGCCGATGTGATCCTGGTTGAGCCGGTTGTCCAACCGGATTACACCAAGAGCCGCGATGAGCGGGCCGGCAAAGACGTAGGGCTGACCCCTGCCAACTATAAGATCACGCGCGAGCTTCTCGAGACGAAAGCCAAATCAAATGCTATTCTCCTGCATTCCCTGCCACGCATGGACGAAGTGCCGCCGGATGTGGATATCACCCGCTGGTCACGTTACTGGCAGGAGGCTTTTAATGGGGTCGTGATGCGCATGGCGCTGCTGGCGCTCGTACTAGGCGCAATGGAATAAGAGTCGGATAGACTGGAGGCTGACCTATGCAAACCTTTTTACACGGACGTGACATGATCAGCGACCTGGACTTCACGAAGGAAGAGGTCGAAACCGTTCTGGATGTGGCTTTTGATCTGAAACGCAAGCGCGCCCTGAACGAACCACACCCCTACCTGCGTGACAAGGTGCTGGCAATGTTGTTCTTTTTCTCATCCACGCGCACGCGCGGCTCGTTCGAAGCCGGCATGGCCCAACTTGGCGGTCACGGCGCTTTTATCGAGAGCAAGTCAACGCAAATCGCCCACGGCGATACACCCAAGGAAATCGGTGAAATCTTTGGGCGCTATTACGATGGCATTGCGATCCGCCACGTGGATTGGGGCATTGGCAACGGCTACTTGAACGCGGTGGCCAAAGCCTCGCGTGTGCCGGTACTGAACATGCAATGCGACATTTATCACCCCTTCCAGTGCCTGGCCGACCTGATGACCATTGTCGAGAAGAAAGGCCGCGACCTGCGCCGTAAGAAGATGGTGGTCTCTTGGGCCTATGCAGCTTCCTACCAGAAGCCCATGTCGGTGCCGCAATCGCTCGTCCTGCAAATGCCGCGCTTTGGCATGGATGTGGTGCTAGCACACCCACCGGAGTTCCGGTTGATGCCGGAGATCATGGAGCAGGCCCAGGAGCAGGCCAGGAAGTATGGGGCCGGTTTCGAAGTGGTGGATGATATGGAAGCCGCTTTCAAGGACGCCGATATTGTCTACGCCAAGTCCTGGGGCGCAATGGTGCATACCCCGGACCCGGATGAAGGCGCCAAGATCATCAAGAAGTACGAGCACTGGATCACTGATGAGCGCAAGATGAAGCTTGCCAAACCAGATGCCATCTACATGCATCCACTGCCGGCGGACCGAAATATCGAGGTCACGGATGGCGTGATGGACGGCCCACAATCGGTCGTTTATGACCAGGCCGAAAACCGGATGCACGCCCAGAAAGCTGTCATGGCCCTGACGATGGGCTAGGAGTGATTAACCATGGCTAAAAAGGTCGCTGTTATTGCGGTTGGCGGCAACTCGTTGATCAAAGATCCAAAACGCGTGACCGTGGAAGACCAGGAACAGGCGCTGCGCGAAACGGCGTTCCACATTGTGGATATGGTCGAAGCAGGCTGGAATGTTGCTATCGGACACGGTAATGGACCTCAGGTCGGCTATATTCTGCGGCGTTCGGAAATTGCCGCAAAAGTGGAGGGCATGCACGAGATCCCCCTGGACGTCTGCGGCGCTGACAGCCAGGGAGCGATCGGCTACGAGTTCCAACAGGCCCTGCAGAACGAGTTGTTCCGGCGCGGAATCAAGAAGAACGCCTGCACCATCATCACACAGACGCTGGTGGATCAAAACGATGCAGCCTTCAAGAATCCCAGCAAACCGATCGGCAGTTTCATGGAAGAGGCCGAAGCCAAGCGTCGTGAAAAGGAAATGGGCTGGTCGGTTGTGGAAGATGCCGGGCGCGGCTGGCGACGGGTGGTCCCTTCGCCTCTGCCGAAGGAGATCGTTGAACTTGTCTCGGTTAAGACCCTGATCGATGCGGGCGTGATCGTGATCACCGTCGGGGGCGGCGGCATTCCGGTGATTGACGCGGGTCATGGCGTCTATAAGGGTGTAGCGGCTGTCATTGACAAGGATTTTGCCAGCAGCCTGCTGGCAAGCGAGATCAAGGCGGACCTGTTCCTGATCGCGACCGCCGTTGAAAAAGTTGCCGTCAACTTTGGCAAGCCCGGAGAGAAATGGCTCGACAAAATGACCCTGGCCGAGGCCAAACAATACCTAGCCGAAGGGATCCATTTTGCCAAAGGTTCCATGGCCCCCAAGATCCAGGCAGTCGTCCGCTACCTGGAAGCCGGCGGCAAAGAGGCCCTTATCACCAACCCGGAAAATATTGGCCGGGCTTTGAAAGGTGAGACAGGAACGCGAATCGTGCTGTAATTCTTAAGATTGGTGCTAGTGGTAAAATTCGAGATGTTCAGACAACTAGATTCGCCTACGCACTCGAAAGGAGGTGGTTTCAAGAACTTATTGTCCGTTCTGGCTTGTGTCGGTATTTCGTTCATCCCTCTCATTCTACTTACTCTTGGAGGAGTAACCTATGCGTAAAAATGTGATGACCATCGCCTTACTGGCTGTGGCTTTCGTAATGGTACTAACAGCCTGCGGTCCTGCAGCAACAACCGCTGCTCCTGCGACCGCTGCACCCGCGACCGCTGCACCGGCGACCGCTGCACCGGCAACCGCAGCACCGGCAACTGCTGCACCGGCAACCAAAGCACCCGCAACTGCTGCACCTACAACTGCTGCTACGACTGCCCCGGTTGCGACTTTTGCTCCAATCGGAACTGCATTCCCATCCGGGCAGCCGTTCACGATCGGAATGATCCTGGTTGGTCCCTACAATGACTCTGGTTGGAGCCAGGCCACCTACGAAGGTGGCGAGTATGCAGTAGCTAATATCCCCAATACCAAGCTGATCTATATCGATAACGGCTTCAGCCATCAGGGCTCCACACCAGCCCAACTGGCGGAGCAGTTGCTTTCGAAAGGCGCCAACTTAATTATCTTCAACTCGGATGATTTCAAAGATGACTCCAACACCTTCGCCAAGAACCATCCGACCGTCCCCACCATCATGCTCTCGGGCGATCAATCCTGGGCGCAGGGTCAGGCATATCTGAACATCCCCAACATGGCCAATGTCATGGGCAAGATGGAGTATATGAAGATGCTCGGCGGATGCGCGGCTGCCATGACCACCCAGACCGGGAAGATCGGCTACCTGGGTCCATTAATCAACGACGAAACCCGCCGCTTGTCCTCCTCCGCTTACCTGGGCGCCAAGTACTGCTGGACCAATATCCTGAAGAAGGATCCTTCTGCACTGCAATTCCAGGTCACCTGGATCGGATACTGGTACAACGAGCCTGGTACTACACTGGATCCGTCCAAGGTTGCGGATGCCTTCTTCAACACCGGTTATGATGTGGTCATGTCGGGCATCGACACTTCCGAGGCAGTAGTCGAGGCGAAGAAGATGACCGACGCCGGCAATAAGGTCTATGCCGTTGGCTATGACTATAAGAACAACTGCAGCGCGGCACCGGCTGTCTGCCTGGGCGTGCCTTATTTCAACTGGGGCCCGGGGATCGAAGCCCAGGTCAAGAAGGCGATTGCCGGTACCTTCACGCAAGACTGGGAATGGTTGGGACCGGATTGGACGAATATCAATAATCCGGATACCAGCAACGTTGGCTTCGTGAAAGGCCAGGCTCTCAGCCAGGCTGCCTCCGCGGCAGTCGACCAGCTGACCACTGCCTTGGCGGGCGGTCTGGATCTGTGGACCGGCCCGGTGAGCCTGCAGGATGGGACCGTGTACCTGGCCTCTGGTGTGGCCGCCACCCCGCAGCAACTCTGGTACCTGCCGCAACTACTTTTGGGCATGGCTGGCAGCAGCAAGTAACTATTTTTGATGATTGGGGGGAGGCATGTGCCTTCCCCCAATTTTATTGCACCTGATATTAAGTGAAGTGTTTATAAATCAATAGTTCGCTATTCAGGGAAAAATCCATGAACGTTGAACTCAAGGATATCAATAAGACATTTGGTGCCGTGCAAGCCAATGTGGGCATCAGCATAGTCATTCCGGCTGGGACGATACAGGGCATCCTCGGGGAAAACGGTGCAGGCAAAAGCACCCTGATGAAGATATTATCCGGATTTTTCAGGGCGGATAAAGGACAAATAATCCTTGATAGCCAGCCCGTCATTATTCAATCTCCTGCAGACGCCATCCGGCATGGCGTGGGGATGCTACACCAGGATCCGCTGGATTTTCCCCCGCTGCGGGTCATCGACAACTTCATTCTGGGCCGGGCTGGGAGCTTGCTGCCTGGCGAAGGCGCGGCGCTGCGGGATTTCAAGCAGCTGGCCGGACAGTTCGGCTTCGCGCTGGATCCACAAGCCTATGTTGATTCGCTAACCGTTGGGGAACGGCAGCAACTGGAGATATTACGCTTGATCTGGTTGGGAGCGCGGGTGTTGATCTTTGACGAACCCACCACCGGCATCAGCGCACAGCAGAAAATAAAACTCTTCGCCGCTCTGCGCCTGCTGGCCAAGCAGGGCATGACGGTGCTGTTCGTTTCTCACAAGCTGGAGGACGTCGAAGGGTTGTGTGACAGCGTGGCAGTCCTGCGTCAGGGACACCTGGTCGGCAGCGCTACGCCTCCCTATGACACCCACCAATTGGTTGAGATGATGTTCGGGAAGGAGATTGCGCTGGGGGTACGCGACCCTGGTTACGCCGGTGAGGTGGCCTTTTCCCTGCGCAACCTGAGCGTCGAGGATTACCGCCTTCACATTAGTCAGGTAAACCTGGACATCCGCCACGGCGAGGTGATCGGCCTGGCCGGCATGGAAGGAAGCGGCCAGGCGCTTTTCCTGCGGGTAGTTGCCGGCCTGGTGAGGTCAGTTGGCGGACAGATTCTGATAAGCGACCGGGATCTGACCGGCCGCAATTATCACGACTTCAAGCAGAACGGCGTGTCTTTCCTACCTGCCTCACGACTGGAGGAAGGTCTGGTGGCTGGACTGAACCTGACCGAGCATGTCATCCTGGCAGAAAAGGCCAAAGGCTTTTTCATTAACTGGGAAAAGGGCCGCCAGTTGGCACAGAGCCGCATCACCGAATTCAATGTCAAAGGAACACCCTCCAACACAGTTGAGAGCCTCTCGGGCGGCAACCAGCAGCGGGCCCAGCTGGCCCTTATGCGTGTGCCGCTTAACCTGCTGCTTCTGGAACACCCGACACGCGGACTGGATATCGAGTCCACCATTTATATCTGGAAGAAGCTCAAGGAGCGCTGCCAGGAGGGAACCTCCATCCTGTTCGTTTCTTCCGACCTGGATGAGATCCTGCAGTATAGTGATCGGGTATTGGTCTTCTTCAGCGGCCGGGTGACCCCTCCAATGGATGTCACGACATTAACTACAGAGAAACTCGGCGAGTTGATCGGCGGTATGGGCTGGCCGGAATCAAAGAATGAGGCAGGCATCCATGAAAAAAAACCAGTGGATTAAAATCGGTTTTCAACTGGCAGCAATTGTTCTGGCGCTGCTCTTTACCACCCTGGTACTGTTAATGGCAGGCGCGTCGCCGCTGCAGGCCTACCTGAACGTGATCCTTGGTATTTTCAGCTCCACCGCCGACATCACTAATGTCCTGGCTGCCTGGGTGCCCCTGCTGCTGACCACATCCGGTGTGCTGATCACTTTTGCAGCCGGCCTGTGGAATATCGGCATCGAAGGGCAGGTTGTGCTCGGGGCAATCTTCACGACAGGCGCGCTGCGCCTGCTGCAGAACAGTCCACTGGCCGGAGGATGGATCATCCTGATCGGTTTTCTGGCCGGCCTGGTGGGCGGAGCTTTATGGGGAGCACTGGCAGGCGTGTTGAAGACCTTCGGCGGGGTCAATGAGATCTTCGGCGGGCTGGGTTTGAATTTTGTCGCGACTGCCTTTGCGCTCTTTTTAATCATCGGCCCCTGGGGGCGGCCGGGAATCGCTTCGACGAGCGGGACTTTGATGTTTCCAAACAAGCTCTGGCTGCCGACCCCGACCAACGTGGCGCTCAGTCCTTGGGCATTGGCACTGGGCATCCTTGTGGCCGTGCTGGTCTATTTCCTGCTGCGTGGAACCTACTTCGGCCTGCGCCTGAAAGCGGTGGGCAAGAACATGCGGGCTGCCTTTTTGCTGGGGGTTCCGACCTGGCAATACAGCATGTATGCTTTCCTACTGTGCGGCGCCTTTGCCGGCCTGGCGGGTGCGGTTCAGGTCACGGCAGTCTACCACCGTCTCATTCCGGGCATTTCAAGCGGGTACGGCTTTCTTGGTCTGCTGGTGGCCATGCTGATCAACTACCAGGCGCTCTGGGCTGCACCCATCGCCCTATTCTACGCAGCCTTGAACATTGGCGGCATTCAGCTGCCGATCGTGATGAAAATGGACTCGTCTCTTTCGGGTGTGCTGCAGGGGATTCTTGTCCTTTTCGTACTGATGGTCGAGGGCGCCCGTCAGCGACTTTTTGAGAAACAATAGGTAGCGACTATGACTTCAATAGGTCTTCTGATTAGTCTGGCAGGTATCCTGTCCGGTGCGGCGCCGATCATGTTCGCTGTCATCGGTGAGACGATCACCGAACGGGCGGGCATCATCAACCTTTCCATGAATGGGACCATCCTGCTTTCGGCCATGGTCGGCTTTGCCGCAGCGTTCGTGAGTGGCAATCTGGTGCTTGGCTTCCTGGCCGGTGCATTGATCGGCGGCCTTATAGCGCTGGTGGTTGCATTCAGCAGCATTGCGCTCAAGCAGTCCCAGGTGGCGGTGGGATTCGTGCTGGCAGTGCTTTGCCTTAATCTTTCCTATTTCCTGGGTCATGCTTTTATCAGCCAGAATGGTCCAAGCCTGAACGTTCTGCCCATCCCAGGGCTGGACAAAATTCCCATCCTGGGAACGTTATTCTTCAGGCAGGATATCATGACCTACTTCAGTTTTGTGCTTATCTTCCTGGCCTGGTTTTGGATCTACCGGACCCGCCCGGGGTTAATGCTGCGCGGGATCGGGGAACGCCCGGCAGCCGCCTATGTGCGTGGAGCAAATGTTAACCGCCTGCGCTACTTTTATACCTTCCTAGGTGGAGCGATCGCAGGATTGGCAGGCCCGACGTTTTCCCTGGATGTTAAAGCCGGTTGGGCAGGACAGCTTTCAGGTCTGGATGGCTATGGCTGGATCGTTCTTTCGATCGTCATCTTTGGCGGCTGGAATCCTTTCCGGGCAGCCTTCGGAGTGTACCTGTTCTCCTTCCTGCAGTGGCTCGGTCTGGTGCTGCAGCCTGTCTTGCCCAACATCCCGACCCAGGTATTGCAGGTGGCGCCTTTCCCGCTGATGATCCTGACGCTTCTGCTGGTCAATATTGGCAACGCAGAATGGATGGAGCGATCCCTTGCAGCCATGCCGCCAAGAACACGCCGGGTGGTAATGCGCCTTCTGCGGGCTTTGCGGGCCTCGCCGCCCGCCTCACTGGGCGTTCCTTTTGACTCTGAATAATCACGCATCGGCGGATGACCATCATCCGGCCGGGTCTTTAAGAAACGTCGTGATGATGGAAAAATGGGGGTGTTGTGCGGGCAAAGCCCACACAACACCCCCTTCTCTTTTCCCTCTCTCAGAAATTCCCAAAAACCCATCCACCCATTACGTTATAATGGGGATATGCCAAAAACCAAATTTGTTGGATACCGGTGTTCGCTGTGCAATGCTGAATATCTGCCCGGGCAGGTAACGTACACCTGCCCCAAAGATGGGGGCAACCTGGATGTTCAACTGGATTATGCAGCCATCCAGCAGAAATTCCAGCCGGAAGACCTGACGTACCGGGCCGAGGATTCGCTCTGGCGCTATCTGCCGCTCCTGCCCGTGCCGGACCCGGGTGGCGAAGGAACCCCGCTGCGTTCGGCCGGCTGGACGCCGGTTTACCGCCTAGAGCGCCTGAGGAAAGAGTTGGGTCTCGAGCACCTCTGGCTCAAGGATGAGAGCCGCAATCCGACCGCCTCATTCAAAGATCGCGCCAGTGCAGTGGTTGTGGCACGCGCCCGTGAGCTGGGCGCCGAGACAATCGTTACCGCCTCCACCGGCAATGCCGGAGCGGCCCTGGCTGGAATGTCAGCAGCAGTGGGACAGAAGGCGGTAATCTTTGCGCCGAAATCCGCCCCTCCCGCCAAAGTGGCTCAATTGCTGGTCTATGGCGCGAAAGTCATCCTGGTGGATGGCAGCTACGATGATGCCTTCGACCTGACCATCCAGGCCGCCGAGGAATTCGGCTGGTACTGCCGCAACACGGGCTACAATCCCTTTACCGCAGAAGGTAAGAAGACCGCCGCCCTGGAGATTTGGGAATGGTTTGACGAGGAGCACCGTTCCTGGCACGAGCCGGGAAATCCGCTCGACCATCACAGCCCGCTGACCGTCTTTGTTTCCGTCGGGGATGGGAATATCATCTCCGGCATCCACAAGGGCTTTAAAGATTTACAAGCATTGGGCTGGATGGAACGGCTGCCGCGCATCATCGGCGTGCAGGCCGAAGGATCTGCAGCCATTGCGAACGCTTTCCATGCCGGCACGGAGAAAATCATCCCCATCTCCGCCAATACCATCGCCGACAGCATCTCGGTGGACTTGCCGCGGGATGGGGTGCGGGCCGTGCGAGCCGCACGTGAAACCGGTGGAACGTACATCCTGGTGAGCGATGAAGAAATCCTGCAGGCGATTGCCGCCCTCGGCCCGCAGGGCATCTTTGCCGAGCCGGCTGGCGCCACCGCTTATGCCGGACTGCTGAAAGCCATCGGACAGGATATTGTCAAAGCGGGCGACCCGGTGTTGGTGTTGAATACAGGGTCCGGCCTTAAGGATGTGCATTCAGCCATGCAGGCCGTGAACCCGGCCCCGATAATCGAGCCAACTTTGGAGGCAGTCAAGCGATTATTATGAACAAGGATGGTCAGTGGAGTCTGCCGGTTCGTTACCTGGTTTTTGGACTGGTGGCTTTGCTGTTGGCACTGGTGGTGTGGTACGCCCGCCGCATTGTTGAGCCTTTGATCATTGCGGCCTTCACTGCTTATATCATCTACCCGGCAGTTAATTACCTTACCAGGCGCACGCGCCTGTCGCGTAAAGGCGCAGTCAACCTCGTTTATATAATTACCTTGTTGGTAGTTATAGGTACCCCGGCCTCGCTCACGTCCCTTTTCTTCGATGAATCCACCCAGGTAATCACCGATATCTTGCATATTTATAACCAGGTGATCGTATGGTTGGAGCAACCAAAAGTCATCCCCGGTATTCCGATTGATTTCAGCCAATTTGCCAACCAATTAAACCAGTTTCGTACTACATTCATAACTTCCCTGACCAGCCAGGCTATATTCATTGTGGGAAGGACTTCCCTGGGCGCGATCTGGATCATAGTCATCCTGGTAGCAGTTTATTATTTCCTGGCAGAGTGGCCGAGGATCCGCAATGGATTTATCGGTTCGTTCCCGGATAAATATGAGGCGGAACTTAATGAACTCTACCAGCGGGTGCGCAGAATATGGATGAGCTATTTGCGCGGCCAGATCGTGCTGATGCTGATCGTCGGTGTGGCATTTACGATCGCCTGGAGTATTATTGGCGTTCCGGGAGGACTGGTGCTGGGCGTCATTGCCGGCTTTCTGACCCTAATCCCGGATGTGGGCCCGTTTCTGGCAGCCATGCTGGCAGTGGGGGTGGCATTGCTGGAAGGTTCAACCTGGAGCTGGATGCCAGCCTCCCACCTGATTGTCGGATTGATCGTCCTGGCAACATATATCATCCTGATATCCATAAAAAATTTCTGGGTGCGCCCGGTCATCATGGGCCGAAGCGTGCAGATGCACGAGTCTTTGGTGCTCATTTCCATCCTGTTGGCGACTGTATTATGGGGTATCCTGGGTGCCTTGATTATCGTACCGGTTCTGGCTTCGCTGGTTGTGATCCTGGATTATTTGCGCAGGCGCATTCTGGGCATGCCGCCATTTCCTCCAGTGGAACCTTTTGTCCTGGAGGAAAAGCCTGCGGTCGCGTCTGAAGAGCCTGCCCCGAAAGAATCAAAAACTTCAGATGGGAAAAAGGGGTAAGATGGCGACCACATTTTGATGGCGACCACATTTTCGATTGTTGCGCCTATTTTCAATGAGTTGGAAAACATCCCGGAACTTTACCGGCGCGTGCAGGAAGTGATGGCTGCCACGCACGAACCCTGGGAACTGGTGCTGGTGGATGATGGCTCGACGGATGGTTCCACCGAAGCCATCTGTGGGCTGGCGCAGCAGGACAAGCACGTCCGCCCGGTGATTTTTGCACGCAACTTCGGCCACCAGGTGGCCATTACTGCCGGTTGGGATTATGCGCGCGGCCAGGCGGTGGTTATTATGGACGCCGATCTGCAGGATCCGCCCGAGGTGATCCCGGACCTGATCGCCAAATGGCGAGAAGGCTACGAGGTGGTTTATGCAGTGCGAGCCGAACGGGAAGGCGAGACCTGGTTCAAAAAGGTCACCGCGGCATTATTCTACCGGCTTGTCCGCCGCATCACCGATGTAAAAATCCCGGTTGATACCGGCGATTTTCGACTGATGGACCGCAAGGTGGTGGATGTGCTGAAAACCATGCGCGAGAAATACCGCTTCCCGCGCGGCATGTCGGCCTGGGTGGGCTTCCGGCAAATCGGCGTGCCCTACCGGCGGGCCACCCGCTTTTCAGGCGTCACCAAATATCCGTTCAGCAAAATGCTCAAACTGGCCTTGAATGCCATTACCGGCTTCTCGTATTTTCCGCTGCAACTTGCCACCTATTTCGGCTTTGCTTCCGCTGGCCTGTCGATCATTGCAATTCCCGTGGTGATCATCCTGCGCCTGGTTGGACATGGCGCCTTCCTCGGCCAGGCCACCACGCTGATTTCCGTGTTGTTCCTGGGCGGCGTGCAATTGATTTCACTGGGTGTGCTGGGCGAGTACCTCGGGCGGATCTATGATGAGGTCAAGGGCAGACCATTGTATATCGTGCGCGAAGCACCAAAAGATTGAGAATAAACTCCATGCTGAGGTGGCTCAAGCACAGCCAATTGAGCTTGTGGATTATTAATGGAATACAACTTTGATTTAATAATCGATCGAGGCGGCACCAATTCTGCAAAATGGCGCCTGTACCCGGAAGACGTTTTGCCGCTGTGGGTGGCAGACATGGACTTTGCCGCGCCGGAGCCGATCCGGGCATCTTTGCACCGCTTCGTAGAACAAGGTGTGTTCGGGTATGAATTTCCCACCAAGGAATTGCGCGAGACGGTGGCAGCCCGGATGAAAACGCTGTACGGCTGGCAGGTTTCCCCGGATGCAGTGGTTGCTACACCAGGCGTGGTAGCCGGGTTTACGCTCGCTGCGAAAGGGCTGTGTGAGACAGGACAGGGTCTGCTGGTCCAGCCGCCGGTCTATCCGCCGTTCCTGAAAGTGAACGGAAGCGCTGGCCTGGTGCGGCAGGAGGCTGCACTGGTGCCGGAGACAAGTGGTTCCACCCTGCGGTATTCCGTGGATTTTGATTTATTCCAGAAGGCCATCCACTCCAACGGGGCGCGGACCGGTATGTTCCTATTCTGCAATCCGCACAACCCAACCGGACAGATATATTCCAACGACGATCTGGAGCGCACGGCAGAGATCTGCCTCAAGAACAACATAGTAATTTGTTCGGACGAAATCCACAGTGAAATCCTGCTGGGTGGGACAAAACACACCCCCATTGCAGCTTTGGATCCGGAAATTTCTGAGCATACGGTAACACTCATCGCGCCCAGCAAGACCTTTAATATTCCAGGCTTGTTCTGCGGATTTGCAATCATACCCAACAAGGATCTGCTCGAACGCTACAAGAAGACAGTCGAGTGCATGGCAATGCACGTCAGCAGTCCAGGGCTGGCGGCGGCACAAGTTGCATTTTCCGGCGACTGCGATGCCTGGCTGGCGGCACTGCGAGTGTATTTAACCAGGAACCGGGATTTTTTGGTGGATTTTGTACGAAACGAATTAACCGGGATAAAGACAACAGTTCCGGATGCGACCTACCTGGCCTGGCTGGATTGCGCTGAACCGGTCAAGTCCGCCATAATCAGCGGTACGCCGCACGAGTACTTTCTTAAGACGGCCAAAGTCGCCTTGAATGAAGGCAGGGATTTCGGCTCCGGCGGGGAAGGATTTGTGCGGTTGAATTTTGGCTGCCCGCATGACATTATGGCTGAAGCGCTCACGAGAATGAAATCTGCTCTCATCCCCGGACTGCCCATACAAGCCGGATAGCCCCGCAATCCGGTAGCGGGGCGGACGGTCAGGCCCCCAGTTTTTTCCAGAACGGGCACCTGGCATATAATCAGGTTGTTTGATTGATCAGTGTTAGCTAAATGGAGGAAAGATGGATGGCCTGTCTCCCGATGATAAAAGCACACTGGTGATGGTCTATACCCAGACCATGCTGGTGCGCGGCGAAGTGGTGACAAAACAAGCTGTACGTGTCAGCACCTGGCTGCGTACGCAGGGGGTTCCGGAATACATCCACCTGCTCAAGCCCAGCGTAATTCATTTTGGGAGCGGTGGACTAAAAACCCAGACCCATGCAGAGATTTTTGTGCCGGTTTCCACGGTGATCGCTTTTCATCTGGTTCCGCCGGTTACAGAAGAACTGGACTATGCTGCCGATGAAATGAATCGTTTGATGGTACCCATCACCGCCCTGCCCGGCACATTCCAGTTCAAGGGATTTTTACGCATTTCGGCGGTGGCAAGCCTCAGCACCAGCATAGAGCTGGTGCATTCTGACTGGTCGTCCATTTATGATGTAGAGGTAACGAACCCTTTCATGCCCCAAATGCAGCCAATCCATGTGCCAATAGTTTTGATGAACCCAAAACAGATCAGTCTGGCGGTGGAAGCATAGGTTCCCGGCGATTGCCGGTCCAAAGCAGGAATTAACGGGGTGGTGACATCTGATTGATCCGGCAGGTGAGGTGACATTCGACCTCACCTGCTTTTCGAGAGCGTAAATTTACCAAAGGCGCAGGAGGCGAACAATGAAAGTTTTATTTATCGGTGGAACCGGCCTGATCAGTTCAGTCTGTTCTGAACTGGCCCTGGAACGCGGCATGGACCTCTTCATTTTGAATCGAAGCCAATCCACCAAATATCCTGTACCTAAAGGCGCACAGCTGTTGGTGGGCGATGTGCACGGGGAGGAAGCAGTCCTGACCAGGCTGCTCGCCGGGCACGAATTTGACGCAGTCGTGGATTGGATTGCATTTACCCCGGAGGACATTAACCGGGACCTGCGGCTTTTCAGCGGCCGGACCGGCCAGTTTGTCTTCATCAGTTCCGCCAGCGCCTACCAGAAACCGCCCGGCCATTATTACATCACCGAAGAAACCACCCTGGAGAACCCTTTTTGGGATTATTCCCGCAACAAGATTGCATGCGAGCAAATCCTGATGCAAGCCTGCCGGCAAAAAGGTTTCCCGGTTACCGTCGTGCGTCCCTCCCTGACGTATGGTCCATCGCAGATTCCGCTGTGCGTGGGCAGCTGGCAGCATCCTTATACCGTGATCGACCGGATGAAGCGCGGCCGGAAGATCATCATCCCGGGTGATGGTACTTCCCTGTGGGTGCTGACCTGGAACGGAGATTTCGCCAAAGGGTTCGTGGGTCTTTTGGGCAACCCAAAATCCATCGGCGAAGTCTATCACATTACCTCGGATGAAGTGCTGACCTGGAACCAGATCTACCGTGAAGTTGGGCAGGCACTGGGCGTGGATCTGGAGATCGTCCACGTCCCGTCCGATTTGATCGCGGCGTATGATCCGGAGGCGCTGGGCAGCCTGACGGGAGACAAGGTGAACAGTTCGGTCTTCGACAACAGCAAGATCAAACAATTGGTACCGGATTTTAACTGTACCGTCCGCTGGGCCGAAGGTGTGCGCCAGGCAATCGCCTGGCATGAAGCCGACCCGTCGCGCCAAACGATTGACCATAATCTGAACAACACCTGGGACAGGATACTATCGGAATACTTGAAAGCATTTCCAAAATATCAACCTGCCGGCTGAAAGTACTGGAAAAGTTCCCGTTTTAAATGCCGGCTCTTAAAAGAGCGGTTCTTCCTTGTTTTTTGGATCGAAACTGCGGACTAAAAAAAGGATGCGCCGATGAAATACGGATATTTTGATGATGAAGCCAAGGAATATGTGATAACCCGGCCGGATACACCACAATCCTGGAGCAATTACCTTGGTTCCACTGAATACGGAGCCATCATCACCAACAATGCCGGAGGCTACGGGTTCTACCAATCCGGGGCGCGCGGGCGCTTCCTGCGTTTACTGTTCAACCGCGTTCCAATGGACCAGCCCGGCCGGTATTTTTATTTGCGAGACCGCCAGAGCGGCGATTACTGGTCGGCTTCCTGGCAGCCGGTAGGGAAACCGCTCGAACAGTACCAGAGCAACTGCCGGCATGGTACGGGGTATACAACCATCCAGTCCCGTTACGAGGGCATTGCCACTGAAACCACCTATTTCGTCCCGCTAGGTCAGAAGTTCGAATACTGGCACATAAAAATCACCAACGAATCCGACCGGCCGCGTATGCTTTCCGCCTTTTCCTATTGCGAATTCACCAACCAGTGGGTTACGACCCAGGATCAGGTCAATTTGCAGTACTCGCTTTTCATCGTTCGCGGCGAAATGATGGATGGAGTATTGCGCATCGCCATCCATGACAACCTGCCGCCGGATGACAATGCAGTCAACTTGGATGATACTCCTTTCAAATGCTGGATGGCTTGGGCAGGCGCAGTCCTGTCTGGTTATGATACCAGTCGGGAAGCCTTCATCGGTCCCTACCGCGCCTACCATAATCCCATGGCGGTGGAAAAAGGGCAGTGCAGCAACAGCAACGCTTACGGCGACAACGCCTGCGGAAGCCTGCAGACCGACCTGACGTTGCAACCCGGCGAGAGCCGTGAACTTTTGATCATGCTTGGCATCGGGGAGGCGCGCACGGTTGGCAAACGCGCCCTGTCCGAATTTGGTTCGCTCGAACGGGCCGAAGCAGAACTCCGCAAGCTGAAGGATAGCTGGCACGCCAGGCTCGGCAACCTGGTGGTGGAGACGCCCGACGAAGATCTGAACCACACCATAAACGTCTGGGGGTTATACAACTGCCTGGTCACCTTCGCATGGTCACGCGCCGCCAGCCTGGTCTACAACGGTGAGCGCGACGGTCTGGGCTTCCGCGATTCTGTCCAGGATCTGCTGGGGGTGACGGCGGCCATCCCCGAGCAGGCCTGTCAGCGCCTGGAACTTCTGCTGACCGGCCAGGTCTCCAACGGTGGCGCCATGCCGATCATCCAGCCGTTCACGCACCGCCCCGGACAGGAAAAAGCGCCCGCAGCCGAGGAATATCGATCGGATGACTGTCTGTGGTTCTTCAACGCCGTCCCGGCGTATGTTAACGAGACGGGTGATTTGGATTTTTACAAAAAGGTCCTGCCGTATGCTGATCATGGGGAAGCGACCGTTTTGGGCCACCTGCGGCGAGCGCTGGAATTCAACCTGGAGTGCACCGGCAAGCACGGCCTGCCTTGCGGCCTGGCAGCCGATTGGAACGATTGCTTGAAGCTGGGCTATTACGGCGAAAGCCTGTTCGTGGCGTTCCAGGTGCGCATGGGCCTGCATGTGTATGCCGGGATCGCCGATCGGCTGGGCCAGCCAGAGGATGCCGCCTGGGCCCTGGTGCAGTCTGCAATACTCGAGAAAAACATCCAGGATTGTGCCTGGGACGGAAATTGGTTCATCTGGGCCATCTCCGAGGACGGCACTGTCTTTGGCACGCACGAACAGGAAGAAGGCCAGGTCTATCTGAACACCCAGTTATGGGCGGTCATCAGCGAGGCGGCCAGCGCCGCTCAGGCGGACCGCTGCATGCAGACCGTCCACGACCGGCTGGCCACACCGTACGGCCTGATGCTTTCGGCACCGCCTTTTGTCAAGACAAAAGTGGACGTGATGCGGGCGGTGGTATTCAATCCGGGTATAAAGGAAAACGCCGGCATCTTCAACCATACCCAGGGCTGGGGCGTGATGGCCGAGTGCATGCTTGGTGACGGCGATCTGGCATATGAATATTGCCGGGCTGCCATGCCGGCAGCGTACAACGAACGCGCCGAACTGCGCCAGAGCGAGCCATACGTGCAGGGCCAGACCACCTACTCGACCTATTCCCCGCGTGCCGGAAACACACGGACTGCCTGGCTGACCGGCGCGGCGGCCTGGTCTTATTTCAGCGCCACGCAGTACATCCTGGGCATCCGGCCCGAGGTGGATGGACTGCGGCTTGACCCGTGCATCCCGCATGGCTGGCCCGGGTTCAAAGCCACCCGGCGGTTCCGCGGCAGGACCATAACCATTGAGGTCAAAAATCTGCAAGGCGTCTGCCGGGGGGTAAAATCATTGAGATTGAATGGCGAAGACCTACCTGGAAACTTCATCCCGGCCGAGCGATTGGGGGAGAAAAATGTGGCAATTGTGGTGATGGGAGAAAAGCCAAGTGAATAAAAGCGAGACCTATCGTCTAACGCTGGGCGGCCTGGTGGATTGGGAACCCTACCTGCTGCAGGAATCCGGGCTGCCCGGTCCGCGCGGCAACCTGGAACTGGCGCAGGTGGTGGCGGACGAAGGCGAGCGCATCTTGTTCGAGCATTTCCTGACCTACACACCGAAAGTTGCACCGACCAACGATCCGCACGAATTCCTGGCCTTTTGCGGCGTAGTGGGGTTGGGCCGTCTGCTGGCGGAAGGGGCTGATAAGATCCTGGAGCAATTGCGGCCATTTGCGTCCGACCCGCGCTGGAGGCTGCGTGAAGGGGTGGCCATGGCGCTCCAACGCCTGGGCAAGCAGGATATGCGCCGCCTGTTGGATGCCATGCAGGAATGGAGCAGCGGCACCTGGCTGGAGAAACGCGCCGCCGCGGCTGCCCTGGCCGAACCCATGTTATTACACAAGGAAGAAGAAGCTGTGGAGGCACTGCAAATATTGGACCGGATCACCACTTCCATGGAAAATTCCGGTGATGGCAAAAACGAAGGGTTCAGGGTCTTGCAACAAGGGTTGGGGTACTGTTGGAGTGTGGTGACAGCTGCGGCGCCGGAGCAGGGCAAACGACTGATGGAGAAATGGCTGTCATGCCCAGACCGCGCCATCCAAAGGATCATGCAGGAAAATCTTAAGAAGAACCGGCTGGTGCGGATGGATTCAGCCTGGGTGGAAAAATGGCGGAAATAATTTAGACATCTTTGATAAACATTTGACAATTGGGGGCAAAGGTTCTACAATAGGCGCACCAACCGCCAAGAGGCGCGTTATTTTTTCGGTTGCACGGCAGCCAGGAGACAGATATGAATAAAATCACCCCATTCCTGTGGTTCGATGACAAGGCCGAAGAGGCCATGAATTTTTATATTTCCATTTTCAAGAATTCCAAGGTATTGAACATTTCCCGTTATGGCAAGGATGCCCTCTACCCGGAGGGCACTGCATTCCTGGTGACATTCCAACTGGATGGTCAGGAAGTAATGGCATTGAACGCGGGACCGCAGTTCAAATTCACGGAAGCCATTTCGATGTACGTGAATTGCGAGAACCAGGCGGAAGTGGACGAGTTGTGGGATAAGCTTTCGGAAGGCGGAGAAAAGAGCCAGTGCGGCTGGTTGAAGGACAAGTTCGGCCTTTCGTGGCAGATTGTCCCAACTGCCCTGGGCGAGTTGATGAACGACAAAGACCCCGAAAAAGCCAAAAAGGTCATGCAAGCCATGCTGAAAATGGATAAAATCGATATCAAAGGATTACAACAGGCGTACGAGCAAGGATAGAGCCCATCCAAAACTAAATAGGAAAATGCTGCTTGCGTGGATATGGCTTTACCGCCCAGGCAAACAAATACCTAAAAGCACCAGAGGTTTTCATGGGAGAAAGGACCAAACCATGAGTGGAGTACGAGTGTTGGTAGGCACTCAAAAAGGCGCATTTATTTTGACATCCGACGCGAAGCGCACAAAATGGGATGTCAGCGGCCCGCTTTTCGCGGGGTGGGAAATTTATCACGTGAACGGCTCACCTGCCGACCCGCAGCGACTGTATGCATCGCAGTCCAACGGCTGGTTCGGCCAGGTGATACAGCGCTCCAACGACGGCGGCCTGACATGGGAGACCATGGGGAACAGGTTCGCCTATGAAGGCGATCCCGGTACGCACCAATGGTATGACGGCACGCAACGCCAATGGGAGTTCAAACGGGTCTGGCTGCTACAACCGTCACTGACCGAACCGGATACGGTCTACGCCGGTGTGGAGGATGCCGCCCTGTTCCGCTCGACGGACGGCGGGCAAAGCTGGCAGGAACTGCCCGGGCTGAGGTCCGCCAAGGGGCACCTCTGGCAGCCGGGTGCCGGCGGGATGTGCCTGCACACGATACTTTTCGATCCGGGCAACCCCCAAAGGATGTTCGTCGCCATTTCGGCAGCGGGCGCATTTCGCACCGAGGACGGCGGCCAGACCTGGCAGCCGGTCAATCGCGGGCTCATCTCCCCGGGTGAACTGCCAGATAAGACCGCCGAGGTGGGTCACTGCGTACACAACCTGGCCACGCACCCAGCCCGACCGGGCGTGCTGTTCATGCAGAAACACTGGGACGTCATGCGCAGCGATAATGCAGGTGATTCCTGGTATGAAGTCAGCGGCAACCTGCCGAGCGACTTCGGGTTCCCGATTGCCGTGCATGCACATGAGCCTGACACCATCTATGTAATTCCCATCAAAAGCGACTCGGAGCATTTCCCACCGGATGGCAAACTGCGGGTGTACCGCAGCCGCAGCGGCGGAAATGAGTGGGAAGCACTGACGAAAGGGCTGCCGCAAAAAGATTGTTACGTAAATGTTTATCGCAGCGCGCTGGCGGTCGATACGCTTGACTCTTGCGGCATTTACTTTGGGACCACAGGCGGGCAAGTCTATGCTTCGATCGATTCAGGCGACAGCTGGAATCCGATCGTCCGGGACCTGCCCAAAGTCCTTTCGGTGGAAGTGCAGAGCCTGCCATGATACGCGTGGTGCTGCCCCAACACCTGCGGACCCTGGCGCAGGTCGGCCAGGAGATTGAACTCAACGTGCAAGGGGACGAAACGATCCATTCCGTCCTGGCGGCACTGATAAGCAAATATCCGATGCTGAACGGAACGATCCTCGATCAAATTTCCGGACAGCGCCGGCCCTTCATCCGGTTCTTCGCTTGCGGGCAGGACCTGAGCCTCGAGCCGCCCGAGACCCCTATCCCAGAGGCAGTTGTAACCGGAAAAGAACCTTTTCGAATTGTGGGCGCAATTGCGGGCGGATAGTATCAAGAGATTGGAAACCAAAGAAATGGAGAGACATCCATGAATGCCAAGCCCAGCCTGGAAAACCGTAAGGAACAACCTTATGCCGCCATTCGCACTGCAATGTTAATTCCATTTGGTCCAACCCTGCAACCGTTGTGGGATGAAGTAAAGGGCTGGTTGAAGATCCAGGGGATCAACTCGCCCGGACCGGCCATCATCCGTTATTTCACCACGGACATGTCAAGGAAGCTAGATATCGATGTGGGCTTTGTGGTGGAAAAACCCGGGTCTGGCAATGGCCGCATTATTACGGATATTATTCCTTCCGGTCGGTACGCCACTCTGCTGTACACCGGTTCCTACCAGGGTGATGGCATTTATAAAACGAATGCGGCTCTGATGGATTGGGCGAAGGAGAAAGGCATCGTCTGGAATACATCCAGTAAAAATGGGGTGGAATGGTGGAACGGGCGGGTCGAATGGAACCTGACCGATCCGGTGCAGGAGACGGATACGATGAAGTACCAGACCGAAGTGGCTATACTGATAAAGTAAGGGTGGATGTTCCGAATTTGGGAGTACAAAGTCCCCCTTTCGGGGATGATGGGGAGACTTCGGAGTCCGGGAACAAGCATTCAGGTAAGGGGCTGTCCAAAAAGTGCTGGACAGCCCTTCACTTTTTTAAAGAACCGTGATTCAATAGGGGCATGAAAAGGAAACCTGGAGAAGATCGATGTGAGTTCTCTGCTGGCGGAGTACAAAGGGGGAGGGACATCGAGCTATCATCCGAAGATGTTGTTGAAAGTACTGGTATATGCGTATGCAAAGCGGATCTATTCGTCGCGGCGGATCGCCGAAGCCTTGCGGGAGAATATTCACTTTATGTGGATCAGCGGGGAAAATGAGCCGGACTTTCGGACGATCAATGGTTTTCGGAGCAGCCGGATGAAAGCGGTGATCGGAGATGTATTTAGTCAGGTACTGGAATATCTGGTAGCAGAAGGGTATGTGAAGCTGGAGAACTATTTTCTGGATGGAACCAAGATCGAAGCGGACGCCAACAAACACAAGGTCGTGTGGGCGAAGCGGCGGGAGAACTATGAAAAGCGGGTGCAGAAACAGATTCAGGAACTGCTCAAGCATATTGAACAGGTGAACGATGAGGAGCAAGCCGAATATGGGGAGGAAGATCTGGAGGAATTGGGAGAGCGTGGGCCGAAAGAAGTGGACAGTGAACGGCTCCAGAAAACGGTGGATAAGATCAACCAGGTATTGCGCGATCACGCCCGCAATAAGAAAGACAGTCGATCTAGGCAGCAAGCCGTGAAGAAACTGGAGAAAGATTGCCTGGTGCGCCTGAAGAAGTATGAAGAACAGGAAAAGACGCTTCACGGGCGCAGCAGCTATGCCAAGACCGACCCGGATGCCAGTTGCATGCGCATGAAGGAAGATCGGGGAGCTGAAAAGCCCTGGCCCAAACCGGCTTACAACGTCCAGATCGGAACGGAAGGCCAGTTTATCGTGGGGTTCAGTGTACATGGACGGGCAGGCGACACCACCTGTCTGATCCCCCATCTAGAGAACCTGCGCACCCATTTCGGCCGCCTTCCGAAAAACATTGTCACGGATGCAGGCTACGGCAGTGAAGAAAACTACGCCTATCTGGAAGAGCACGCTTTAGGAAACTTTCTCAAATACAACACCTTCTACCAGGATACCCACCATTTTCGCAAGCCAGAACTCTTGCGCAAACGCCAGTTCCTGGCCGAGAACTTTGCGTATGACGAGGACAAAGACGAATTTATCTGCCCGGCTAAACATCGCCTGCTGTTTCAATCCACTTCCCGCATTACCACCGATAATGGCTACCAGACCAACCGGCGCATTTACGCATGCCACCAGTGCAGCGAATGTCCACTCAAAGCCGAGTGCACCAAGGCAAAGGGCAACCGCACGATCCGCATCAGCTTTCGCTTACTGGAATATCGCCGCCAGGCCAGAGCCAACCTTACCACCCAGGCTGGCCAGCAATTGCGTGCCAGGCGCTCCACTGAAGTGGAGACGGTTTTTGGCATTGTGAAACAGAATATGGGCTTCCGCAGATTCCACCTGCGAGGGCAAGATAAAGTGAAAACGGAGTGGGGTTTAGTGAGTATTGCCCATAATTTGAAAAAGTTGGCGGCCATTTAGCCACCA
>JBEKCT010000079.1:0-15437 GCA_050014715.1 Anaerolineales bacterium | reverse complement strand
CATTGCCCATAATATGAAGAAGCTGGCGGCCATCTAGCCACCAGCTTCTTTTTGTCATCCTACTTTTTCATTCTTATTACTCATTTTCGGGCTATCTGATGTTTGTTTCTAGACAGCCTCATTTATATCAAGGTATACTGGTCATGAAGTGGACCAGCTTGCCGTTGGTGGCATCCGTGAGCCACAGGCCGCCGGAGCCATCCGAGACGATGCCGGTGGGCAATTGGAAGGCCGTACCGGCCGAGCAGCCATCCCAGACATGCGTAGCCTTACCGGCGGCGGCGGAAAAGGAAATCACCCGGCACAATTCCGGGTCCGTGACCGAGACGGTGCCGGTTGGATCCACCGTGATGAACGGCTTGTTATCCAGCCCGTTCCCGGACCAGCCATCCACGTCCCATGCGGCCGAGGCGGTATAAACCAGGCGGGTGGCATCCGGAGTAAAGACCTGGATGCGCTGGTTCCAGGTATCAGTTACATAGGCATTGCCCTGTGCGTCCAGCGCAACATCCACCGGTTCATCCAGCTGGCCTAGCTGCGAACCGCCGCTGCCGAACTCGCCTAAATAATTTCCATTGGTATCGAAAATGACAATGCGCTTGTTGCCGGTATCGGCAACAAAGACATGCCCAAGCGAATCCACTGCCAGGCCGCGCGGGCCATAGAACTGGGTATTCCCTTCGGCCGGGCCGGTTCCCCACATCTGCAGGAATTTCCCATCGGCCGTGAACTTCTGGATGCGGTAGTTCCAGGTATCGGCCACGTATACGCTGCCATCCGGGCCGATAGCCACCCCCCAGGGTTCGTTAAAGGTTCCACCCGGAGCCACACCCTTGGATATATCCGCAAAGGAACCCCACATCTGCAGGACTTTTCCGGCCGGGCTGATGTGCTGAATGCGATTATTGCCCGCATCCGCCACATACAGGCTGCCATCCGGGGCCAGGGCAATGCCGCGCGGCGCCTGGAACTGGCCGGCGAGGGTTCCGAGTCCGCCCAACACATTATCCGGGGTGACGGTCGAGGTAATCCCGGCATATGGGTCGACCGGTGCGCTGACGGTCTGGGGGACGGTGCCGTACGGCCAGAGTTTGGAAACGATATCCTTGCGGACATAGAAGGTCATCGCTTCGGATGTGCCCCAATTCGTGAGGGTGTAGGTATTGTTATTCGTCAACGCAGCCCAGGCGGTGTAATCCCGGTTAAACCAGATCTGCCAGACGGCGTTGCGGACGGCCGGGTCGGTGAAGAAAGGCTTGATATGCGGCCAGACATATTCAAGGTATTCGAACACATTCATCGGGCTTACATTGGCTTTGGTGGAACCGTTGTTGGTAAGCGCGGCCGTGCGTTCCGCCGCAATGGAATCCCACTTCAGGCTCCAATAATCCATGGTCGGCCACCACAGGCGCATGTAATTGAATTGGAAATAATTGTCCCGGACAATCGGGGTAAGTTTTGCAGTGTTTTCAGAGCCGGCCACAATCACCAGGGCATCCTGCAGTTGTTCACGGGTGGGATTTTGATCAAAATCAATTTTGTTGGGGAAATCGCGCATATACCACCAGTATGGGTAGCGGACATTGTTATCATACGACACGACCATATTATTGCTGCCGGTAATACGAAGGGATAATTGCTCTATTTCGTTGTACAACGCCTTGGGATAAGGTGTTCCGTGCGCGTATACCAGGTACTCAAAGGGATAATCGTAATTGATGTAGGCCGCCTTGAAGGCCGTCCGGGCGGTGATCAGCGCCAGGAGACCGAAAAATGCCAGGACCGCCACGCGCACGTAATTGCGAAAACCCCAGGCAGCTACCCGTCCCCATGGCACCGATTCGATCATCCAGCCAAAACCCCAGGCTGCCGCCAGGATCATCGGCATGGCGATATGGATGGTCAACCAGGGCATCTTCTCGCCCGCGTACGTGAA
The DNA here is from genome assembly GCA_050014715.1 of Anaerolineales bacterium. Taxonomy (GTDB): domain Bacteria; phylum Chloroflexota; class Anaerolineae; order Anaerolineales; family Villigracilaceae; genus UBA877. Next base: position 13,501 of record JBEKCT010000079.1, on the reverse strand, counting down.
CAGTGCCAGGCTGCTGACCGACCAGAAAACCAGTAGGGATGTCACCGGGATCGGCTGCTGTCCATTATTCCAGACAGTCACACCATCGATTGGCGCGCTGGAGGTTCCTTCGGATACCGGACGAGCGAAAGGCTGGCCGGATTGCGAGCGCCACAGTTTTTTGGTGGAGGCAATCAGCGCAGTCGCCACCATCCCGAGGGCTGGCAGGAATTCATAAACAGGGATTAAAAGGAAGGCATAATAATAGAGCGGTTGCCCGCCGCGTGCAACATCCTGCTGGGATGACCAGTAACCAAGCAGCCCCACCAGGCCACCCACAACGCCGGCCGGGGCGGTGAAAAACGTGCTGTACAGTACCACGAAGGGAATAAAGAAAATTGCACCATGCAGCAGCCATTTGCGGCCGAACCACCACAACCCGATTGCAACGGCAATGGCGCCCAGTACCGCCACCGTTGCGATCACCCGTTCCACCCCGGCGGTGGTGTAATCTAGGGCGGTCTGGCCTAACAAAGTGATCGGGATATCTCCGCACAAAGGCAGAACCAGCGTTCCAAGCAGCACCACCATGTCAAGGGAACGCTCTGCTTTCAGGCCGGCCCAACCGAAGGCCAGCACTAGCAACATCCCGGCCCAAACCAGTGCTGCCAGTCCTCCGGCTGCCACCACTGCCAGGGCCAATTTAATGAAAAGGGTGCCGAGCGGCTTCTGGGTCAAATAAAGACCGCCGGCCGCGGCAAACAATGCAATTGCCAGGATCAGGCTTAACAGGAAGGAGGAACGCCGTTTGAAATCCGGCCACTCACGCCGTGCCATCCGATCCACAAAATAAGCCAACAGGAAGAGGAACATCTCCCCGGCAAACATATAGGCAGTGGCCTTGTCGGTAAAGTGCAGGGCATTGGCGGCAGTGAACAGGAACAGCGCCCAGGCCTTTCCAGATTCGAGGTACCGCAGGGTGGCATACAGTGTCAGCAAACCCCATACGACGATATAGGCTTCGTTACGGGCATAGCGCCCGTAGAAAAGCATGATGGGCGAGATCAGGAACATCACGCCGGCCAGGATGGCGCCGGTGCGCCCCAGGTAACGCCGGAAGGCCAGCATGGCCAGACCGATTGAAACGACACTCAAGACTGCTGCCGGTATGCGGGTGGTGAAATCATTATCGCCGAAGAGCGCATAAGAGAGGGCAATCATGTGGAACTGGAGCGGGCCGTGGCTCATTGGGTCGTATTGATAGCCGTTGCCCGTGTAAAGGCTGTAGGATGGCACGACGTGGTTCACCTCATCGTGGCTGACGGCGCGGTCGCCCAGGCCGGCAAAGCGCGAGACGATTGCCGCCAGCAGTAGTAGGATCACAAGTAGGGTTTCCAAATTGGCCGGGAACCAGCGTTTAAGAGGAATGTCAAGAATGGATTGGTTTTCGGTTGTTGGCATCATTCCGGCAATTGTACCAAATAAGGGTAAAGAGAGATATTAGAGAACCGGGAGAAGAGGCTTACGTACAAAGCAACTGGTGCAAGCTTTACCCGCTCTGCCATCTGGCGTAGACTGCCTGGGAAAGCAAGCGCCCGGCGCTCTTTTCCTGGGTGACCAGTTCGCCGCACTCCAGGCTGCCACCAAAGCCCTGCATTATTTCCGCCAGGGCGGCATGGGCATGGATGGCAGGCAATTTGACCGCATACACTGTCAATATCACGAACAAAGGAGCTTCATTTAATATCTTTTTACAGGCCCACAATATCTCCGGCAAAGATCGGTAAACCTCCCACACTTCCCCCTTCGGTCCGCGCCCAAACTTGGGCGGATCGAGCAGGATGCCATCGTATTTCATGCCACGCCGGCCCTCGCGCTCGACGAATTTCAAGGCGTCGTCCACGATCCAACGGACAGGTTTTTCCCCCAGATCGGAGAGTAGTTGGTTCTCACGCGCCCATGTGACAGACTTTTTGGAGGCATCCACGTGGGTAACCCTGGCTCCGGCTGCCGCGGCTGCCAGGGTGGCCAGGCCAGTGTAGCCGAATAAATTAAGCACATTCGCCTGCCCATTTTTGTTTTTTGATTTATTAATTATCTTCTCCCTCACCCAATCCCAGTGGTCTGCGCATTCCGGGAAAACGCCCAGGTGCCGTCCGGGGGTGGTCATGGCAGTGAAACGAAGCTCCCTCACCCCTGGCCCCTCCACCGCTAGAGGCAGAGATAAAGGATATGTCATTTCCCATTTTTCGTTAATTGGTTTCCTGAAGTGCCAGTGGCCGCCGCTCTCTTCGCTGCTCGGTTCGAAAAAAGCATGGGCAGCCTGCCATTTTTCGGCAGGCAAAGCCGGCTTCCATAATGCCTGCACTTCCGGGCGGACAAAGGTGTAGGGGCCAAACCGTTCCAGTTTCTGACCGCCTCCGCTGTCTAGTAATTCGTAGTCGTTCCAACGAGGGGATTGGAGAAGGAAAATTTTAGGGATCATGCTGGGTATCCTGAAAGAATTGTGCCCCCAATACCATTAAATAAATTGGAATGATTGCTACGCGATATGGTCAAAAGTACTACTTGCATCGCAATAGTGAATCGTGCTAAAATAAGCGTGTCCGTGGGATAAAGTGGGACGAAGTGGGATGCTGGAAGTCTTCGGCATTCAGGTAAGAGAGAAAAAAAAGACAAATGTTTCTAAATCAGTACCATCACTGTTTCGATGATAAAAGCCGCCTGACAATCCCGGCTCGATTTCGGGACCAGACTGCCCAGGGTGTGACCGTTGTCCCTGGCTTGGATCGCGACCTGATGGTACTGCCTCCAGCGGCATTTCAGATCCTTTACGACCGGTTGATGGAATTGAATCTGACCGATCCGGACTCCCGTTTGCTGCGCGAAATCATTATTGGCAACGCCCTGCAGGTAACGCCAGATGGTGCCGGTCGTATCCTGCTCAGCCCAAACCTGCGCGATTATGCCGGGTTGAAATCCGAGGTTGTTTTCGTTGGGGTGGGCGAGACCTTCGAAATTTGGTCGGCAGAACTCTGGCAGAAGAAGCAGGATGAGATCAACGCTGATGTAAATGCCAAGCGCTTTTCCTTGCTCGATTTGAGAACTCGCTGAGATGGCACTGCCGCACCAACCTGTACTTTACCAAGAGATTATACACGCTTTACGCCCGAAAGGGACAGGGTTCTACGTGGATGGGACACTCGGGGCAGCTGGTCATGCAGCCGGTTTGCTGGCTGGCAGCGAGCCAGGCGGCCAGCTGCTCGGAATGGATGTGGACCCACAGGCGCTCGATCTGGCCCGCCAGAACCTCGCTCCCTTCGGGGAGCGCGCCTTCTTAAAAAGAGCCTCCTACACCAGCCTGCCCGGCCAACTGGCCGCTCTCGGCTGGAAAAAAGTGGACGGCATCTTGCTCGACCTGGGTGCCTCCTCGATGCAGTTCGATACGCCGGAACGGGGTTTCTCCTTCCTGACTGATGGGCCACTGGATATGCGCTTCGACCCCACCAACCCGCTGACCGCCTCTGAAATTGTCAACACCTGGCCGGAGGATGAACTGGTGGATGTGCTTTTCCGTTACGGCGAGGAACGCGCTTCCCGACGCATCGCCCATGCCATCCTGCTGGCCCGGCCAATCACAGGCACCCGGCAATTGGCTGATGTCATCGAGAAAGCCACCGGCCGGCACGGTCCCCACCACCCTGCCACGCAGACCTTCCAGGCCCTGCGGATCGCAGTCAATGGCGAATTGGAATCGCTGGAGAAAACCCTGCCACTGGCTGTGCAAGCACTGGCTGCGCATGGCAGACTGGCGGTCATCAGCTTCCATTCGCTGGAGGACCGGCTGGTCAAAGAGTTCTTCCGTCTGGAAAGCAGGGACTGCATCTGCCCTCCCCGGCAACCGGTGTGCACGTGCGGACATAAAGCGAGTATCTTGGAAATTACCCGGCGGCCCATCACGCCGACCGAAGAGGAAATAAACCGGAATTCGCGTGCCCGCAGCGCCAAGCTGCGGGTGGCGGAGAAGTTGCCAGAAACATAAGCCAATGGGTGTTGGCTCGCAAGTACCTGCGGAACCCTGGTAGCAAGTTAAAAACAGGCTCAGCAGGCAGAACGGAAGTGCAGTAGCTCGTCCGACTATCGATTAGCAATGGACTAAACATGGAAAATGTCACGCAAATCGTCCAACACGTTCGTCAGGCCCATTGGCGGGTGCAACGTCAATGGATCGGCCTTTTCCTGCTTGGGCTGGTAGCAGTGTCCATGGTGGCGGGAATATACCTGAATATTACCGTCCGCGCCACGCTGGCAGGGCGCGAGATCCAGTTGCTCCAGAACCAGCTGATCGACAATCAGCGTGCAAATTCCGATCAGGAGACACTCCTGGCGGGGCTGACCTCGGTAACTTCGATGCAACAAAGGGCTGAAGCCCAGGGCTTCAAGTCCGTCGACCCTGGAACCATCACGTATGTAGTTGTTCCCGGTTATGTACCGCAGCCATCCGTGGATATGACCCAACCGGGGGCTGACAACCAGGGCCAATCGCAGGCGCCGGTGATCCTGCCCGCTTACACCGAATCACTGTTTGATTGGATCACGCGCACGCTTGTCGCTTCCGCCTCCACCGGAGGCCAACAGTGAGAAAATTTTCCTTTTGGCGCTACCTGACCGTGGCCATCATGTTGGGTTTGATCGGAGTTTCCATCCTGGTACAAATTGTCCGCATCCAGTACAGTCCGGAGGTAGCCGGGGTTATCGGGCAAGGTGCATATATCTGGAAGACTTTCTATCCGGCGCGCGGCGAAATATACGACCGGAATGGCAACCTGCTGGCCGGGAACAAGACCGTCTATGAGATTGGCGTGGACCTGACCGCCTTTCCGGCTGCCAAGGATGCCACTCTGAAAATGGAGAATGATATCGCACTGGCCGCCCAATCGGCGCTGGGCATGGACCCCGCAGACGCCCTGTCAAGAATGACGAACGCCCCTGCAGGCGCCCAGTACATCACCCTCGAAGATTACGTCGCTCCCGACCAGGCCGACCAATTAATGACGATGCAGAAAAATGACCAGGCCGATCCGGGCGGCCCCAATCTGGATGCCGTGCACTTCACCGCTCACCTGATGCGCAGTTACCCCGAAAACGATCTGGCTTCCACCATCATTGGCTATGTAACGCGAGACAATCACGGCTATATGGGAGTGGAAGAGAAATATGACAACATCCTGGCTGGCATACCGGTAACCAAGCTCATTCCGGCCGACCCACTCCAGGCGGTGGACTACCCCCAGATCGAACCCGGACAGACTCTCATCCTGACGATCGATCGTGAAATCCAGGCTTCGGTGGAAAAAATCCTGGATGACGCTCTGGTGAGCACAGGCGCCGCCTCCGGAACCATCATTGTCATGGATCCTAAAACCGGTGAAATCCTGGCCATGTCTTCCACCCCCCGCATGAACCTGAACGATTACACCCAGGTCAGCAAGATCTTCCCGGGTGAAACACCTTTTAACCGAGCCATCAGTGAAGCTTACGAACCCGGATCCGTTGCCAAGATCTTTACCATGGCCTCCGCCCTGGATAACGGCACGGTCAAGCCCGGAACCATTTTCCTTGATACCGGCACGATTGTTGTCGGGGGGGTTCCCATTCACGACTGGAACAACGCTGCCTGGGGTTACCAGGATATGACCGGCTGCCTGGCAAACTCGTTGAACGTCTGCCTGGCCTGGGTCTCCACCAAGATGGGGAACAACTCCTTTTACTCTTATATGCAACGGTTCGGCCTGGGCCAACTGACCGGTATTGACCTGGCCGGTGAGGTCCCCGGGCGGCAGAAACTCCCCGGCGATGGTGATTGGACGCCAGTTGACCTGGGCACCAATGCTTTCGGCCAGGGCGTGGCCATCACCCCCATCCAGATGGTCATGGCAGCCTCGGCGTTGGCCAATAACGGGCAAATGGTCTACCCGCACGTGCTTCTGGCCGAGGTACGTGATGGCCACCAAAGTGACATGGCAACGCACATTGTTGGCAATCCCATCTCTGCCGAAACCGCCCACACCATCACCAACATGCTGCATGATTCGTTGCAGGAAGAAAGCTCCACCGCGCTTATCGCCGGTTATTCCATCGCTGGGAAGACTGGCACGGCCCAGATCCCCACCAGCACCGGTTACGACCCCGTTAACATCAATGCTTCATTTATTGGTTGGGGTCCAATCAATGATCCCCGTTTTCTCGTATATGTGTGGCTGGAGAAACCACAGAGCAACAAGGCTGCCTCCGTGGTAGCCGCCCCTATTTTCAAACAGGTTATCGAGAAACTGGTGGTTTTAATGGGCATACCGCCCGATGTTGCAATGACACAAAATAACGGACAATGAGGTTGGATGCTTACGCTGGCAGACGTAATTGAGGCCCTGACGAATATCCGCCCCGCCCAGGCGAACACAGTAATAACCGAAGCGGCGGTGGATTCGCGTCTGGCCATTCCCGGCGGACTTTTCGTGGCGCTGCCCGGCGAACGCCTGGACGGGCACGACTTCGTCGCGGATGCTTTCCAGCGTGGGGCCTCATTTGCTTTAATCCAGCACAAAATCAGCGGAGATTACCTGACAATTAACCTGCAGCCTGGACAGGAAATTTCCTTGCCGTCCGACTTGAATGCGCCCATCTGCCTGTTGGTGGAAAATGCGCTTTCCGCCTTGCAACAAATTGCCCGCTTCTGGAGGCGCAAATTGGATTTGACTGTGGTGGGTGTCACTGGCAGCGTCGGCAAATCCACCACAAAAGAAGTTATCGCCGAAGTGCTCAGCCAACGATACCGGACATTAAAAAGCTCCGGCAACATGAATAACGAAATCGGGCTGCCGCTGACCATCCTGAAACTCAGCGCCGGTTATGAGCGGGCCGTTCTGGAAATGGGTTTTTATGTTCCGGGTGAAATTGCCCTGTTATGCGAGATTGCCCAGCCAAAAATTGGTGTGGTCACCAATATCGGCACCGTCCATGCTGAACGGGCTGGTACCCAGGAAGCCATCTTCCGCGGCAAATCTGAATTGGTCCAGGCCCTGCCCGGCGACGGAGTTGCCATCCTCAACCTGGATGACCCATGGGTATCCAAAATGGCCGAACTGACCAGGGCGCGCGTCTTCTTCTACGGGCTCGATCCGGAGGCTAACCTGTGGGCTGATAACGTTGAAGGTCTGGGGCTGGAAGGCCTCCGCTTCCAGTTGCACTACCGGCATGAAGCCCTGCATGTTCACATCCCGATGATCGGTCAACATTCCGTTCATACGGCTTTACGCGCCGCGGCGGTCGGCCTGGCTGACAACCTGACCTGGCAGGAGATCATCGACGGCCTGCGCCAGGGACACACGCAGCTGCGTCTGACAGCCGTCAGGAGCGAAAGTGGTGCATTAATGCTGGATGACACCTACAATGCCAGCCCTGAATCCATGCTGGCAGCGCTCAACCTGCTGGCCGAATTGGATGGTCATAAAGTGGCGGTGCTGGGTGATATGCTCGAACTCGGCCAGTACGAAAAGCAAGGGCATGAGATCGTGGGCGTGCGGGCCTCCGAAGTCACCGACGCATTGATAACGATTGGAACACTCGGACACCAGATCGCAACGGCAGCACGCAGGGCTGGCATGCAGCCCGGAAAAATCAAGGAATTTGAGAACACCAACGAAGCCATCTCCTATTTGCAGAAGTCCTTGACCGGGAAGGATGTGGTTCTGGTCAAAGGCTCGCATGGCATCCACATGGACCGCATAGTCAACGCTCTGGAGGTTCCTTCATGAGCGACACCACCCTTGCCATGAGCCTGGCCGGATTGGTTTTCATGATGACCGTCATCTGGGGCGGACCACTGCTGCGCATCCTGCGTCATTTCAAGGTTGGCAAGCAGATCCGTGTGGATGAACCCGACAAGCATTTCATCAAAATGGGCACGCCCACCATGGGCGGTGTGATGATCATCATCCCGGTATTATTGATTAACGTTTTATTGAATGGAACCAACCTGATCGGAATGCGAATCCTGGGGCAATCAGTAATATTGCCTTTGCTGGTCATGCTCAGCTTCGCCGTGCTGGGCGCAATTGATGATTGGCAAGGCGTCAAAGGTAAACGCGTCGGTGAAGGGATGCGCATCCGCACCAAATTCGCTGTGCAGATCTTACTTGGGCTCGTAATTGCAGCGGTGTTAAGGTACATGCTCAAAGTACCCGAAATGTTTCTGCCGGGAATAAACTTTCAGATCAAATTGGGTTGGCTCTACATTCCGGTTGCGGCTTTTGTGATCGTCGCCATGTCGAACGCAGTCAACTTCACTGATGGGCTGGATGGAATGGCCGGGCTGATCTCTGCCACGATCTTTGCAGCCTATGGCGGGATCGCCTTGATACAGGGACAGGTTTTTATCGGCCGGTTTTGTTTCACCATGGTAGGAGCATTGTTTGGCTTCTTATGGTTCAATGTCCACCCCGCCCAACTTTTCATGGGTGATACGGGCAGCCTTTCGCTGGGTGCGACGATCGGCGTGATCGCCCTGATGACCGGGCAATGGGCTTTACTGCCGATTATCGCGGTGATCCCGGTCAGTGAAGCGTTAAGTGACATTATTCAGATCGTTTATTTCAGATTGACCCATGGGCGGCGCTTCTTCAAAATGGCGCCCATCCACCTGCACTTCGAACTGCTTGGCTGGTCAGAGATGCAGATCGTGCAGCGTTTCTGGCTGATCGGCCTGATAGCAGCGATGCTTGGAATTGGACTGATGCTGGTGTAAACATGGCACAAAAAAAAGATTGGAACGGTAAACGTGTAGTCATTCTGGGAGGCGCCCGCCAGGGACAGGCGGCGGCGCGCTGGTTGGCGCATCATGGCGCCATCGTGACCGTGAACGACCGCCGTTCCGCTGCAGAAATGTCTGCAGCACGCTCCGCCTTGGCCAACTCATCCGTAAACTGGGTACTGGGCAGCCACCCGCTTGAGCTGCTCGATCAGACCGATATTCTGTGCATCTCCGGCGGCGTCCCGCTTGACAATCCTTTGGTGGCCGGAGCCATGGAACATGGCATTCCGTTGACCAACGATACACAAATATTTATGGAAGTGGCTCCCTGCCGGACAGTCGGTATCACGGGTTCCGCCGGGAAGACCACTACCACCACATTGGTCGGGCAGATGGCGAAAAAAGCCGATGCCGACAAAACGTTTGTAGGCGGCAACATCGGCGATCCCCTGCTGAATTACGTGGACGGGATGGCACCCGAAACCCTGGCAATCCTGGAAATTTCCAGCTTTCAACTGGAACAGATGACCGTTTCACCGGACGTGGCGGCCATTCTGAACATAACGCCCAACCACCTCGACCGGCATGGCACGATGGATGCTTATACCTCCGCCAAACGTCGCATCCTGGAATTCCAACGTGCTGATGGTATCGCGATACTGAATCGCGATGACGCAGGCTCCTGGAACCTGGTTCGGAATGTGAACGGCCGGCTGGTCTCCTTCGGTGCCGGTGCCTTCTCAGGCAAACAGGATGGCACTTTCCTGGCGGATGACACCCTGCACTTGCGCCAGCGCGGATTGGAAATTCCCCTTGTGCGGCGCGACCAGATCCAGTTGCGCGGTGCGCATAATTTGATGAACGTTTTGGCAGCTTTCGCCATCGGTTACGCGGCCAGTATCCCATTGAAAGCCATGATCTCCGCCGCAGAAGAATTTCATGGCGTAGCTCACCGGCTGGAATATGTGCGTGAGTGGCACGGTGCGCAATGGTACAACGACTCCATAGCCACTGCGCCTGAACGGACGTTGGCAGCCATTAATTCCTTCAATGAACCAATTGTGCTGCTGCTGGGCGGGCTTGACAAGAACCTGCCCTGGGAAGACCTGGCGGGCGTGGTACGGCAGCGTGTGGAACATGTGGTGATCTTCGGCGAAGCGGCCGAAAAAATTTCTTCTGCCCTGGATCGAGCGGTGGGGCCGCTGCCCCTGTCTGTAAGCCGCTGCAAGGACCTGCATGAAGCAGTCCTGGCAGCCGCGCAAGTGGCCAGCCCTGGCAGTATCGTTCTGCTTTCACCAGGCGGCACCAGTTTTGATCAATTCTACGATTTCGAAGAACGTGGAAAGGCCTTTAGAAAATGGGTATCGGAACTTTCGTAAACCAACCGGCCCGGCCAATCACCGCACCGCAGCGTCGCAAGCGCACTTCCACGGGTGACCTGATCCTGATCGCCACTGTGATCGCATTGTGCATCTTCGGCCTGTTAATGTTGTATTCAGCCAGCACCGATTTTTCATATTTGAATTACGGCTCGCAAACATTCATGTTCAACAAGCAATTGATCTTCCTGGCCTGTGGAATACTGGTCGCCTTCGCGGCCTCGCGGGTGGACTACCATTTATATCGCCGCTTTGCCCTGCCGCTCATGGTGGTGGCTGTAATCCTGCTGATTGCAGTGCTTTTGACCAGGGACATGCGCAACGGCGCCATCCGGACCTTCTTCGGCGGGTCGGTCCAACCGTCGGAACTGGCAAAACTGGTCATGATCCTTTACCTGTCCGTCTGGCTCTACAGCAAGCAGGAATACATGCATGATATTCATTTGGGCCTGATACCACTGGGCGTCATCCTGGGTGGCATCGCTGGTCTGGTGTATCTGGAACCTGATCTGAGCGCCACCATCACCATCTTCCTGCTGGGCGGGCTGCTTTTTTTCCTAGCAGGCGGAGAATTACGCCAGATCATCCTGTTCTGCCTGGTTGCCCTGGTGGCTGGGTGGTTGGTGGTGCAAATCAGTTCCACCGGCCGCGCCCGCATGGCCTCCTACCTGGCCGGTCTCAAGGACCCGCTCAAGTCGAGCAGCCATGTCCTGTGGTCGTTGGAAGCAGTCTATCGGGGCAAATGGTTCGGGGTCGGCATCGGGAATGCCACCACCAAGTTGATCGGCCTGCCCTTCTCGGCCACGGACAGCATTTTCGCCGTAATCGTGGAAGAACTGGGCTTGTTCGGAGCATTGGCCCTGATCGGCCTGTACGGCATTCTGCTGTGGCGCGGCCTCGTGATCGCCTCCAGGGCGCCGGACTTGCTAGGTTCGGTCATAGCAGCCGGATTAACCTTCTGGATCATTATCGAAGCGCTCATCAATATGACCATGATTATTGGTCTGATTCCAGTGGCAGGCAATGCCCTGCCATTTGTCAGCGCAGGCGGCTCGAACCTGATATCAACCCTGACAGCCATCGGTATTCTCTTAAGCATATCGCGCCACTCCGGCTCAAAAGTGCCGGTTGAAAACAAAGAACGGAGGTCGTATAGTGCGACTATTGATCTGCGCCGGCGGGACCGGCGGCGGAGTGTATCCCGCCCTGGCCGTGCTGCAAGCCATCAAGGTTAATGCCGAAGTGCTCTGGATAGGTGGAGAAGGCGGAATGGAAACCCAACTCGTTGAGAGAAACGCCATTCCTTTCAGGACCATCCCGGCAGCCGGAGTACATGGCATTGGTCTGCGAGCCCTACCAGGCAACCTGTGGCAGGTGGGCCGCGGCATTTTGGCTTCTCGGCGCATTCTGCACGAGTTCAAACCGGATGTGCTTTTCTTTACCGGCGGATACGTGGCAGTGCCCATGGCTCTGGCCGGGTGGAAAGTACCCGGCCTGCTGTATGTCCCGGATATCGAACCCGGGCTGGCATTGAACACCCTGGCCCGCTTTGCAGAAAAAATTGCCGTCACCGCAGAAGACTCACTTTCCTATTTTAAACACCCGGAACGAATTACAGTGACCGGTTACCCGGTGCGATCAGAGCTGGCCGGATGGACTCGCCAGACAGCCCGCAAGGAATTAGGCCTGAGCGAGGAAATCCCCGTCCTGCTGGTTTCAGGCGGGAGCAAGGGTGCCCGCTCGATCAATTCGGCCGTGCTGGCCAACCTGCCTGCCCTGGTCGAAGCCGCACAGGTCGTCCACATCACCGGCGAACTGGATTGGTCGGTTGTGAAAGAAAAGGCGGAAGAACTTTTCAAAGATGCGCTCAAGGAGAGTTCAACTTCCGGCATTCCCACCATCCAATCCACCCGCTACCAGGCCTTCCCTTACCTGCACGAGCAGATGGGCGCCGCCCTGGCTGCGGCCGACCTGGCGCTCAGCCGCGCCGGAGCTTCCACTCTCGGCGAATATCCGCTCTTCGGCCTGCCGGCGATACTGGTGCCTTACCCACATGCCTGGCGGTACCAAAAAGTTAATGCAAATTACCTGGTCCGGCACTCCGCCGCAGTACTTCTTGAAGATGAAAAACTATCCGAACAACTCCTGCCGACCATTAATGATTTACTCAATCAGCCTCAAAAATTGGCTGCCATGCGCAGTGCCATGCGGCAACTCTCCCACTCCGACTCCGCTGCACAGATCGGTCGCCAACTTATGGCCCTTTGCCCGGATGAGGAGAAGAGACCATGATGAGTCTTGCGGTTGTCTTCTGGATGTACGTCATACTTTTCGCAGTCATCGGCGGGTTGCGCGGTTGGGCCAAGGAAATTCTGGTCAGTTTCAGCGTGATCCTGGCGCTGGCTTTCACCGCACTGCTGGAACATTACATTCCTTTTGTCAGGGATGTGCTCCTGCCACAACAGAGTACCACCCTTTTCTGGATGCGCACGACCATCCTGATCATGCTGGTTTTCTTCGGTTATCAAACGGTCAACTTCCAGCGTTTCGCAGGCAAGTTGACCCGCGAGAGATTGGAACACGCCATTCTGGGTATCGTCATCGGAGCGCTCAATGGATATCTGATTGCCGGAACGGTCTGGTTCTACATGTCAGATGCCAAGTATCCATTTTCCGATATCGTTTCTGCTCCTACCGGGAGCATTGCGACAATCGCGAATAATATGCTCCGCTTTATGCCACCCAACCTTCTGGGAATCCCCGGCATCTACTTCGCGGTAGTGGTCGCCTTCATTTTCGTGATCGTGGTATTCGTCTAAGCTATGACACACATTCATTTGATTGGGATTGGTGGTACCGGGCTCTCAGCCATCGCTCGCGTCCTGCTAGAAATGGGACACACGGTGAGCGGATCAGATCGCGTCGAATCTTCGTTCACACGCGAACTGCAATCTGCGGGTGCGACCATCCACATCGGCCACAATGCCAAGAACGTTGTTGGCGCCGACCTGGTGGTACGATCCTCGGCCGTCCCGGATGACAATCCCGAAGTTGTGGCGGCGAAGGCGGCCCGAATCCCGGTGGCAAAACGGGTTGATTTCCTCGGCAGCCTGATGGACGGCAAGACCGGCATTGCCATCGCCGGCACGCACGGCAAGACCACCACCACAGCCATGCTTGCCTGGTTGTTATCTGCGATGAACCAGGATCCAACTTTTATTGTCGGCGGTGTATTGACAAACCTGGGCGTTAATGCCCGGGCCGGAAAGGGTAAAGATTTCATCATAGAGGCGGATGAGTATGACCGCATGTTCCTGGGTTTGAAACCCACCTT
>JBEKCT010000078.1:0-15476 GCA_050014715.1 Anaerolineales bacterium | reverse complement strand
TGGGTCTGGGCCACGCTAAATTTCACCACGGTCATCCCGGCGGTGCTCGGCAGCGCCGAGTTGATGCGCAGCTATCTCAAGAAGCCGCTCAAGGGACCGGTCATCCGGCCAACAAAAGCAACTTCGTTTACCTTTTTCCTGGCCGGCTGGGCGATGCTGCTGGTAATGATAGCCTGGCCAAAGATTTTCTTCCCATTCGTCTGGATTTCCTTCTACTTCATCCTGGAGCCGATTAACATCTGGCTGGGCAACCGGACCCTGGTGGAATGGACCAAGGTCGGCAACTGGCGCCCGGTGATTGCACTTTGGCTGGGTGTTCTTCTAACCGCCTTTTTCTGGGAGATGTGGAATTATTACTCTTACCCCAAATGGGTCTATCATGTTGCCTGGGGCAATTGGTTGCATGTGTTTGAGATGCCCTTGCTGGGTTACGGCGGTTACCTGCCCTTCGCGCTCGAAATCTTCGCCATGTATCATTTCATCGTCGGTCTGGCCGGGCAGAAGAAGACGGATTATATAATCGAGAGCGAGGCCTGATGCTCGAAACGATCTTGCAGGATCAATGCGGGCTCGACCCGGCCAAGCCGGTACTGGCGGGTGTTTCCGGCGGACCGGATAGCCTATGCCTGCTCGATATCCTGCACACGGCCGGCTACCAGGTCATCGTGGCGCATTTCAACCACCAACTACGGCCCGAAGCGGATCAGGAGGCCGACTCCGTTTCCGCACGGGCCGGCCGCCTCGGCCTGGCATTCGTAACCGATTCGGCGGACGTGCGGGCTTATGCTGAGGCGATTGGACTCTCGCTCGAGGAAGCCGCCCGGACACTGCGCTATCAATTCCTGTTTGCAGCGGCCAGGCAGCATGCCGCGCAGGCCGTGGCCGTCGGACATACCGCCGACGACCAGGTCGAGACGATTCTGATGCACTTTTTACGGGGAGCTGGATTGGCGGGCCTGAAAGGAATGGAATACAGGACGCTGCTGCCGGCATTCGACCCGCAAATTCCTCTTGTCCGCCCGCTGCTCTCACTCTGGCACGCCGACACAGAATCTTTCTGCCGCGCGCATGCCCTGGAACCGCACTTTGACGCCTCCAACGCCGACCAGGCCTTTTTCCGCAATCGCTTGCGCTATGCACTCCTGCCCGAATTGGAAAAATACAACCCGCGCTTCAAAGAATCCGTGTTGCATACCGCACAAGCCTTGCAGGGCGACCATGCGGTATTGCAGGAATTGCTGGCCGACGCCTGGAAAAACGTTGTCGTTGAAACCGGGAAGGATTGGGTGGCATTTGACCAACCCGGGCTGGCGAGACTTTCTACTGGAATGAGACGGAATCTTATCCGCCGCGCCGCCGAGTTCCTGCGACCAGACAAGCGCGATTTTGGGTTTGCGGCGCTGGCGCGGGCGGCTGACTTCGTCGAGGCGCCTGAAGGCAAGCAAATAGATTTTGTTAATGGGTTGTATTTGTTTAGCGAAAACGGGAAAATCTACCTCGCAGCATATGAGGCGGCTGTTCTTTTTTCCCATTGGCCGCAGGTGCAGCAGTCTGCCACGATCAGCAGCCGGCAAAAAACGGCCGGTGCCCAGCACCTGGAATTGGGTAACGGCTGGATCCTATCGGCCGAATCCTGTGGCCCTACAACAGACAATTGGTCAAAAAATACTGGCAACTGGTCTATCTGGCTGGATGCTGACCGGCTTCCGGCTGACAGCCTGGTGATCCGCCCGCGCCGCGCCGGCGATGTTTTCTCCCCGCTTGGGATGGCCGGGCAAACCATCAAAATTCAGGACTTTTTTACGAATATTAAAATGCCCCGGCGGGCACGCAAGCAATGGCCGCTGGTTTGCGCCGGAGAGCAGATCATCTGGGTGGCAGGATATCGAATTGGGCACCCGTTCCGTATCACCTCAGCAACCAGGCATATTTTGCATCTGGAAATAAAAAGACTCCCGCAGACTTGAAAACCAGGGAGTCTTTTTTCGCCCAACAGATTGTTCTACTCACTACCAGCAAGTTGTCTCAACTTCAAATGGATCTCGCGCCACTGGATTTTCGATATACCCAGTTTCTGGCGGATTTTCTCCGGTTCCACATTGTTCAGGTAATCCTGCAAGGCGCAAGTCCAACGGCACATATCAAAAGACAGGTGTTTGGGTAGGCCGGCATCCTTGCCGATATCTTCGAGCAGGTATTCCAAACGGCGCGGTGACCACGGTAACATCCGGTCCACCGGGTTGTACTGGTTCAGGTATTCCTCATATGCAGGAACCCATTCCTCTGGCAGGGTCAGATTACGTTCCTTATACCGGTTCGCCGGGCTGGCATAGCGGATGAAGATGACCGGTCCTTCAGGAGCCTGCAAATCCACGTGATTGAGGTGAATTCCCAGGCATTCGGACTTTTTGATGCCCGTGGCAAGAAGTAGTGCCAACAATGTATAGGGACGGGCATCCGGTTTGGTCTGGCGGCGGTAGCGATCTGATGCCAACAGCACAGTTTCGATCTCCGCATCGGTCAAGACCTCGGGCAGAGGGCTGAGCACGGAATGCTGGACAACCTTCTCGGCCGGGTCCACCATGATGACCCCACCCCGATGCAACCAACGGAAAAAAGATTTGACGGCGGTGACACGTCTTGCCAGGCTTTTAGGCGAGCATGGTACATCCCGCTCATGTTCCAGCCAACCCAGGAAATTGTTCAGATCGCTGGTAGTAATGGCACCCAGCGTGCGGTCTGGAGGCAATACCTGGGTCAACAGGCGTACATCAGATAAGAAGGCCTTAACAGTGTTGAGGGAACGGCCCTGATCATTAAGGTACATTTCCCAAGAGTTGAGTGCCGGGATGAGACCGGTTTGCGGGCCAAGGTGGGCAGTGGACGATTCGTACATGGGAATCTCCTTTCCGGGTGTACCTGATGCGCCATACTTTCATACATACTTATTTCGAAATGCCAGACGATCCGTACTGCGTATAGTTTAGCAAATTGGTAAAAAAAAGTCAAACGAAATTGCTCCCTATCAACCAGTTCACCACCGCACTCCCGAAGTGTCTCAACTTTGACTGCCCGAGAGTTGCAAGAGCAATATAGGAAAATGCAGGTCTTGGGAAGGACGCGCAGCTCCGCAGAACCTCCCCCTGGGAATACCCGCAGGGGATGGTGCCTGCCAAACACTCAAATATCTTCAACTTATCTGGAGGAAATTCCCAGTGAATCTTTACGGAGCCAAGCCATTGGGGTTAAAGCAAGGCTTATAATCCGCCCCGACAATGAAAACATAATTTGTGCTGCTCTTGTTTGGAGCTGTGACAAAAGCCGATGAAGGTAACCCGAGCACTGACAGAAGCGAATTGGCGCGGTTCAGGTCCGGGGTGGCAGACAAATCGTACAATAGGGAACTGGTATAATTCTGCCGGTCAGCCGGAGCGAGGACGGTATTATAACCAGCATAGTTAAGCCGCTCGGCAGCCAGGGCATCCCAGGCCGGGTTGGGTGTCCCATTGCGGACTTCGACTGTCAGCGCGGTCGCTTGGACAGCCATGGGAGAAGGCGAAAGAGCCTGCTGGAGCATGGACAGGATGACTGGTGCCTTGGGGAGTTGTACGGAAGCACCACCAGGTGTCATCCAGGGGGTTGCATCGTTTTTTCCGATGTAATAACTGCGAATATCTGCATTATTCAGGTGCAATGCCAGAGGAGCCAGTTTCAAAAGATCGTTCAGCCCAAGGTCGGTAATGACTGATGAACTGAAATCGTTGTAAAGTTGCGGGATTTTGCTAATGGCATTGGTTTTCAACGCCTGCCCATAAAGGGCCCGCAATACCTCCTGCGACCGGCGACCACGGTCAAAATCGCTGGACATTTCACGAGAGCGGGCATACCAGAGCGCCAGGTCGCCATCCATATGAATGAGACCCGGACCAACGGTGAAGATCGACCAGTTCTTCACATTGTTAGGGTCAAGGTTTGGATTATTTAAATGCCAGTCGGTGTACGCACAATAGACTGGAACATCCAGCCCACCCAGTGTGTTTACAATACGGGTAAAAACGGTGAAATCGACAATTGCCAGATGGTCTATGCGGATACCCAGGTTGTAAAGAAAGGTGGCTTTTAGCAGGCCCGCACCACCTCCGGGATATTTATGCATCTGCCCATACTCATAAGCGGTGTTTATGCGGTCCATGCCGATGGTGGGGATATACACATACAGGTCGCGCGGGACAGAAATAAGTGTGACCTGACCGGTTGCCGGGCGGACTGCGGCGACAATGATGGTATCCGTCCGAAAATAGGTCTGGCCGGGACGAACGTCGGAACCAAGCAGCGCGAAGGTAACTGTCTGGGTATCTGTCAGAACAGGGAAGGATTTGGGAGCATATGGCGGAGCATAGAACGACTGCTGGGTGGTGTTGTCGGGAAGGATTGCATTCAGGTCTACTGTGGCGGTCGGCTCATTCGATGTTGTTGTGCCATTGATGGAAGAATTTGGACCGGTAGTCCCTTCATCCTGAAAAGGCTGGAAAGGAGTCAGGGTGGGAGTCGCGTCATCCGGCACGGTGACCAGAAACAGGTTCGCAGGAGTGGCGGCAGACTGCAAGCCGCCAGCATTCCCCGGGGGGATTGCACAGCCTGTCAAAATTAATATAAGTACAACTGTTAGCAGTATTCGTTTCATACCAGTTCTTCAACTTTTTTCCGGATTCGCCGGGAGGTGCCGCTCCTTGACGATCGGGACCATGGCCCAAATCCGGGGTGACAACAATAAGCAATCCTGACACTCGTAAACAAAATGATGCGATTAGAGCAATTCATGCGGGTTGACCTGGAATAAAGGCTTGCAAGGGAAGAGCTGGCAGGCTCCTACAAACCAGGAATTATTATGGGGAGGCAGGTGTATCTGTGGGTACCTCGGTAGTGAAGGAAGTTGCTGTTGCCGTATCGACGGGAGCTGTCGTGGCAGTCTCGGTGGGTGGAGTAAATTCCTGTGTATTGGTTAGTGTAGACGTTGGTATCACCACTTAGGGTATGGTCGGCGAGGGTGCAAGCGGGGCTGTAGAAGGCACATGAAGTAATTGCCCGGTGTGCAGGATTGAGGAAGTGCCCAGGCAATTAGCGCGCTGGAGTTCGGCAATCGTAATCGCAAAGACCAGGCTGAGATGGTAGAGAGAATCGCCGGGCCGAACTATATAAACGACCCAGGTGTCCGGTGAGCCACATAAGATCTTGGTTTGGGTTGGAATGGGGGTAATACTAAACAATGTAGGAAGTTGGGGCGTTATGGTTCCAATATATGCGGAAACAGGATCATCCACATTCGCTGTCACAGAAGGATCAATATTCGGAAATATTGGAATAGCAGTAACCGGGATCGTTTCAGATGCAAAAGGCAGCCAAGTGGAGGTTGGGATGGGGCTTCCGGGAGTCCTGCCAGTTTGATTACTGATCAACCACATTAATCCGGTTAACCCCAAAACGAGCACAACAAAGCCCAGCCATAATGGCAGGAGCACCCTCTTTTCGACTGGCATTCCCAATAACAACATGGTTGCCGGGCCGTCACTTATATCTGGAGGTAATGACCCGATCTCACTCCGGAGAAAGACCGGGCAAAGAGTATGCCGCCGACCTTTAAGACAGACCAGGCGTTGATATTCCATGTTTGGGGAAGCCAGCGGTTTGGCATGATAGCAAAGATTGGAGCTGGATGGAAAAGACAAAGTTGTCTTTGAATCTTCCAATAAGCCTAGATAATGACAAACCCTGGCTTGTTTTGCTATACCGCTTTCAGGTTGGCTTTCATTGGCGCTCATGATTTCAACTCATGCAGCAACCGAAAACGCTGTTGCCGTGGGTGCCTCTGCAGGTGTATCAGTAGCGGCTGGAATGAGGGTATCCGTTGGAAAACTGGTCTGTGGGCTGATTGGGAAGAATATGAACGGAGCGGTAGGCCAGGCAGGATGCGGCAGCCATGGTGGCACATATAATAATTGCCCGGTATGCAGAAGGGTGGAGCTGCCCAGGCAATTGGCACGCTGGAGGTCCGCAACGGTAATCCCGTAGGCAATACTCAGGCGGTAGAGCGTATCACCGGGTCGAACGATATAGACGATCCAACTGTGCGGAGCACCGCAAGGCAAAGGAGTATGGGTGGGTATGGGAGGAACGTAAATGACCACTCCGGGAATCAATTCTGTCGTTAACAAACAGTTGGCAGTTTGAAGCCTGGCACTGCTTATCCCATAGCGCGTTGCAATACTGACAAGCATTTCGCCGGGTTGGACAAAATAGGCCGACCAACCCACCGGCGGCGGGCAATTTGTCGTTGGTGTAGGCAGGGTGGAAGTCAAGCTGGGGGTCAAACTGGGGGTTAAGCTGGGAGTTAAGCTGGGAGTCCAGGTTGGAAAAGTCGTGGGAGCTTCCAACGATGGACTAGTAAATTCCGACGGTATGAATGTCTGCAAGGTCGGAGATGAAGTTGGTGTCAATGTGGAAGTTGGCGTGGGCGATGGCGTGGGTGTAGCAGTGGAAGAGGCATTGATTTTTCCCTCAGCCAGTGAGAGCGAAAAGCCTCCTAGCAGTAAGCCAATCGAGGCCAGGGCAATGAAAATCCCCAGGAACATCTGTTGTAAATTCTTCATTACTGGTTTTCTTGGGGCGACTTTTCCAGGACAGGCATCAGGACGCTGAATGTGGAACCCACCCCTGCTTCAGTTTCGACCCAGATCCGACCATTCTGTGCCTCAACCAGTGCCTTGGCAATGGAAAGTCCAACTCCGGTATCACCCACACCCTGGATGAGCGAATGTTCGGCCCGGTAACGGCGTGCAAAGACCCGCGGAAGATCTTCCGAGGAAATTCCTCCACCATTGTCGGACACCTGAATGGAGATGAATTGGTGGCCATCCTCATTCTGCATCTGGACACGCAGGGTGATATTTCCTTCAGCACGCGTTGCAGCCGTGGCATTCTGGAGCAAATGAATCAGAATTTGCTGAAGAGCATCGCGATCGGTGTGGATATGCGGGGTAGTTCCAGTGAGGTCCAGCCGAAGAGTGATGTTCTTCTCGCGAATCTGTGTGCTGGTATATGCCATGGCGTTATCGATGATGAGGTTCAGGTCAATTTCCTCCGGGTTGAATTCCATCTTCCCGGTCTCCAGGTTGGTGATCTGGATCAGATCATCCACCAGTCCGCCGATGCGCTCAGTGGAGGCTTTGATCCGCTCAACAAACTTCCGCTGCAGTGCGCCCAAACCACCGACCGATTCGCCCATCAGCAGGTCTGTGTAACCGACAATGGAAGACATGGGCTGGCGCAGTTCCTGGGAGATGGAAGCGATCACTTCTATTTGTTCATTGGTGATGGGAGCAGCCGGGCGTTTCTCCAGTTCCAGGATCTTTATATTCGCGTCTGCCAGAGCGTTTTGCATGTGAGCCATCTCTTCAAGAATTTGGCGCATTTCACGCTCCGCCTGGTCATCGGGAACCTTCGGCAAACCACCGGCATTGCGCAATTTCTCATTCTCAGCTTTCAATTGCTCAATGTTCTTTTGCGCCTCTTCCTGCATAATCAGCAAGGCAGCCATATTCTCAGCCTGCACTTGCGATTGAGAGATTTTTTCACCTTGGCTTTCCATTTCAGATAACAATTGTTCGTACTTATTCTTGGCTTCGGTGGCCTGTTCCATAACAGAATGGGCTTCCTCAACGGAATGGTCTCGTTCTGTTTCCAAGTCGGAAATCCGTTGCACACGCTCGAGAATGGGGATGAAAAGGTTGGTGACATTGGAAAGGAAGGCTTCGTCGTCAGCATTCCACAGGCGGTTGGAATATGGAGAGAGGATCAGAACACTGCCAAGAGGTCCGTGATCGGGCCTTGACACCGGAACGCTGAGTAGATTGCCGGGGTTGCTCAAGCTGAGGATTTGTCCCAAACCCTTCAGGTCTGGCGAGGTACTGCTGGCCGGCAGGCGCAGGGAGCGCCCCTGTTGAATGGCGTCGGCGAGCAGAGGAATGCTGTCCCGGTTAATAATGGTCCCGTCGAGATTTTCCTCCCGGATCAAATCATAGCCAAAGCAAATGGACAAGCCATTATCTTCCCCCACCGTGATCAGGAAACATAAGTCAGCCAACATGGCCTGGGCAATACCATGGGTCAATTCCTGGCCAATCTTGCCGGGTTCCGTCTCAGCCGCCAGCGTTAACAGGGCATGGAACGTTTTGGGGTCCGTGCTGTAGCGCCGGCGTTCCTGGATGGGGTGATCGGTGTTCTTCGATTTTGCAATGGGCGCGCGCAACGCGCTCGGAACTGGAAATCGTTGCATAAGAGTCAGCAGGATGGGGAACATGGCAAGTTGCGCCAACCTGACGAAACCCGGAAAATTACCATCCATTGGAAAGACCAGGCTGGCCAGGTGTCCCAAAAAACCCAGGATAAGCATGGCCAGACCATTGCTCCAGCCATTCGGTTTGCGCAGAACAAGCCCCACGGCCCCGATCAGGATGACTGCAATGCTGAAAACCTGCCAAACGATTTCATATCCGGAGCGGTTAAAGGAACTGGACGGTTTCTGAATCCAAAAAAACAGCGTGAGGCCTAACAAAATAATACCCAGCAAGTTCAGCAGGAGCATGGCTGCGTCAGCCAGGCGCAAAGGTTCCGGGAAAGCCCATAACCAGCCGATCCAGATCAGGGTGAGCAGCGTCACCGCCCGGTCAAGCGGAGGCAATACCAATTGTGCATTGACCAGGCCCAGCGAGGTCAATGCGCTTATAGCAAACAGGCACAGTTGCAGGCCCAACATAACGCTGAGCCCGATGACCGTCCGCCGGGCTTGTGGAAAATTGCTGGAGCGCAGGGATTGGACAGCCCCCTGAAATGCACCGGCAATGGCAAACACCAGTACAATATGGTAGACAAGATTCCCCGGAGGGGTGGTAAGCAGCGTATAGATTTGTCCCAGAAACTGACTCATAGTTGACCGCCTGCGCTATTATAGTCCTTACTATAAGTTTAACCGATTTTACAGGAAGGGCATATAGCATTTTCACAATAAAGAGCACTATCATTTTTGACCAACGACTGATTTATAATCCAGTTTGTGACGAAACCTTCCCCCTTGCAGGCATTAATCCGCAATGTCGTGATCGTAATCCTCCTGCTGGTGCTGATTCTGGTCCCAAGACCTGCTGCCGGTATTCTGGACATTCGGAAAGCGTTCCAGTTCGATGAGGACAGAAACTATATCTCGGCTGCATCCGCCTACGCCACGGCCGCGCTGCGCCTGCCGTGGGAGCCTTCGTTGTGGGAAAAGGCCGCCCAGGCTTATCTGACCGGGAATGATTATTCCCAAGCTGAGCGTTTTTATGAAGATGCAGTCCAGCGACAAGCGCTCTCTCCGGATGGGTATATGGATTATGGCGATACCGAGTTTGCACTCGGTGATCCAGGAATGGCCATTGACCTTTGGAAACAACTATTGGACAGGGGAGGGGCTCCATCGATTCTCCTGCCGCGTATCGCCCATGGGTACCAGCTTCTGGCACTTTATTCCGATGAAATTAATACCTGGCAAAAATTCCTGGTGTACCAGCCAGGCGATGCTGCTGCTCATTACAGATTGGGTCTGCTTCTTGCAGCTACCTCCCCGGCCGATGCTTTGTCCGAACTGATGCAGTCATTACAACTCAATCCATCACTGGATACTTCTGTCGAAAGTTTGCGGAGTGCCTTGAACACAGCTCTCCTTTCAGATGACCGTGCTGTTCAACTCATGGCCTCCGGGCGGGCTTTGGGTGCATTGGGTAATTGGTCGCTGGCTGCCGAGGCCTTCCAAAATGCCATCAGCGTTCGCGCGGATTATGCGGAAGCCTGGGCTTGGCTGGGCGAGGCAAAACAGCAGCAGGGTCAGGATGGGTCGGTTGAGATTAAAAAGGCCCTGGCATTCAACCCCGATTCAGCCATGGTGGAGAGTCTCTACGGCCTATACCTCCAACGCCAAAAACAACCCAGGCAGGCCCTGGCAGCCATTCAAAAAGCCGCCGCGTTGGAACCGGCGAATCCCGGTTGGCAGATGGCCCTGGGTGAAGCCTACGAAGAGACCGGTGACCTGGTAAGTGCGCTCCAATATTACCAAAGTGCCACTGAACTTTCGCCAAACGAATCTACGTTCTGGAGGGCCTTGGCAGAATTCAGCCTGCGCAACAATCTGGATCTTTCTGGCACCGGCCTGCCGGCCGTGCGCAAGCTGGTTGAACTGGACAATAAAGACTGGCAGTCGGACGACATCGCCGGGCAAATTCTGCTGGATACCAATGACCTGGTCGGTGCAGAGGCGCTTTTGAAGAAAGCCGTTGAACTGGACCCGAGCCAGGCGGCACCGTACCTGCACCTAGGACTACTATATATGGAAACCGGCGACCGGGCTGCTGCTTTCTTGAACCTTAACCAGGCCAAAACCTTGGACCCGGAAGGTCCAAATGGTTGGCAGGCCAGCCGTTTGCTGGAGCAGTATTTTCCATAATCAGATCATGAAAATATTCCTGGACACCGTTGGCTGCCGCTTGAATCAGGCGGAAATCGAAATCCTGGCCCGCCAGTTCCGGCTGGCCGGGCACGAAATTGTCCCCACGGCAACCCAGGCAGACCTGGCAGTAGTTAATACCTGTTCGGTCACTTCGCAGGCCGCCTCGGATTCGCGCGCCGCCATCCGCCGGGCCTGGCGGCTGGGGGCTGGTGAAGTGGTCGTAACCGGCTGCTGGTCCACCCTGGAGCCGGACACGGCTGCCAACCTTCCCGGTGTCCACCGGGTTGTTTCCAACCTTCAAAAAGACAGGCTGGCGGCTGATCTGCTCGGGTTGCCACAGGATTTTTTTGACCTCGAACCGCTGGCCCGGCAGCCCCTGCCCGGCCTGCATGCCCGCACACGCGCCTTTATCAAGGTCCAGGACGGTTGCGATAATGCCTGTACTTTTTGTATTACGTCCGTTGCGCGCGGCGCCAGCCGGTCACGTTCGGTGGAGAATATCCTCATCGATGTGCAGGCGGCATTGGCAGGCGGGGCAAAGGAACTCGTGTTGACAGGTGTCCAGCTCGGATCCTGGGGGCGCGACTTTCCAGATCCGCAACGGCTCGAGCAATTGATATCCACTCTGCTCGACCGTACTTCCGTCCCGCGTTTACGCCTGTCTTCTCTCGAACCTTGGGATCTGCAGGTGGGTTTCTTTTCGCTCTGGCGGGATCAACGCTTGTGCCGCCACTTGCACCTGCCTTTGCAATCCGGGAGCGAAACAGTGCTCAAACGCATGCGGCGTAAGACCACTCCCGCATCTTTCGCAGACCTGGTACAGTCCGCCCGGGCAGCTATTCCGGGAGTTGCCATTACCACGGATATCATCGTGGGATTCCCCGGCGAAACAGAGGCTGAGTTCTCGGAGACAGTCGAGTTCGTCAAGAGCATGAATTTTGCCGGAGGGCACGTTTTTACTTTTTCGGCTCGTCCGGGCACACCGGCCGCACGAATGCATTCACAGATCCGGCCCGAAATCCGCAAGGAGCGCAACGCCGTATTGCGGGCCGTAGTAGAAGACTCAGCCCGGGTTTATCAGTCCGGCTTCCTCCAGCACAGGTTACCCGTGCTATGGGAGGCCTCCAGCCGGTTGACCGAAGCCGGCTGGACGCTGGAAGGATTGACGGATAACTACCTGCGCGTCACGGCCATTGCCCCGGCGCCAAGATGGAATCAAATGGATGTTGTAAAACTGGTTTCGATGGAAGGGGATGGAATGAAAGGGATAATAACCGCCTAAAATGCTTCCCTAAGAATCCAACATTATTAATAGGAGCAATACCCGACCAGACTACAGCCCTCCAACTTTCGGCTTTGACCGCTTTTTTCGCGGTACGGCCGGTCACTTAACAGGAATACCAGAAGCTGGCCCTGGAAAGATTTTTACCGCCAGGCTTGCTGGCGAGCAAGTCGTGCAGGTCTTTTGATCTACTCCGCGCTTATTTTCAAATTCACGAATGGCTCAAGGTAGTGGGCGCCAGATCAATGACAGTAGGATGGCGATACCAGCCAGGAGCGCGCCGAGGGCCACAAACAAGACGCTTGTTTCAAGCACCTCATGCTTGATGATCAGGTAAGTCGGCAGACCGGCGAAAACACTTTCGAGCTGGCTGGCGCTTGAAGCCAGGTGATACGTTCCACCGGTCATGGAGGCAACCTGCTTTAGCATGGTTTCGTTAAGCCCCATGCGACCGCCGCCGCCAAAGAAACCGCCCCCGCCGCCCTGAAAATTTCCGAATCCACCAAACGGGCTTTGGGAGGCATTCGGCCCGCTTACGGTGCCAAAGCCGATGGTATAGACCCGCACCCCGCGATCGACCGCCTGCTGCGCCGCAGCGATTGGGTCGGGCCCGGCGTTGCTGTCTCCATCGGTCAGCAGCACGATGATATCCGGCGCATAATCGCCTTTGGGTACCGGCTTGGGCTCCACGCCCGGCTGGGTATCGGTAATGCTACGGGCAACATTCTTGTCCATCTGGGAAATGGCATCCAGGGCGACCAGAATTCCGCTTCCGATGGCGGTCCGGCGGCCAACGTTTAAACTATCCAATGCAGCCTGGAGTGCAGCCTGGTCGGTGGTGGCCGGCTGGATGAGTTCGGCAAAACTGGAAAACGCCACCAGCCCGATTTGCGTATTAGATTTCTGATGTTGCACAAAGGAGAAGGCGGCTTCCTCGGCTGCCTGGAGGCGGCTGGGCTGAATATCGCGGGAGCGCATGCTGCCTGAAACATCGATGGTCAGGATGATGGTAGTCTGGCTGGTGGGTACGTTCAGGATGTCCACCGGGCGTCCAAGGGCGATTATCAGGCTGGTGAGGCCAAGAAGAAACAAGACGACCGGGAGATGGCGGCGCCAATTGGATTTTTTAGGCAAAGCGGCGCGCACCAATTCCAGACTGGAATAACGCACCGCGAATCGCCGGTGTCGTAACATCCAGATATACAGCCCGACCAGCACTGGGACTAATGCCAGCAGAAAAAGAAATTCGGGCCAAAGGAATTCCATTTAATAGCTCCTAACCAAATTAATCATTCGCATTTTCCAAATCCTTGGCCGGGAGATGGTTGGACACTCACGGAAGGCGGCTGAACCACAGGAGGGATAACAGGCCACCGATGACCATAAAGAAGATGCTTGCACCGGCAAAAAGCGCCGTGAGTTCGGTATTTTCCGGTTTACTCATTATTTGCGTATCGATATGATCATATATCTTTAGCAAATCTTGAGCGTTCTGGGCGTTGTAATAGGTGCCGCCGGTGATCTGGGAGATTTGTTGCAGGGTGGCCTCATCAAGTTGCGTATGCAAGGAAAAACCATTGATATGCACGGTTGTCCCGGTTGGGCTGCCGATGCCAACAGTATAGATGCGCACGCCCCGGTCGGCAGCCGTTTGGGCGGCCGCCAGCGGATCAGGGTTTTCGTTGTTTTCGCCGTCGGACAGCAGGATGATGACGGCCGGCGTAAAGGTTCCATGAGGTACTGGCGTGGGCGTGGGAGTGGGCGTAAGCAGCAGATTGCTGTAAACCTCCGGCGGTTGCCCACCGCTGGCTCCAGTCGCAATCGCATTAAGCGAGGCGAGAATGCCCTGTCCCACCGAGGTACCACTTTGCGGGGCCAGGCGGTTGATGGCTGCCATGACCGCGCTTGGATCGCTGGTGGGCACCTGCACGGATAATCCGGTGTCGCTAAAAGCGACAACGCCCGTCTGCACATAGAGCGGTTGGTGTTTCACAAAGTCGAGCGCGGCAGCTTTGGCAGCCTCCATTCGGGTGGGTTTTATATCATCAGCCGCCATGCTGCCGGAAACGTCAAAAGCCAGGATGACCGTGCCTTCTTGTTTGGGCAGGGCAACCACGGCTTGCGGGCGTGCCAGGGCAATTGCCAGGATGGTGAGACCCACAAGGAAAAATACCACGGGAATATGGCGGCGCAGGCCAAGCTGGTTTCCTTTGGCGCCCGCTCCGAAACCAAACTCGCTGTAATTGGCGGTTAATTTCCTGCGCCGCCGCTGCATCAGAAGGTATGCTCCGATGAATAGCGGGATTAATACCAGGGAAAAAAGCATGAAAGGCCAGATGAAGGTCATAGGAAAAACCCGGGCTACTTTCGTTGCCGGCCCTGCCGGCGGTGCAGGCTGGCAAAGCGCACAATCGCTTGCACCAAATCCTCTTCAGTCGAGAGCGTTAAAACGTCCACCCCGGCACGCTTGAAAGCCTGCCCCAGGTCAGCCTCACGCTGCCGGGCCGCTTCTTCAAAGCGCTGCCGGAATTTTCGGTCGTGGGTATCCACAAACATTTGCTCGCCTGTCTCGGCATCTTCCATCACGATCATACCCATATCCGGGAGCTGGATTTCGCGTGGATCCCACAGGCGGACGGTGAGCACTTCGTGACGCTGGTTAAGCAAATTCAATGTACGCTCCCAGCCCGGCGTGCAAATGAAATCCGATATCACGAACACGAGACTGCGTTTTCTAACTGAATACAAACCACCTTCGAGCAGGGGATTCAGGTTGGTGAAAGGAGCGCGTGGTAATTGAGGCTGTTTGAGCAGATCATTGGTCAGGCGTAACACCTGGATGCGGCCGCCGCGGGCCGGGATCATCTTCTCGACATGGCTGTCGTAAAAAATCGCACCCACCCGATTGCCGTGGCGGGTCAACAAACGGGCCAGTGTGGTCACAAAGTCGATCAACACATTCCGCTTCAAACTTTGAACCGTGCCAAAGTCTATCGACGGGCTGAGATCAAGCAGAAACCAAGCCGTGATTTCGCGGTCCTCGACATATTGTCGCACGTAGGGTGTATTCATGCGCGCGGTGACATTCCAATCGATATAGCGAATATCGTCCTCGGGCTGATATTCCCGCAGATCGGCAAAATCCACCCCATACCCATAGAACAGGGTGCGATAATCGCCCTGCAGAAGTCCATCCAGGCGGCGGATAACCTGCCAGTCGAGCCGTTGCAGGACCCGTTCAGGCGTGGACACGGTCATCTGCATGCTCATGGAGCGGCACCACGGGAAGCGGAACCCGATCGAGGATTTTCTTCAATATGTCGTCACTGCTCACATTATCTGAAAGCGCCTCATAGGTTAAAACCAGGCGATGGCGCATCACGTCGAGCGCCATATCGGAAACATCCTGCGGCAGGACGTAATCCCGTCCCCTTACAAAGGCCAGCGCCCTGCCGGTCAGGATAAGATTAATCGAGGCGCGTGGACTGGCGCCAAACATGATGTAATGTTCCAATTCCTTTAAACCAATATCTTTTGGACTGCGCGTGGCAGTTACCAGCTTCACCGCATACTCGATCAGGGCGGGGTCAACGAAGACGTGATCCGTTTCGGTCTGCAAAGCCATCAACTGCTTGGTCGTCAGCACTTTCTGCATACCCT